>CAZTLA010000166.1:0-7026 GCA_964614365.1 uncultured Syntrophales bacterium | reverse complement strand
TCAGACCGTGCCGTATAAGCCCTCAAGAGCTCCGATGTACACAGGGTCACAAAGGCGTACGTCTGAGCAGCCTCAAGATGACCGGGGTACCGCTGCAACCCTAGATAGAAAACCAGCAGAATGGCAATAGCATCAACAACAGCGACCACGGAAATGCCGATCGCCATATCTCTATTGATCACCGGTTCTTTTGGAGGCCGGGGCGGCTGTTTCATGGCATGCGGTTCACCCGGCTCCATTCCCAGGGCCAGGGCCGGGGCGCCATCCGACACCAGGTTCAGCCACAGGAGTTGAATGGGTTTCAGAGGAATGGGGAGCCCCATCAGCATAGCGCCGAAAACAATCAGTATTTCTCCCGCGTTGCAGGCCAGGAGAAAGTAGACAAACTTTCTGATATTGGAATAGATGATCCTTCCTTGCTCGATGGCCGAGACGATGCTGGCAAAATTGTCATCCGTAAGGACCATATCGGCCGACTCCTTGGACACGTCCGTCCCGGTAATCCCCATGGCGACGCCGATATTCGCCCGTTTCAGCGCCGGCGCGTCATTTACCCCGTCGCCGGTCATCGCCACGATGTGGCCGCGCGCCTTGAGGGCATCGACGATCTTCGTCTTATGTGCGGGGGAAACACGACAGCACACATCCACCTTGTCCGCGCTGGCCGCGAGCTGCTCATCGCTCATTTTGTCGAGCTCGGCCCCGGTCAGGACCAAGCCGCCGGGAGTCAGCAAACCGATCTCACGGGCAATAGCTTCGGCAGTGTCCCGGTAGTCGCCGGTCACCATAACGCTCTTCAATCCGGCGCCGGCTGCTACTTTGACCGCATCAATCACCTCGGGCCGCGGCGGGTCGATCATGCCGAGGAGGCCGATGAAGGTCAGATCCTTTTCGATATCATCGGGATTGCAGCTTTTGGGAATATCGCTCAAGGGCCGGTATGCCACGCCCAATACCCGGAGTGCGTTGCTTGCCATATCGCGGTTCTGTCCGAGGATGTTTTTACGCTGTTCTTCCGTCAGGGCAACCGCCACACCGCCCTGCAGAACATTGCCGCAGAGGTCCAGCACGACATCAGGCGCTCCTTTGACGAAGGCGATGATGGGTGGATACTTGAGGCCTGGCGGAGCAATGGGACTATGAGCGCCACTGCTCCGGTGGATTGTGGTCATCCGTTTTCTGTCCGAATCAAAAGGTATCTCCCCAACCCTCGGGAAAGCCTTCTCCGCATCTTTGCGCCAAAAGCCGCCTTTTGCCGCTGCAACAACCATGGCGCCTTCCGTGGGATCGCCGATAATCCGCCAAAAGCATTCTTCCGACATCCACTGATCCTCGAGTTTGGCATCATTGCACAGCATTCCGCCCTGCAGGAGCAACGCTATGTCCGGATCTTGAGCAGGGATGAAAGGCTTACCGTCCAAGGAGAACTCGCCCTTAGGAGCATACCCATCGCCGGTTACCAGGAATCTCTTTTCTCCTGCCCATCCCTGAAGAACGGTCATTTTGTTCTGCGTCAGTGTCCCCGTTTTATCGGAACAGATCACGGTGGTACACCCCAATGTCTCAACGGCGGGAAGCTTGCGGATCAAAGCGTGGCGCTTGATCATCTGCTGCATTCCCAGGGCAAGGCAGATGGTCACAATAGCCGGAAGCCCTTCCGGGACGGCTGCAATGGCAAGGCTTACGGCGGTCATGAAGAGATTGATGATATCCTTCTTTTCGGCAGTAAGGTAGTTGATGAGGCCGGTGTCGAAAATACCCGACAGATTTGTATCCCGAAAGAGACCGTAGATAAAGACGATTCCGCAGATGGCGAGGCAGATTGTCCCGAGAATTCTTCCCATCTGCGCCAGTTTTTGCTGGAGGGGGGTGTCCTCGTCCTCGTACGACTGAAGCATTTCGGCAATAAGGCCGATTTGCGTGTGCATTCCCGTGCCGGTCACCAGTCCCTTGCCGCGCCCATAGGTAATGAGCGTGCTCATGAAAACCGTATTCTTCCGATCGCCCAGAGGAATATCCTTGTCCAGTACAAGCGCCGCGTCCTTTTCGACAGGCACCGACTCGCCCGTCAGCGAGGCTTCCTCGACCTTGAGATTGACGCTTTCCACAAGTCGCATATCGGCAGGCACGTAGTTGCCGGCTTCCAGAAGGACGATATCGCCTGCAACAAGCTCCCGGGCGGGTATGGTGACTTGATGTCCGTCGCGAATGAGCTGGGCATTGGGGGCAGACATCTTCTTCAGTGCGGCAATAGCCTTTTCGGCTTTTGACTCCTGAATCACCCCGACCACGGCATTCAAGGCGACGATGAAGGTGATAGCGATAGCGTCGACATACTCGCCCAGAAGAATCGTAACGCCTGCAGCGACGATCAGGATGATCACGAGGAAGTTGTTGAACTGATCCAGGAGCATTGCGAAGAATCCCGGTCTGGGCTTTTCCGTGAGTTCGTTGGGGCCGTACTTATCGAGACGGTCCTGGGCTTCTTGCCGGGTAAGACCTTTTTCGAGGTGTGTCTTAAGTCCACCGAGAACGTCTTCAAGAGATTTTGCGTGGCATTCATTATCTATCATCATCGGCTCCATTTCTTAAGATAATTTCTAACTTACTAATATGTGCTTTCTAATATGTTTCTCAACCAGGCAAGAAGTTGGTCGCGAAAAAGCGACTGCAAGATCGCAGAGAGCAGGATGGCGTAAAGCAATAGGGCAACAAGGGCTTCTTCGATCTTACCGATGAATTGTCGGAAAGGTGATGCTTCTTGTTTCGCATCGATGCTTGAATCTTGAGAAGAAGTCAGATTAGTTCCCTTAAAACCCTGATTCACCCCTCGTGAAGGCCAGTCTTGCATACTTGTCACCTCCCCCCTAAACTGAAGATCCCCTCATGGATTTGTTACCTTCATGGTATCTGTCCTGTTCCCATTAATTATGTATGCGGATTTAGTGCCAACAGGAAAGTTCACTAATTAAGATTAGCTATTTGATGTTATAGAGGATTTATTGGTTGCTCGTGCGGAAATAGGAGGGTTTTATGGACTGAATGTTCAGTTTAAACGCGACTAATCGTTATATAACGATAATTATGATGCACAGTTCGTCAGTTAAGCCATGTTCAATTATTGGACATGGCTGCTGCTTTAACAGCAAAAATTGTAGGGCGATTAAGAGAGGAGGCTATGATTGCAGCCGATATTTGTCAATCCGATTCCGTAATGTATTGCGACTGATGCCCAGAAGTCTGGCCGCCTGAACCTGATTTCCCTTGGTCTCGGCAAGGGCTTTCCGGACAAGGAACTTTTCAATTTTATCCAGTATATTCGGGTGGATGCCTTTTCCCCCGTACCGCAGAATATCGGTAAAAAAGGGATCAAGCATTTTTGCCAGCGTATTTTCCAATTCTTCTTCATTAGCAAAGGCGGGGGCTTCGCCTTCGATGTCGAAAATAAGATCCTCGGCCGTTATGAGCTCTCCTTTGCAGAGGATAAGACTTCTGTTTATCGTATTGGCCAGTTCCCTCACATTACCCGGCCAATGATAAGATAGCAGTTTTTCAAACACGGAAGGATCCATGTGCGAAACCCTTGTGCATAGCTGACGATTGTAAAGATGGAAAAAATATTCCGTTAAATCTTTAATGTCTTCCTTACGTTTCCTGAGAGGCGGCAAGGCAATGGTCATGATTTTCAGGCGATAATAGAGGTCCTCCCTGAAATTACCCTGTTTTATCAGTTGCTCCAATTTGCGATTTGTAGAAGTCAGCACCCGCACGTCCACCCGGATCGTTTCGTTTCCCCCCACACGTTCAAATTCGCCTTCCTGCAGCACCCGAAGAATCTTTGCCTGGGTTGCAAGGGACATATCGCCGATTTCATCCAACAGGATCGTACCCTTGTGGCATTGTTCAAACTTCCCTATCCTTCGTTTGCCCGCGCCGGTAAATGCCCCTTTTTCATACCCGAAAAGTTCGCTTTCCAGCAGTGTCTCCGGGATGGCCGCGCAATTGATTGCCAGAAAAGGACGATCCTTTCGTTCACTATGCTGGTAGATCGCTCGTGCTACCAGTTCCTTTCCCGTGCCGCTTTCCCCGCGGATGAATACGGTAACATCACTCTGGGCAATTTGTCCGATCAGTTTATAAACTTCCTGCATTACTTTGCTTTTACCGACGATCTGATCCGAATCATCCCCGTATTCGGAAAGGGCGGGAATAGCCACTGCCCTGTTCATCATCTTGTGCGCTTCCAATCCCTTCGCTGCGAGTTCGGATATCTCGTGCAGCTCGAATGGTTTGAGAATATAGTCAAAAGCGCCAAGCCGCATCGCCTGGATAGCCGTTTCCGTCGTTCCGAAAGCCGTCATGATGATGACGGGAACTTTGGGATGCCTTTGATTGATTTCTTTGAGTATCTCGATCCCCTTACGATCAGGCAGCTTATTGTCAAGCAGGATAAGATCGGCTTCCCGTTCGGGCGCAGCATCCAGAGCTTCTCTTGCGCTATGGCAGGAGGCGACCTCGTATCCCTGCTGGGTCAAAACCTTCGTTAAGAAATGACATAAACTGAGATCATCATCAACGATCAGGATTCTCTCCATTACTCCTCCTTCTGCACGGGAAACGACAGAATGAAAGAAGAACCTTTCCCCACTTCGCTCTCCACTTCGATGCGGCCTTTATGTTTCTGAATAATGGAATAGACCGTGGAAAGCCCCAAACCTGTCCCACTCGCCTTTGTCGTAAAAAAGGGATCAAACAGATAGGGGCGATCTTTCTCGGAAATCCCCGTGCCTGAGTCCTTGACAATCAGTTGCAGGTATTCCTGTCCGCTGTCTGCATCGGATGTTACGGCAGAACGTATCGTCAAGGTGCCTCCCTGGGGCATCGCTTCAGCGGCATTGAGCAGAAGATTGATAAATACCTGGGACAACTGCTTGGGATCCCCCTCCACCGATTGCGGCTTGTCGGACAAGGAAACATCCTGACTGATGCCGCTGTTTTTCAGCTTCGCCGCCAGTAAATCAAGCGACTCTTTGACAAGCTCTTTTATGCTGATCCTTTGAAAAAGAGGTTCTTCAGGCCTTGCAAAATTCAGGAAGCGCGTAATATTTTCATTTATACGATCAATCTCTTTCATGATGATCCGGAAGTCTTTCTCCTGATTTTCATCCGAATCAATTTCCTTTTCCAAAGATTGAATGAAAATTTTGATGGAAGTAAGCGGATTGCGAATCTCATGAGCGATGCCGGCAGAGAGCTGCCCGAGGGCGGCCATTTTTTCCGATTGGATCAATTGCTCCTGCCGCTGTACAAGCATCTGATAGGCAATCTCCAATTCTTTATTGGACGCTTCAACCTTACCCTCCAGGTCTGCGTAGGCTTTTTTCAATTTCTCGGCCATAACGTTAAACCCGACGACCAGCTTTCCGATTTCATCTCCTCTCTTTGTCGAAACTACTTTGCCAAATTGACCATTTGCGAATAAAACTACCGCCTCGCTCAAGCGTTTGATGGGCGCGGTTGCTCTGCCAATGACCCAGTAGGAGATTCTCAGGATGAAAATGGTTGAGAAAATGAAAATGACGGTGGCACTTATGACCAATAGGTTGATCTCCAGAAAAGCCTCTTTGGTTTTTTGTTCGGCGATAAGATAGCAGCGGATGCCGGGGATCCATTTCCACGATCCCAAGACTTCGTTGCCGGAATAATCCTTATACACCCCGGTATAAACTTCCTTGGGCCGGATCTTTTCAAAGTAAGAGACTTTTGAAGTGCCTTCTCTCAACAGATCCGTTAATCTGCTATGGAGGACAAATTTACCCTGAGGTTGGACGATAAAAAACTTCCCTGTTTTCCCCAATTTCGATTCCGATATCAATTCGGAAATATAGGTTAAAACTATTAATTGCCTGAGAACTCCTATGGGATGGCCCTTGGCATCTTTAATGGCAAGAGAAATGGTGATGGTTGGTTGTGAGGATTGTGCCTCAAGTGCAGGCGCAGGCAGAGAGACGAAGGAACCTTCTTTAAGAGCCCTCTGGAACCATTCCTCTTCTTCAAAGGAAGTTTTTATGGGCTTCCCACTTCCTGCAACGATGTGTCCTTTTAAGTTTAAAACCCAGATGTCCAGATAAGCTCGTTCAAAGTGTTTTATCAGAGATAAGAATAGCTCGATCTGTTTTTTGTCCAGCGATTTAATTTCCCGGCTTTCCGCGATTGTCCTTCCATCCCTTACCCTCTCCTCCAGCCATTGTTCAATGGCGGTCTCTTTAACTTCGACGAGATTTTGCAGATGGTCTATGGTGCTTTTTTTCATCATCTCCTTGCTCGTAGAAACGGAAAAAAAAGTCAGCAAAGCATAGGGAATGAGGAAGAAGATAAAAAAAAGACTTATGAATTTTGCACGCAGACTTTGAAACGTCATCTTTATGATCTTCTTGTTTCCTGAACGTTAGACCATATCACTTCCAACCGGCAAGATTGAAGCTCTCCGCAGCAAGCTGCGGAGAATCTTCGATTCTTAAGGAACGGTATCGTTCAGCATGCGCTCGCCTACCCCGCAGCAAGCCACGGGGAATGCGCTCGCTGCCGAATTCAGGTTCGATTAAGAGAACTGCTACATGTGACTGACAAGCGCTTCCTTTTTTGTGGAGGGGTAGTGAAGTGAGTATAAGAAAAACGGTCTTGTGTGTCAAGAAAGTAAGAATGATTCACGACAATGAGTCAATCCCTTAACCCATTTTCCGCAGTTATAAAATTTCAGATGTGTGATATCAATTAGTTACGATAAAAGTCAGGCCATTTTGGTCACTACATTTTCGATGATTTTTGGTTTGTTGGGGAGAAGTATCTTCATTCTCTGGAGCAGCACCTTGAGTTCATTATCCGGGGTTGCCACCATTCTGAGTTGTAACGTCGCACATTAAATTAACTCGATATTCTTACGATCGTTTGATGTTTTGCAATAACAATTAACCGGAAGGGATGGTAGTTACCCTTCCGGTGTTTTGGGGTTGTTTTTTTCACATG
>CAZTLA010000165.1:0-7077 GCA_964614365.1 uncultured Syntrophales bacterium | reverse complement strand
ATTTCAGCCGGACCGATGTTTGCCGATAGCTACTACAATAGTTATTATTATTCGGTTGATCCGGTTTATGCCACGGCTTCACGTCCTGCTTATTCTGCAGGCAGCGGATACAGCGGCTCCACGCTTACCGTCAGTTTGAATAAAGGATTTGAACAACTTCTCTTGAATGCCTTTGTCGGGATGGATTTTCTCCAGGGCGCCGTTTACGAAGACAGTCCTTTGGTGAAAAACAAGAATTCCGTCATGTGCGGATTCACCGTTTCCTGGATTTTCCTCAAATCAGGGAAACAGGTAACATCAGAGAAGTAATATACCGTAAAAGCGTTTGAAGCTCGCAACAATAACCGTTACTTCAACTGCCATTCCGTTTTCACATCCGCCAATAGCGTATTCACGTCTTTAGTTGCGCTTTCCGGCGGTGCCGTCTTGCCATCGCCAATCTCGATACGCACATGAAAGCGGATAGGCAAGCCGGTTTTTTTCTTGATGTCCAGCAATTTAGGGACAATGTCACCGAGGTCTTGAATCTGCGCCGGTTCAAGATCGGATTCCCCGCACAGCACCAAACTCGAAGGCTTAGGAGAAGGCGGCGGCGGGGCATCCTGCGGCTTCAGAATGATGGACTGTGCGGACGGAAAGTCGCATGGCCATACCGGCGAGCCTTCCGAGAGTGTGAGGAAGCGTGCCTGTAACGCGCCGCCGATGACATCCCTGATCGTCTTCCAGGGAAGAGTCTTGCTTTCCCTGACTGATAAGGCTGTGGCGATGGATAATCCCGATGCATAACCATCCTTCCAAGCTCCGGGCAGGTTTTCCGGCAGTATCTCTGCGGCGGAGATGACCAGCGGCGGGGGACAGAGTTTTGCATCGGCATTCAATACGCCCGGTGGTATCGGTTCTCCCAGGATGCTGGCCGGTCCGGAAAGAAGCCAAAGGCTCCCGTTTTCCACCACTGTTGCAACCGCCTTTTCCACGACTGTCTGACCGGCCTTCGGAATATGCATCGGCTCCCGGTATCCTTCGCGTTCGACCTGAACAACCGTAGCACCGCTGAAGAAATCAATAACCGTCTGGACGGTAATTTCATCTGTCTTCCATAAGCCGGCCAGTTTATTGGGAACCAGCAGCGACGGAACAATCTCGCCCAGTTCCGCAGCCGCGGGCAAGACAAGTTCCAGCGCCGGATCATCCAGGGCATTTTCATCGGGCCTGGCCATCCACCAGGTGCGGGAAGAACCGTCCGGTCGGGTAAGACGAAGCACAAATGTTCCTTTTTCACAACCGTCCGCCAGGGTGTTGAGGATAGCGCTGGCCTTCAGCATCTTCGGCAAATGGGGGAGCTGGGCAAAAGCCCCGGCCAAGTCCTTCACCCGACGGGAGGTCTCACCGGCCCGCCAAAGATTGTATGGTCCATCGGGAAGGAGGGCTTCCGCGGTGACCGCCGTATCCTGCATGCGGGAACGCTTGTCCCCTTTGATGATATTGAAGTGCGGGTCTTCCGTGACGGTGATCTTGAAGGCCTGCGCTTCGTCTTTTTCCGAAACCGTCACGACGATGCACCAGGCTTGGCTGATAGCGGCCGGGATGTGGCCCTTGGCCTTGTCGATGTTGATTGACAGCGTCTGCGCTCGGGCCGGATCGACGTTGCCGTCCTTCTGCTGCCGTTTGATGTCTTCACGGACAAATTCCCAGGCGAGGTAATCACGCACGCGCGCCATCGCCAGTTCCATGCCGTCTTTCGAAGGTGCGACCAGAAGGATCGAGTTCCGGTACACCCGCGGCTTGTCCGGCCCCGTCGTTTCCTCCAGGAACCGCCTGGCCTCCGCACTGGGTTTGCCCGATTCGGACGCTGCGCCCGGTCCCAGGACGGCATAGTGGAAGGCGCCGTCGTCTTCAATATCCCGGGGACGTGTCGGCAGCATGTGGACACGCACCCCCGTTGCCGAAGCCCCGGACGTGAGCGACTTCACCTTGCCGATATCGTCAAGCAGCCGGGCGCGAACGGTATCATCGGGGACATTCTTCGCTGCGACGCCGTGCATCTGGTTAAGATTAGGCCGGTTGCCGAGCCGCCACGTACCCGGAAGTTGTGTTTCAGGTGCAACTGTGTAGAGATCGTCCAGCCAGTAACTCGTCTGCGCCCACCGGGAAAGACCTTTTTCCAGTTCGATTTTATCCGGGCGGGTAGCACCCAAAAGCACCAGCAAGTCTCTCGTTCTGGCCGTTTGACCGATGGGTTGAGAATGGAGAAATGTTGCCACGACAGCCTGCTCAACTTCACGAAATTTCAGGCCCACCGACTCCTGCTGGATACGCTTGGCTTGGGAGAATTCGTTATCCAGAATGCCCGTCCATGCCTGCTTCTTTCCCTCTGCCTCTTCAGTATCGGCGACGGTAACCATTTCCCGGAGCGCTTCCGAAATGCCGTCAACCTTCGAATCATTCAGAAATACGGCCGGTCCAACGAGCGGACTCGTATCCCACTTTTCAGCTTCCCGCAAAGCTAAAGCAAAAGTCCGCAGCACGCCGCGCGTCCGCTGGAAGCGAGCCAGTTGCGTCCATTTGGAGTAAAGAACCTCCGTGAGGTCGGGGTGAAAGGGATAGCTCTTCACAAACCGCTCTTCCGCCTCGGCGCCCTGTTTGGCCGTCTGCTCATCTACGGCAGAAATGCCCTTGAGGGCTGCCACGACGTGCTGGCGAAAAACTTCCCTATCCTTGAGGGATTCCGGTTTGAAGAAGCGCCGCCGCAGGACCTCGGCTACGTCTTCCTTGACCACCGGTTCCACGGCCTCCTCCCGCTGTCGTTGGAAGATATCGTAAAGTTCCGACTGTATCTCCCTGCCAAGGGTATCGCTTTTGCGCGGGTCCGTTGCGAGGAGCGATGCCACAATACAGCATCTGTCCACCTTGACCGCCGCCTGAGTCAGGTATTGAAAAAAGTTCTGAATCCGTGGCCGCCATTCACGGTTTTGGGCAACCTTCTCCCGCGCATACATCAACACTTCGTCGATAAGGACGAGGGTACCCAATCCGTCCTTCGACGGCATTTCCAGCAGTTCCGTGAGCAGATTTTCCGCAGGCGCCGTCTCGCGCTCTTCCGCAACACCCTCGGCATGGAGGACCTTCAGCCCTGCATCACCCGCAAGCTGATACGCCAACACGCTCCAGGGTTGTTTGAGCGTTCGTATCTTGCCTCCGGGCGAAGAGACCTTCATCCCCTTTTCCACGTCCAGTTTATCGAAGCACAGAGCCGCCACCCGGCACTTGGGCGGTTTCTGGCCGATGTCCTCGATAAACTCCGCCACTGCGGGAAGTTTCGGCAGTTTCTCCGGATCGTGGACGAGATGCTTGAGCGTAATCAAGGTGTGGGTCTTGCCGCCGCCGTACGTCAGCTCCAATTGCCGGACGGCCTTGTCGTTTTTTCCCGCAAGGCGTAAGATCACGTCCCGCACCAGGCGCCGGAGGTTATAGGTGGGAAAGGTAAGGGCGAAGAAGTGTTCCGGATCTTCATAAACCGGCCGTTTTCCGCGCTGCATCATGACCTCGTAGAGATCGGCGGCAAACAGGTGCAACGGCAGATCCCCGGATTTGAGATCGTCGCGGAGCTTTACCACTTCATGCCAGGGTTTCCAAGCCAATTTCGCCATAGGTAGCGTCCTCCCCTTATTCATTTCCTTGAAAGGCAATATCTGTCTGTTTATTATCTTTCATTACGCCTCTTGCCTGGATGTGGTTGCTGATGGATTCGAGAAGCGACCGTTCCTCGCTGCCGGCAGGCGATAATTCGATGAGCGACTGCAGGAGGCGTCTGAAAAGTTCCTGTCGCCGCAGACCGTTGTCGTCGAGATACTCATCTACTTTGTGGAGGTCGCCCGCCTTCCAGAGGTGCATCAGGCAGTGGACACGGTCAATGAGCGGCACGGGCTTGCCCCCCGGTGCTTCGAATCCGAGGGAGCGTCCCTTCCTCTGCGCCCAAGTTTTGAGTTTCACTTTACTGCCCGATTCCTCCACTGCATCCGGGTCTGCCTCCGCATCGGCGTTGGCCTCTTCGTCCGACTCCTCCGCCGATTTTCCCCTTGTGAAGCCAATAAGATCCCAGGTATCGGCCAGTTCTTTGTCCGAGACGCCGCAAGAGACGGCGTAGAGAATGCACGCCCCCGCCGGGGCCTCGTCCATGCCGAAGTCGTGGCGATGGAGGAGATAGTAGGCCGTCGGCTCATCCAGGCGATCAGTGGGCCAGGCCTCTGTGGTAGGGCGGGCCTCTGTGCCTGTCATTGAATGACAGGCAGGGACGCCTGTCCCACTCCCACTTTCACCACTTAGCACCCTGCCGACGACAAAGTCCACGACCATCCGGCGGACGTGGGTAAGAAACTCGCTCACGGTCATCGGTCCGGGTTCGTTCGCCTTCTTCACCACCGGATGCTTGCTGTAGGCCTCCAGCGCCGGACCCGTCGCCGCCCAGACAAAGTCGGGACCACGAATCCCTGCATCCCAAAACTCACGGAGCATCACCCGGATATTCCGGCGCATGTCTTCCAACACATGGTTGTCCCAACCGGGCTTTGCCGACTCCGGGCGTTTTTTGCAGACGAGCCAGACGGAGGAGGCAAGGGCGGCCGACGTCTTGGCGCGCATCCGGGTGCTCATTTCCGTCTGGATCGGCCAACTGCCTTCCACGATAAAACCCGCCCGGATCAGGGCCGAGACAAGCGTTTCCCAGGCGTCAGGCTGCTTGTTGGCAAAAACGACAACCAATTTCCCTTCGGGTTTGAGGACATTGTGGCATTCCTGAAAGACCCGCGCCATCCCATCTTCATAAACGGCTTTCGATTTGGCCTTGTCTCCTCCGTGGCGACTCGCATCGTCAATAAGCTCGCCATCGTTCTTATCGTGATCCCATTTCGGCGACAACGGTTCCCTCAAGGCGTGATCCGAATCAACGGATAGACCGTTCAGCGTCCGCCTGAGCCACACGTAGAAGAAGTCCATCAAGTCCGAGTAGGGTATTGCATCGTAATAGGGCGGATCCGTGACCACGGCGTCGTAATCGCCCGTCATGGTCTCAATCGCGGACCGATTCACAACTATAGGGCTTGCCGCGCCGGACCCGGCGATCAGTGCATGATCGGTGAATCGGGAAAGCCAGTCCAACTGCGCCAAGTAAGCGCCGCCGACGTCGTTCGTGACGGCCAGTTCGGTGAAGTCCCAGGTGATGGGCAACGCGAAGCGGGTGAAGGTGTGGCCAATCTTTTCTCCGGAAATATGCCAGACGCAGACCATTGAATTGTAGTCGGCAACCTTGTCGATCTGCAGCGCCAGGAAATTCGCGATGCCTTCCCGCCATTCCGGCGAATACCCCTGATCAGCCAACTCCTTCGCCGCTGCGCGGGTCCACTTCACGAATGTCCCCAGTGAGAGGAGCTGGCGGGAGGTGAACAGTTTATGCCATTGGTCGAAGCCATACAGCGGAACTCGGAACCCCAATGCCTCCTTGCTGGGCAATGGCTCCTCCGGCAGGCCGAAGGGAATGTCGGCAAAGACGCCGGTAATTTCCTTTTCCGCTTCCCCGGCCATCCGGATTTCATGAGGTGTCGGCAAACGGTATTCCTTGTCCTTCTGCCCGTCGAAGACGACGGCAGTGTTGACCGCGCCCAGCCGTCCGGCCTTTCCTTCCAAACGGATGTCTTCCATCGTCATGATCGTGCCGCAGCAGGGACACTTCGCGCCGGAGCGGGACATGGTGCCCCCGCCGATCTGTTTGTCGTTTTCGCGTTGCTGAGCGGCGTTGCCGCCCTTGAGCGGGACGTTTGTTTCAATGCCAAAGCTGACAGGCACGGAGGCCTGCCCTACTTTTGATCCGGTAGAACAGGCCTCTGTGCCTGTTAATCCAAGACAGGCCTCTGTGCCTGTCAGCTCCTTCTGCCATTCCGGGAACCCCATCCAAGCGTATTCTGAAATATCCGCCCAGCGTGTGAAGGGGTTATTCATAATATATTGCGCTTTTTCCATTAACTCCGCGTCGTCGCGCACAATTCGATCAAATGATTCGTTCTGCCAGATGGCGCCGTCCCGTCCATGTTGCCTTTGGAGTTGATTTGCCGTGAACGATTTCCAGGAATGTGTGATTGCAGATAGCTTGTAGCCTGTTGAAGGCTCAATCAGGACATGGACATGATCATCCATGACCACATATGCCAAGAGCCTGTATCTCGATCCCGCGAAATGGCGGATGGTGGAAACGACCAGCTCACGTTCTTCAGGCTTTAGTGTGGGTTGGCTTTTATGAAGCCGCCATGTCAAGAAGTAGGTCGCTCCCTGCAAACGCCAGTGAGGAAGATTTCGCCGGTATATTTTAAAAGGTTCTTGATCCTGGTTGAAGACAGGCGCATAGGCGATGACAGGCACGGAGGCCTGTCCTACCGTAGATGATGCCTTTTCAATGTTCATTGTCAGAAGGACGCGTTTCTTGTCCTTCTTGCAGAGCCATCGGGTTTTGAGGAGCGGAACAACGGCGCGGCAGTTCTTGCACGCCACGGTCCGCGCCCAGAGGTAGGCTACCGTGGGCTTGGCCACCCAGCGGGGATTGCCTTTATCCCTGAGGTATTCCTCACTGAAATCGGCATTGAGGGTGTCGATATCCGGCGTGCCGTCTTCTTTTAGAGGCACGAGTTTCATTGGCTGCTTTTCATAAGGTTTGGTAGGACAGGCGTCTCTGCCTGTCGTCAACAGCGGCTCGAAATCGGCATAGGTCGGATAGAACCGGGCCAGTTCCCGCCGGGCATGGTCGAGGGCCCACCGGCCCCTGGCACGTACGTGCCAGGCAAGGTCGGCCTTGGGCGCCCGTCCCGAATCCGGCTTATCAAAAAATCCCGGCTCCCGCTCCTCCTTCTCTTTCTGCCGCTTCGTCTTTTTGGTCCGTCCAACAAGATGGGGATGGGCCTTGTAAAACGCCTCCATGAAATCTTCGTTTTCGAGGATAAAATCGGGAAGCGGATGCGTTTTTCCCGCCAGCTTCTGGGGATATTCGAGGGTGCATTTGAGGATGAACCACGCCACGGGATTAATATCCGCAGC
>CAZTLA010000164.1:0-7090 GCA_964614365.1 uncultured Syntrophales bacterium | reverse complement strand
GGGCAACTTCGGCAAATTTGTCTCCCACATCGTCGAAATTTTTATCCAAGTATTCATGGAGCAGATGAAGAGCCTTCATGGGAGAAATGTCCATATCCTGGCCCCGTTCATGCTCTGTGCCTTCCTTTCCTACAATGGCAAGGGAGGGAAATACCATTTCCACATCACAACCACCGCATATGGGGCAGGCAACCAACTTTCGGACCTTCTGATCTTCAAACGCCGTCCTGTCATGGAACCAGCCTTCGAACTTGTGTCCTTTCTCGCACTTCAAATCGTAGATAATCACTTGCCTTTGCTCCTTACGACAAGAGTGAAGTATCCTCTTGAAATCATTTCATTATTTACCAAATCGTGAAAATAATGATGGACATTTAATGACAAATTATATATCTTCCGCGCCATGTCGGGATGTGGCCCAGCTTGGTAGGGCACTGCGTTCGGGACGCAGGAGTCGCGCGTTCAAATCGCGCCATCCCGACCATTTATTGCCCTCTTTAGCCCATCTTTTTCGTCTGCAATCGTATCATGTAACGGCCGGAAAATCCAGTAACTTCCGAAGAAAGAACCGCCTAACCGACGGCCCCCGCCATCTTGAAGATAGGAAGATACATGGCAATGATCATTCCTCCCACGACTACGCCTAAGAAAACCATCATGAACGGTTCCAGAAGAGCGGTCATGGTATCTACCGCAGCGTCGACCTCGTCATCGTAAAAGTCTGCGATCTTTGAGAGCATCGCATCGAGGGCTCCCGTCGCCTCACCCACGGCTATCATCTGTACCACCATAGAAGGGAAAATGTCCGTCTCAGACAGCGGCTCGGCAATCGTTCTTCCTTCGCCGATACTCTGCCTGACTTTCATCAGAGCGCCTTCGACGATCTTGTTTCCCGCTGTTTTACTCACGATACTCAACCCCTCGAGAATTGGGACACCGCTGGTCATCATCGTAGAGAGCGTCCTGGTGAACTTTGCCACCGCAACTTTTTTAAGCAGGGGTCCGAAAACCGGGGACTTAAGCACCAGTGCGTCAATCATGAGCCTCCCCTTCTCCGTCTGGTAAAATCTTTTGAAAGCGTAGCCCGCTGCAACCACGGCTCCCAGCATATACAGAAAATAATTCTGCATAAACTGGCTCGCATCGACGAGGAACTGAGTAGGGGCGGGCAGAGCGGACCCCATGCCCTCGAACATAGTTTTGAAAACGGGGATAACCTTGAGCAAGAGCAGGGAAACGACGCCCACGGAAATAACGAGAACGCTGATTGGATAGGTCATGGCCCCCTTAACCTTGCTTTTCAGTTTCATCGCCTTTTCCAGGTAGCCGGAAAGGCGTGAAAGGATCACATCCAAGATACCGCCGCTTTCCCCGGCAGCAATCAGATTTACAAAAAGATCGTCAAACACCTTCGGATATTTCTTCAGTGCTTCCGTAAGGGTCGCCCCCCCCTCCACATCCTCCTTAACAGCGATAATCATCTTAGCGAAGGCCTTGTTCTGTTCCTGGGAAGCAAGCAGGTCAAGACACTGGATCAAAGGAAGACCCGCGTTGATCATGGTAGAAAAGATTCTGCAAAAGACGACGATATCCTTTTCTTGAACCTTTTGCTTAAGGAACGGAAGGTATTCAAGAAGGTCTTTCGGTTTTTTCTTTACGGTGATGGATTTAAAACCCTGACGGCGGAGCAGTCCCTTGACGGCCACTTCATCGGCGGCATCAATCTCGCCTTTTTTCTGCTCGCCCTTTTTGGTTTCCGCCTCCCACAGGAACTCCGTCATAATCAATCCCCTTTCCTCAACTTTCCGGAAATATGATACATGATGATGCCTGCCGCTACCGATACGTTGAGAGATTCCACCTTGCCCAGCATAGGCGCCGAAACAGAAAAATCGCATTTCTTCCTGACAAGCGGACGTATTCCCTTCCCTTCGCTGCCCATCACCAGCGCCACATTCCCGTTGTAATCCGTATTCTGGAAATCGTGGCCGGCCGCCGGATCGGCGGCGTATACCCAAAATCCTTTTTTCTTCAGATACTCTATAACCACAGCCAGATTGACCACCGCGGCAACGGGTGTATGCTCAACCGCCCCTGCGGACGACTTGATCACGGCCGCAGTAACGGGCGCAGCACGGTCTCCGGGTATGATAACGCCGTTTGCTCCGCAGCACTGCGCCGTTCTAATCAGAGAGCCAAGGTTCTGCGGATCGGTTATCCCGTCGAGGATAAGCACAAGGTCCCTTGCAAGGGCGGCATGGCGATTGGCAATCACCTCATCCAGATCGGCATAGACATAGGGTTTGCATATACCCGCCACCCCCTGGTTGGACCTGTTGCCCGCCAGTGTATCGACCTGTTCGCTCGTCCTGAATTCAACGGGGACCCCTTTTTCTGCTGCCAGGGTCATAATCTTCCGGATCGGTTCTCCTTTTCTCCCCGATGCAAGAACGATGCGCCGCACTTCTGTCCGAGAGCATTTCATTGCCTCTATGAGCGGATTGATGCCGTAGATCACCTGCATGGGAAATCTCCCCTATTGGCGGAGGAACATACCTGCCGCAATATCCTCCGCTATCTCATCGGCCGCACGGGCCGGATCGTCAGCCAGGAGGATGGGCCTGCCCACAACGAGGTAATCGGCTCCCTGCCCGATCGCCTCTGCAGCAGTCAATGTTCTTTTCTGATCATCGCCGGGCACTTCCGTTGCCGATCTGATCCCCGGGGTTACGATCACGAAATCAGACCCGCAGACATCCCTGACTGCTGAAACATCGCGGGCAGAGGCCACAACTCCCTGTATCCCGGCATTTTTTGCCATTTTCGCCAGACGTACGGTGAGTTCTCCAGCCGAACATTGAAATCCTAATGCCTTGAGATCGTCGTCGCCCAAACTCGTTAGAACGGTAACGGCGAGAACGATCGGCATTGCAGTGTCTGTCTCACGTGCCGTCTTCACCGCGGCAGAAACGGCTTCCGCCATCATTCTTTCCCCGCCCAGGGCATGGACGTTGAACATGGATATCCCCATCCTGGCCGATACTTCCGCCGCCTGGGCAACCGTGTGGGGGATGTCATGAAATTTCAGATCGAGAAAAACCTTGCCGCCGCCGGCCCGTATCTCCCGAATAATCTCCGGACCATACCGGGTAAACGACTCCTTGCCCACCTTAAACATCCCCACATGATCCCGGAGCCGCTCAACCCAGGAAAGAGCCCCTCTGATATCCCCCACAACATCAAGGGCAAAGATCAAATGCTTGCGCGCGGCATTATTCGGCGTATTCTTCATCACCAATGAATTCCGTGCCGTCATCCACGATCGGCCTGAAATCTTCTTTCGACCCCTGTAAATATTCGGGATGGGCATAGGAAACTTTCTCCGCCGCTATCTCCCTGAGGGCCGCCACAATTTCCCTGTTGTTCCCCGCATCAACCAGGGGCTGGGACCCTTTCAGCAACTGCCGCGCCCGTTTGGCAGTCAGCAAGACCAGGGCAAATCTGCTCTTCCCCACTTTCAAAGAATCTTCAACGGTAATTCTCGCCATATGTTCTTAGAAAACCTCCTCTTCATTTCAAATGTATTATGCAAGAAAACTCCGTATCCTCTCGTTGAGTCGCTCTCTCCTGCTTTTTTCCGCAACATAGATGGACCGGAGATGATCGATGGCATCTTCAAGCCTGTCGTTGAAGATAACGTAATCATACCACTGTATTTCTCGTATTTCGCCAACCGCGCCACCTAAGCGCCGTTTTATTGCCTCTTCGCTCTCGCCTCCTCTTCCCCCCAGTCTTTCCTTGAGCTCGGCAAGCGACGGTGGAAGAATGAATACGAAGATTCCCCCCGGGTAATTTGTCTTCAGCGCTCGTGCACCCCGTGGCTCCACGTCAAGCACGAGATCGAATCCCTGCTTCAGGAAGGCCTTCATCGTTTTTCCCGACGTCCCGTAAAGCCGACCGTAATTTTCGACCCATTCGGCAAATTCACCGGAGGCAATGCGTTCCCTGAATTCCTGTTCGGAAATAAAATGGTAGTCCTTGCCGTCCACCTCCCCCGGACGCGGCGGCCTCGTGGTATAGGAAACGGAAAACATGATATTGGGGCAGTTTTCTATAAGCGCTTTCAATATCGAGGTTTTGCCTGTACCGGACGGTGCAGAAACCACGATGAACAATCCTTCCGACTGCCCTCCAGCGTCCCTATTCAATATTTTGCACCTGTTCTCTTACCTTGGCCAATTCACTCTTGATCTCGATAACGCTCCTGGATATTTCCGCATCGCTGCTCTTGGAACCGATGGTGTTCACCTCTCTCCCCATCTCCTGAAGCAGGAAATCCACCTTCCTCCCCACCGCTTCATCGCTTCCCAGCATGTCGTTAAATTGGCCGACGTGACTATGAAAACGGACGATCTCCTCCGTAATATCGCTCTTTTCGGCCATAATGGCAACTTCCTGGCACAACCGGGCAGCATCGATATCCATCCCGCCGGTGAGCTCTTTCACGCGTTCCGCCAGCCTCTTCTGGTAACCGGCAACGGCTTCAGGCGCCCTCTGCGCGATCAAGTCCAGGCAATCCTTCATCAAATCAATGCGCGACACCAAATCCCGGTAAAGCATTTCCCCTTCCCGCTGCTTCATATCCATCAGGGCAGCCGTGGCTTCGTCAAGGACTTTTTCCAGTTGTTCCCAGAGCATCACCGTATTTTCACCCGTATCGAGGGGAATGAATATGCCTCCCAGGCCGGCAATCGTCTCCAGGGTTATCTCATCCCCAAGGCCCAGTTCCTGTTTCAAACGGGAGAGCAGGGCGTGATAATTCCGTGCCAGCGAAAGATTCAGGTCGTACCTGCCGACCCCTTCGCCATTCTCCGCATCCATCCGGATGCTGAGTTCGATTTTCCCCCGTGAGAGCTTCGCGCTGAGCTTTTTCTTGATATCCACCTCAAGCGGGGAAATGATACCGGGCAGACGGACGGCAATCTCCAAGTAACGGTGATTCAGAGACCGTATCTCCACGGAAAATTTCCTGCCGTCGCGAGTGGATTCCGCCCTCCCGTAACCGGTCATGCTTTTAATCATCTCTACGCACCCCTTTCAACGACGGCAACAAAACAAAGGAGCGCTGTTGTCTTCTTTGTACCATCCGTCAACACAGGCTGCCGGGATAAGCCGTCGGAGTCAGTTGCATCATATACTTTACCCGGATCCTCTGCATCATTCTCCTGGTTGTCTCCGCTGCATAATCCGGGTAAGTCCAGGGAAGAAGATGAAAAGCACCGGCCCGGTATAGGAGCGTCAAATCCGCGTAAATACCGTCCCTCAGATAGGGGCGATGCGTATACCCCTTTCCCGTGGCGAGGATAAGATGTGCCGGCGATATATACCCGGGGTCTATGTTCACTTGCCGTACGCCGTCTAAGGCAAATTGCTCCTCCATGCCGTTTGTCAGGATTTTTATATCGGGCAGGGACTCAGGACGCACCAACTCCTCAAACGCGACAAAACGCCTTGCCAGGGTCTTTCCCATCTCTCCACGGTAGTAGTCGGTGAAATCAAAGGGCACAACGGCGCTGATAAAATCGGTGCTTCCATAGTGCCCGGACAAAGCCTCCAGCGACTCGTTCAACCGGTTCCTGTCCGCAGAAAAGACGCTCATGATCAGCTTTACGTCTCCGGCGGGCTTCGGTTTACTCATAGACTCTTCTTGAGTTCGTCCCGCGAAACCGTGGCCGTCCCTATTTTCCCAACCACGACGCCTGCGGCATGATTTGCCAAGGCAGCAGCTTCCCGGAAGGTCGCCCCGGATGCCATGCTCAGGGCGAAGACGCCAATGACGGTATCCCCGGCGCCGGTTACGTCGAATACCTCCCTTGCCTGGGTCGGGAACAGTGTATGGGCGATCCGGTCCTTTCGTTCAAAAAGGCTCATCCCCTCCTCACCCCGGGTAACGAGCAGGGCCTTTATGTCGTGCCTGGCCAGAAGGTTCCGGATGGCATTGCCGATTTCCGGATCCTTTCCGACTCGTTCGCCATGCATATCCTCAATGCCTAACGCGCGCTCCGCTTCATGGTGATTGGGAGTAACGACATCAAACCCACGGTAAAGGGAAAAATCATGGTGCTTCGGATCCACGCAAATAATAACGTTGCGTCCCGAAACAATGCGCCGGATACCGTCAAGCAGAGGGCCGGTAATTACTCCTTTTCGGTAATCGGAAACAACAATTGCCCCCAGGCCATTGCGAACTTTCTCCTCTATATAGGCAATCATCTTCCCAATGCTGCCACTGTTGACGGGAAGCCTGTTTTCCCTGTCGAATCTCACGACCTGCTGGCCATGGGCAATGATCCTCGTCTTCAGAGTGGTCGGCCGGTTGTTTTCTACGACAATTCCCTGGGTCTCGATGCGCCTTTTGCGCAATTCATCCTGCAGACGTTCACCCATGTCATCGGCGCCCACAACCCCTGTACCGTAAACTCTGCCTCCCATTGAGCAGATATTATTCAATACATTCGTGCATCCGCCCAGCATGAGGTTATCCTTCTCGACGTCTACCACGGGAACCGGCGCTTCCTGGGAAATCCGGGAGACCTTGCCCCAGATGAAGTGATCGACCATGATGTCGCCCACCACCAGGACCTTTGCTTTGGGAAATTTTTCGATAATCCCGCAGGCTCTTTTTTTGCTGATGACACTATCCATAATCCCCCGGCTTCATGCCCGGCCATTCCGGGCCCAATCATCCCGCCCAACCACTCCGCCCAACCACTCGGACGAAGAGAACTGAAAACGAAAAATCCACAGCGACGCACATTCTATTATTAAGTCTGTATTTTGTCAATCCTTTTCAGAGACGCGGGATATAACCGCCCGGAATATTCCCGGTTGACTTCAAACGAATTATCCAGTAGACAATCACGCGGGGATAGTATTCTGGGCAAAATAACAGGGCAGACTTGGAGAATTCACTCCCGGTCGAAGTGACGTATCGGTCAGATCAAACAACGGTCCCCCCCCCCCGGCATACCCACGTGAGGCCTTACTTCCATGGTTCGGTCTGCGCCGCCGCTAATAACGGCACGCGGGG
>CAZTLA010000163.1:0-7183 GCA_964614365.1 uncultured Syntrophales bacterium | reverse complement strand
ATTTCTTTACGGCGTGCATGAGGCCGATGTTTCCCTCCTGGATCAGGTCGGCAAGCTTCACCCCGTAATTCCGGTATTCATGGGCAATCTTGACGACAAACTTCAGGTTGGAAACGACAAGCTTTTCCGCCGCCTGCATATCCTGATTCTTCCTCAGCCGAACGGCAAGCTGGAATTCCTCTTCTGCCGTCAGGAGAGGAAAACGGTTTATTTCCGATATGTATAGATCAAGGGTTGCAGTAACTGCCGGTACTTCCACTGATTGCTCCCTCTCTTGCGAAATTGTAGTACTGTTTTATTGTACGACGCCATATCTCTGTGCGTCAAGCCTATTTTCCCTTACTATCGATTTCCTGTCAGATTTCCTTGACAGATGATCGCATTCCTTCTACATTCCACATTGACAATATGGCAGGGAACTATTTCTAAGATAGGAGGACTGAGAAATGGATGATTTCACACAAGGACGAAGGGATTTTATAAAACTTTTAGGCGTGGGAGGAGGCGCTGCCCTTTTAAGCGGCATTCCGGTACCTTACAGTTTCGCCAAAGACATTTATCCATCGCAAAAGATTAGCTGGATAATTCCCGTTAAACCGGGTGGAGGCATGGATTTGGTTGCCCGCAGCATCATCGTTTATCTGCAGGGCGCCCTGAAGGAAACGGTCAAAGAAGCAAAAAGCGCGACCGTGGTGGCTAAAAACGTCCCTGAGGCAGGAGGTAGAAGGGCCTACAGCTCTATTTTCAATGCCAGACCGGACGGATATACCATCGGCGATTTCAACACCGCATTCATAACTGACAGTATCGTCGACAAGATCGACTTCGATTACACAAAATATACGTTCCTGGTAAGGACGGGAGCGGCGGAACGGGTGATCGTGGCCAAGAAAAACACCTTTAAAACCTGGGACGAATTATTCAAGGCCGGAAAAACGAAGGAACTGAAAATGGCCGCCTCCAATTTCGGCCGGGGTTATCATGTGGCCTGTATTTTGGTTAAAGAGGCAACCAGGCTGCCGGCACGTCTCATCAACTTCCCCGGCGCAGCGGAAAACATGAATGCCCTGGTACGCGGCGACGTGGATATTGCCATGCTCACCCAGGAATCCGCCAAGACCATGGTCGAGGCCGGAGAATTCAAGGCATTGCTGTATATTGCTGAAAAGAGCGCCTACCCCGGCGTCCCTTCCATAGCCGACATCGGTCATCCCGAATTGGCGGAACCACTGAAATTGCAACGTCTGGTCATTGGCCCGCCCAACCTTCCCAAACCCGTCAAGGACACGCTGATTGCTGCCTTCAAGAAAGTGCTGAACAATAAGGAATTTCTGGAACACGCCAAGAAAATAGATTTCGATGCAGATCCTCTTTACGGCGCCGATGCGGAAAAGCTCGCCAATAAGCTTTTCGCATACTACACGAGCCAGACGCCGCTCTTGAAAAAATACCTCCTGTGATTACTCTTGTTCAAGGGAAGCGCTGAGCGATGAATTTCCTCCGGTCGTGGCCGGCGGAAGTTAGAGAAAGTGAGTTTTTAACAAATTCTGCGAAATTAAACGTCAGATGGAGGAGATACCCTATGAAGGCTCTATCCGTATTATTTGCTTCTTTCGTAACGGTGTTGTTCATAAGCGTTTCCGCCCTGTCGTCCACCGCCATTGCAGCGGAGACGCCGATTGTAAAAACAGGATCACCGGCCTCAAAAGCTGAATGGGACAAGCTGGTCACGGAAGCGAAAAAGGAGGGGACGGTCGTAATCTTTGCCGGACCCATAGGCGAAGCACGGGTTGCTCTGATCAATGCTTTCCGACAAAAATATGGCATCTCCCTGGACATTGTTCTGGGGCGAGGGGAAGAACTATTGGCAAAAATGGAAAGTGAAAGAAGGGCCGGGATATATGCCGTTGATGCCGTCATCCACGGCATGACGACCTATTTCAACTCCAGCATGCTCAGAAGCAACACCCTCCCCATCGCGCCCCTGCTGGTACTGCCCGAGAACCTCGACCTTTCCAAATGGAGAGGAGGAAAGCTTCCTCTTGCCGATAAAGAAGGGCACCTGGCGGTTCTGGTGCTGGGCTCGGCGCCCCATTTGCTGATCAACACTGAGCTTGTTAAAGCCGGGGAAATCAATTCTCACCAGGACCTGCTCAACCCGAAGTGGCGGGGCAAACTTGTCATGAATGATGCTTCGCTCGGGGGCGCCGGTACGGAGTGGTTTACCTTTATCGTGACGAAGGTAATGGGAATTGAGAAGGGAACAGCTTTCATGAAGCAGCTTGCCAAACAGGAACCGGCCATTACGAGGGATCAGCGCCTGCTTACGGAATGGGTGGCCCGGGGGAAATATGTTGGCGCCCTTGGGCCGGATAAGGCTACCACGGCTCAACTGATTCGAACCGGCGCACCGTTGGCTTATGCCGACGTCAAAGAGCCCAGGCCGACCAGTTCCGGACCGGGCAATATATCGATTGTAGAGAGGGCCCCTCATCCAAACGCCGCCAAGCTGTTCGTTAACTGGATATTAAGCGCGGAGGGCGCTGCGGTCTATGCTAAAGCCCACGGCTTTGCTGCAACGCGCCTTGATGTACCTACAGAAGGCGTGGATCCTATTTTTATACCCAAGCCGGATGAAGCAATCCTGGGAGAGGATTACCAACTTTCCAAAGGGGCGATGCGCAAACTGGCAGCAGAACTATTCAAGGATCTGACAAGATAGTGAAGCTGAAGTTCAGGGAGGTACCACAATGAACAAGGTGAAATGGACAACCATAGGCGTTTTATGGACACTTTCTTTCCTGTTCCTGTCAGTTGGTCCATTTGCGGCCACTGCACCGGGCGCCAAAACCCCGCCCCCGGCGGCAAGCAACTGGAACGCCGTTGTAGCCAAGGCTAAAGAAGAGGGTAAGCTGGTAATGTCTACTTCCAATACTCCGGTAGTCCGTCAGGCCCTCGCCAAGGGATTCAAAGATGCCTACGGGATCGAGATAGAATTCATTGGCGGAGGCAAAGGGTCAGAATTGGGCGCAAAACTGCTGACAGAGCGGCAAGCCGGCCTGTACCTCCAGGACATATACATCGGCGGCACCACGACCATCCTGAACGATCTCAAGCCGGCGGGCGCTCTTGACCCGCTGGAGCCGGCGTTGATGCAGCCGGAAGTGCTGGATAAGAAGTTGTGGATAGGCGGTGATTATCTCTGGGCTGACCGGGATCGGAAGGTGATCGTGCTTTTGCTGCAGCCCACGGCCGGTCAGAGTTGCATCGTCAATACCACGATGGTTAAGCCGGGCGAAATTAAGGTTTTTGATGATTTTTTGAATCCCAAGTGGAAGGAGAAGATTATCCTGAATGATCCCACGGTACAGGGTCCCGGTCAGCGTTTCGTCGGCGGAGCAGCCGTAAAGATAAAGGACTGGGACTATATGAAGCAGCTCGCAAAGCAGAAACCGTTTATCAACCGTGACCAGAGATTACAGGTCGAATGGGTCGCCAGAGGGAAATATGCAATCGGCCTGGGCATGGAGCCAAACCTTATCACGGAGTTTCTCAATGCCGGTGCGCCGATTGTGGAAATTCTGCCTGAAGATGATTTCACCGCTTCAGCGGGGCCAAACGACCTGGCTCTGATTAACCGGGCTGCGCACCCCAACGCCGCAAAGGTGTTTATCAACTGGATCCTGGGCAAAGAGGGTCAGACCATTTTGAGCAAGTCCGGCGGTCTTGGCAGCGTTAAGACCAACGTTGCCACCGACCACCTTACCCCCATGCGTAAGCTGGACCGGAACAAGAAGTACTTTATTATCGACCACGAGGACTATATCCTGAAAGAAAAGGAGTATATCGCTAAATCACGAGAGGTCTTTGCGGACTTGTTAAAATAGCAATAGCCGTCATCTCCCAACCGTGTTCTTCATCTTTGAGAGGAGTGAATGATGGTGACTGCATATAGCGTGGTAGGCACATCGACGCCTCGGATCGATGGCATAGAGATGGTAATGGGGCGGGCTCAATTTACCGCCGATCTCAAATTGCCCCATATGCTCTCTGGTAAATTATTGCGAAGTCCCTACCCGCATGCCCTGATAAAAAGCATCGATATTGCCCGTGCGTTGAAGGTTCCGGGGGTAAAGGCAATCATTACCGGGAAAGATGTACCCTCACGCAAATATGGAGCCGTTCCTTTTGCCGGCGATGAAACCGCCGTATGTATTGACAAGGTGCGGTACGTCGGAGATGAGGTGGCTGCGGTCGCGGCAATAAGTCCGGATATCGCCGAGGAAGCCCTCGAACTCATCGTCGTGGAATATGAGCCGCTCGATGCTGTTTTTGATCCCCTGGAAGCGATAAAGCCCGGCGCTCCCTGGATCCACACCGACATTCAAAACAATATCAGCGCTCAATATGTGAAGAAATATGGCGACGTGGAGGCAGGTTTTGCTGCTGCAGATCACGTTCGGGAGGACAGCTTTTACACCCAAAAGCAGGCCCATGCGCCGTTGGAAACGCACGCAGCCATTGCCAGTTACGATCCCACGGGCAAACTGACGATCTGGGCCTGTAAACAAGCTCCCTTTGCCATGCGGCGCACGTTGGCGGTAGCGATAGGCATTGATGAAAGCAAGATACGCTTCATTACTCCGCACATCGGCGGGGGTTTTGGCGGCAAGGCGGAATTACTGCGGCTTGACGTGTGCGCGGCGCTGCTCGCCATAAAAACGGGCCGGCCCGTAAAGATCGTGTACGACAGAGAAGAAAGCATCACCTGCACCAGGGCCCGTTATCCGATGATGACGACCATCAAAACGGGCGTCAGGAAAGATGGCTCGATCATTGCCCAGCATTGCAGGATATATGCCGATGGGGGAGCATACAACAGCACGGCGCCGTTGGTGCTGACCCTGGCCGGTTATTTTGCCATGTTGCCGTACAAAATTCCCCATATGTTCTTCGAGGGCTATCACGTGTATACGAACAAAACGGTAAGCGGGCCGATGCGGGGACACGGAGCGCCGGAAGTTCGCTTTGCCGTGGAGTCCCAGGTCGATATGATAGCGGCCGATCTGGGCATCGATCCCCTGGATATGCGGTTGCAAAATGCGGTTCACGTGAATGAAGATCACCCCCTCGGGGTAACCTTGAGGAGTTGTGGTCTTGCCGAGAGTATGACCAAGGCGGCCGAGGCTATCGGCTGGAAAAACCGCAGCGCCTACCAGGGAACGGGGCGGGGTCTGGGGCTCGGTTCATCGGGTTTCGTTTCCGGCGTCAGCAACATGAGCCATACCGGTTCCGCGGCGATCATCCAGATCCACCGGGACGGATCGATAACGCTTCTTACGGGGGCCTGTGATATCGGTCAGGGATCGAACACCGTCCTGGCTCAGATAGCTGCCGAGGCGCTGGGGGTGGGTTTCCAGGACGTCCGGATAACGTCTGCAGACACGGAGTTAACGCCCCTGGATGGTGGGACCTTTGGCAGCGGGGTGACCCTTCGGGCCGGAAACGCCATCCGGGCGGCGGCGGAAAGCGCAAAGAAGAAATTGTTTGCCGTCGTGGCGCTAAAATTGGGGGTCCGGGCGGAAGAATTGGCGGCCCGCGATCACCGGATTTTCGTGCGGGACAATCCCGCGCAGGGGCTGGCTTTTCGTGAAGCACTAAAAATTTATCAGTACCATGATGAGCCGTTTCCTCTCGTGGGGAGGGGGTTTTACCTTCCTCCGGTCAAAGAACCAACGACGTTGCTGAGCGAAGGCGGCGATATGTCGCCGGCATACAGCTTTGGAACCCAGGCAGTCGATGTGGAGGTGGACAAAGAAACCGGAAAGGTTATAGTCAACAAGGTCGTTACCGCCCATGACAGCGGCGTCATAATCAACCCTATGGCTACGGAAGGCCAGGTGGACGGTTCGGTTGTGTGCGCCATGGGCCACACCTTTTATGAAAACTTCTGCATGGAGCCGGAGACGGGACGATCCCTGAATCCCACGTTCATGGACTATAAAATTCCCACTGCCCTTGAAGTGCCCGAAATGGAAAGTATCTTTCTGGATATCGTTGATCCCGAGGGGCCCTATGGGGCGAAAGAGTGCGGTGAGGGAACACAGGTATTCACCGCGCCCGCTCTGGCCAATGCAATCTATAATGCCGTCGGCGTTCGAATCAAAGAACTGCCGATCACACCGGAGAAGATTCTCGCCGCATTGGAGGCGCAAGAATCCGGACAGCGGGATACGGGCAAGTAACCGAATCCTGCCGCCGGAAACATGATGGATCAGGGCTGGTTCAATCTTGCAGATTGAACCGAAACATTAATAGCTTGGTTCAGGCTGCAAGCCTGGACCAACAAGGAGGCGCAAGAATCCGGACAGCTTGGATGTGAAAAGGAGGGGGGAGGTCATGCACGAGTATCAGATGCCTGACAAGGCTCAGTACTATAAAGCGAAAGGCTACTGGAAGGGCGATACGATCGTCGACTATTTGAGCCGGACGGCTGAGCAGTTTCCCCATAAAGTGGGTATTGTCGATCTGAGCACCCGTCTCACCTGGAAAGAGGTTCACGATCAGGTACAGGCCCTGGCTCTGCATTTGCTGGAGATGGGAATCACAACCCATGACCGGGTCATGATTCAGTTGCCGAATTGGCATGAGTTTGTCATTGCCTACTGCGGAGTGAGTGCAATAGGGGCGATACCGGTCAGCATAAATCCGCTCCTGCGTGATGGAGAAGTATCCTTTATTCTGAAACATTCGGAAGCTTCGGCTCTTATTTTGCCTGCCGAGTTCAACGGTTTCAATTATATCGAGATGGTGAAGAGGATCAAGCCGGAATTGCCCACGTTGCGGCAGGTTATCGTTGTAGACCATGCGGGCCGGAAATGGCCGGAAATGGCCGGCTTTAGGGACCTCGTCAAACCGGATATCCTGACGCGCTATGATCGGGATCACCTCCTGCGCTACCGGCCCCGGGGCGATGATATTGATTCCATCCTGTACACCTCCGGCACGATGGGAAACCCCAAAGGCGTTATCACCACGCATAATATCCACGATTACAGCACGAAAACCTTTTGTCAGGAAACAAGCATCACAACGGATGAAGGATTATTTCTGCTGTCGCCCTTGCCGTTCCAGTTCTCCATCACCCAGGGGCTTTACTCAGCGGTTTACTGCGGGGCAAAAC
>CAZTLA010000162.1:0-7213 GCA_964614365.1 uncultured Syntrophales bacterium | reverse complement strand
CGTTTATATTCTTCACCGTAGATACCTGAACAGGAATCAGGTTCAATTGGGGATCGGGTTCCTGAAAGCCCGTATTGGCGGGAATAATGCCTTGCGCAACACTCAAGACAGAGACGGCGGCGCCTATTGCCCCGGCCGCACCGAGGGAATGTCCAAAGGATCCTTTTATGGAGGACAGAGGCGGGATGGGCCGCTCGCCAAACAGGGCGTGTATGGCCTTTGCTTCGGCATGATCATTATCAATGGTCCCCGTGCCGTGCAACTGAATATACTCTATATCCGCCGGTGAAAGACAGGCGTCTGAAAGCGCCTCTCCCATGGCCCGCAATGCTCCCGCGCCTTCGGGATGGGGGGCTGCGGGATGATAGGCATCACAGGATAACCCGACGCCGAGGAGTTCGGCCATGGCATTATCCGGTGGAATTTCGGCGGCCGCGAGCAACAGCATGGCCGCCCCTTCACCGACCGTCATCCCCCGTCTGTTCTTGTCGAACGGACGCGCGCCCGCCTCATCAACCAGTTGCAGGGCATGAAAGCCGTAATAGGTCAGTCGGCAGAGGGCATCGGCGCCGCCGGCCAGCACCTGCTTTGCCATACCGCTGCGCAGCATTTCTAAGGCAATCTTCAGCGCCACGGTTCCCGAAGAACATGCCGTTGATACGGTCAAGACCGGCCCCGTGCACCCCACATGACGGGCAACGTACTCGGCAACGGAACCGGTCGAGTGGTATTCATACTGTTTTGAATCGAGTTCGCCCCGTTTGAGAAGTTCCTCGGTAAACGGCATCCCGCCCGTCGTCACGCCGATGACAACGGCATCCGGCGCACCGGGGATATGTTTCATCGCCTCTTTGGCGGCAACAAGTGCAAGAGCATGGGTTCGGGGTACGTCAGAGGTGAATGGGAACGAACCGATTTCGCCGACGGGCAACGGCGGCATGTGGCTCGTCGGGAAGAGACGAAGCGGCTTGATTCCCCGCGTGGCGTTTCGGATGGCATCGAGGTTATCGTTCAGGCCCTGCCCCACCGGGCTGATGATCCCCAACGAGGTAATAAAGACGCCTGCATTGCTCAATGAGCGCTCCCCGACCGATTTTGATGGACGTAGTCCGCCAACGACCTCACGGATGTGAAGACTTTGGCACCAAGCTCTTTACTGTCAATTTTCACGCCATAATCTTTCTCAAGCATCATGACCAGTTCCAGGACATCTATGGAATCCAGCCCGAGATCGCCACCCACCAGTTGGGCGTCATCTCCAATATCCGCAGAGTGAACGTCGAGCAAATTCAGTGTTTCGATGATTTTAACTTTGAGTTCTGAGATTAATTCGTCCATTTTCTTCCCTTCCAGGCATTCTTTATCCGCCCCAGACATGCCGTGGCATAATCTTTACCGGCATAATACATGCCGATAAGAAACATCACGTGAGACAGCCCATACATCAGCGGACCGCCGACGGCCAGAATCAGGGGGTTCCCCGTAGAGAAGGAAACCAGACCCAGCGCACCGACGGCAGGCCAACCGATGACATAGCTGAACAGAATGAGGAATAAACCGGCCATGACCCGCAGCGGCGGTTTCTTATACACGAATATCGCTCCCTTCCGCAATGGCTTTTCCACGAGAATTTTCATCCAGTTGCCGGCAGATGAACGGCTCGAAGTGGTACCACTCGAAGGGGTGACGCCGTACGGCGTCCTCCAGGTGTTCGGCATACGCCTGCGCCGCCTTTCTGATGGCTTCCTGCCTGTCCTTGCGTCCCCGGGCGCGGACATATTCCGGCGGCATGATCTTGAAATGGTAGGTCTGTGGGCCCGTTCGATGAGCAAAGAATATCAAGAGGGGGCTCCCGGACAGCAGGGCAAAGACAAAGGGCGTTTCCGGCAGGAAGACCTCGTGCCCCAGGAATCGTACGGAGATGGAACGCTGGTCCTCACGCCATTTGCGGTCTCCCGTCAGAGAAACCATTCCCCCCGCTTTCAGAAAATTGATGCCTGAGACAATATCAAAAGGAGACCCGCCCTCCCGTCCCACGGCGATAACCTGCACCCCGCTCCGGACAAGGCTTTCCTTCTGCATACGTTCAATCTGTTCCTTGTGCTTTTGTCCCAGATAGAGAAGCAGTTTCATCCCCGGATTATTCCGGGCATGTACCCGCAGGAACAAGTGGGCCGCTATTTCCCAGTTGCCCACGTGCGACATGAGAAGAACGCCGCCAACCTTCTTGTTTACGGCATCTTCAAGGTATTCCCAGCCCTCATGGGTAAAGGCGACATTCTTATCGTCGAACAGGAGAAAACGGTCGAGGAACAGGGATGTAAAATGATGATACTGCTTCCACGCGCACCAAAGATGGTACAGCCCCCGACTTGCCGGGAACAGCGCCCGGTAAAAACGCATGCTTACGGCTACCCTTCCCGGGAACATAAAAAAATAGCCGGAGGCAATGCCCCAGGCAATGACCCGGAAAAACCACGGCCCCAGAAATTTGGACAGGGCGATAAGAAACCGGTATAACCTTACCTTCATTCTATCCTCATGTATTGAAGTTCTCCCCTTCCCGACTGCACCCCCTCGCGACAAACCACCACTCTTCCTCGCCCGGTGCGCTGATTTCCGTGCAGGTAATCTCGAAACCCGTCTTCGCAATGAAAGTCAGAATATCATTCCGGGAACGAAAATGGGGCATGCCTTTCTGCATTGTAATCCTCTTCGTCTCGATCCAGCGCTTCCAGGGGAATCGCTTTCCTGAAGGCACCGTGGCCCTGATAACCAAAGCAGCGCCGGGATGGAGTTTGCCGTGAAGACGCTGCAAGGTCAGGCTAAGCTCGGCATCGGTCAGCAGATGGATGACATCGAGGAGAAGGGCCGTATCGGCCATTTCGGAAATATCGGGTATATCGGGGGCATGCCCGACCTCTACCGTCCCCCTTGTTCCGATCGCCCGCAAAGCGAACCGGACGCGCTTACGATTCGGCTCAATCCCATAAAGCCGCGCTCCCGGATACAGTTCGAGAAGCCAGACAGCGGGCACGCCGAAACCGGTCCCCACATCCAGGATGATTCCCGGTTCCTTGACGAAATCGGCAAGGCGAGGAAACAGGGGATCGAGGATGATCTTGAACCGGGCAAAAAGCCTCGGATAAGGCTCCATATGCCGGTATCGCGATACCGCGCGATGCAAGTGCCTTCTCGATCCGGGCACAAGAACTTCATTCGACGACGGCGCCGGAGCAAATATTTGTTTCAGAAGTGGGGGAGCAATCGTAACAGCGCCCAGGAAGGAATAACCGATCCCCAGCGAAAGTCCCAGCCCGGCGCTTCTCAACAGGACATTGTCCGAAAGGGCAAGGACGCCGAACCCCAAAAACGTTGTGGCAAATGAAAGAAACACGGTCAGCCGGATGAGTCCCAGCGAAGGATCATCCTCATCGAGATAACGCTGATGGGCGCGCACCAGATAGAGGGCATAGTCCGTTCCCATCCCGATGACAACGACGGATACCATCAGTGTCGGTATGCCGAGCGGCTGCCCCATGAGATTCATGGTGCCAAGGGTACAGACCAGGGCAAACAAGGTCGGCGCCATGCTGATCAGGGTCAGCCGCCAATCTAAGAAATACAGAAAAGCGGTCAGAATCGTAACAAGTCCCACGATGGCAACCATCTTCATGAAGGCGGACAAGAGGACCGCTCCAAATCGTTGCCCGAACAGGGCGGGGTCAAAAATCCTCGCCAGACCCGTTGTCGTAAAACGCCGATAAAAATCCTCGCCCCCATAGGACGGTCCGGGGGTCAGGGCGGCAACCTGTATCCAGGAAGACCGATCCTGATTCACCGAGATGCCGAGCAGTCCGGAAAACTTCTCAGGCATGTTCGTCCCCTGTACGTCCTTTTTGTTCAGCACGGTAAAAAACGGATCAAAGGCGCCAGGCGAAAAACCTAATGGCCGCGAGGCTTCTCCCATCTCCTTGCGAAACCCGGCAACCCGATCGGGATTCCAGAAGCTCCGCCAGGCTGCGAAATTCTTACGCGCCAGCTCTTCCCCCGGAAAAACCATGGAAGAGACAAAGGCCTGGGAAATCCTGCCTGCAGCCACTTCTGTACTCAGCAATTCTGCTATGCGGTCGGACTTCCTCTGGAGGTCCGCCAGATCCCGTCCTTCAACCATCAGATACACTTTGCTGAAGATATCTCCCCACACACTCCTGATCCGTTTCTCCGCATTCAGGGTCTCACGGCTGACGGCGTTCATGGCATTCAGATCCACGTGAAATTGCGGCTTGGCGAAAAGCAGCATGACAACCCCAAAGGCCAACGCGGCATACGTCTTCCATAAGCCCCGGGACGATGCGATTCCGTTGACGAAACGCTGCAGTGGCAGGTAGGACTGCCGTTTTGCCGGGGGCATGAGTGGAAATATCATGGGGAAGAATGCATGCACAAAAATATAGGTAAAGAGGACTCCCAGAGCGGCAAACTGGCCTATCTGCGCCAGCGCCTGGAATCCGCTCAGGGAGAGAAATGCAAAGCTGACCGCCGTCGTCAGCATGGCAAGCAGCCCCAGAGACCAGACCTCCCTGGTGGTTTCCAGCCCCTGCGTTTCGTACGGACGGTCAAGAAACAGGAGATAGGCGATGCCGTAATCAACGGTAAAAGAAATAATCGCCCCGCCGAAACCGACGGCCAGCAATGAAATGGACGGGTGAAACAGGGAATAGACAAAAAAAGCCAGCATGGTTCCGGCAAAGGCCGGCAGAAAAGCCAGCAGTCCGATCAGCGGCCGGGGGAAACCCACCAGGAGCAGCAGTGCAATGGCCGCAGTTGAAAACAAAACTGCTCTTTTTACATTACGCTTCGCATTGATCTCATTGTCGAGAGCGGCGCGATAGGCGCCGACAGGCGTCAGGGAAAAACCGCTCTGCCCGCCCTGCTTCCCGCGCAGTTCCGCCGAGATGCCTTCCATCAGCGCCGTGACCCGTCGTGCAAACCGTGTATCCATGCCGGAGGTCAACGGCTCCGCAATGATCAGGATGTGCTTCCCGTCCGATGAGACGATACGCCCCTTATATATCCGGGCGCCCTTTACCGGGGAAAGATGCGATAAACGCGACATTACCAGATTTCGCAAGGCGAGGGGATCATCGGAGATAAACCCTGCCTGGCCGATGCCTTCAAGATGATGCAGGGAAGAATAATGCTCGTTCAGGGTCTGACGGACCTTTTCGGGCGTTAGGAGCGGTTTGATAATCCTTTCCAGTTCATCACCACTGAACAGAAGGGGAAGGTTGTCCAGAATGGATCGCATCAATTCCGGTATACGTTGACCGATCTGCCGGAATCCGACCTCCTTGAAAAGACCGCTGTCCCGCATTCTCGTTTCAACCAGCATTGCTCCTTCAACGAGCGCATCCAGGTCGCCACCGCTCTGTTCCAGGTCGAGAACTACGCGGTCGTGAATCGGATGATGCATAATGACGTAACGGGCATCGGCCAAAACCGGATCGGTCTGGGGAAGGGACGCCAGGAGATCGCTATCAAATTGCAGGCGGTATATCCCGGCTGCAAAAAGTCCGATGACCGCTATAATTACCAGAGCGACCAAGGAATATCTCAAGCGGTATTTGTGCATGATCTATTTCTCTCGCATGAAGGGAAATGCACATACCCTCATGAGGATCAAACGACTGAAGGTGCCGGCATTCCTGAAGAAATCAACAACGCCGCGATAATGGGACACCCGCTCTTCTTTGGATTCATACGTAACCCGGACGGGTGTTTCCCGAACAGATATCCCCCGCCATTGCGCCCTGACCAGGATTTCAACCTCAAACTGGAACCGTCGCGCCCTGACATTGAGATGCATGGCTTCCGGCAGGGGATACAAACGAAACCCGCTTTGCGTGTCCCCGATGTTCGGCCCTCCGCATGCCCGCACCCAGAAATTTGAAAACGTCCTGCCAAAACGGCTTTTCCACGGGACATGGCATTGATTCATTCCGTCTCTTCGCCCGACGACGATGGGCCGTTCCCCGGGTGGAACGGCTCGGATCAGATTCAAGATGTCTCCCGGATGATGCTGCCCATCGGCATCCATGGTGACCGCCCAGTCTGCAGAGGGAACAGCCGCGGCAAAACCGCTCAGAATGGCAGCCCCCTTCCCTCTGTTTGTGGCATGGCGGATGACGGTTATGGATGCGGCATCCTTGAGCCGATCGTAGGTGGAATCCGTTGATCCGTCGTCAATAACAAACAGCGGGAGACGAAGCTTCAGGGCTTCCCTGACCACTTCTGCAATCTTCCCTTCATGATTGTAAACGGGAATTACGAGCGCCACTCGGTCTTTGTCCATCAGTTCTGGCACCTTCTCCGGTCTATTGTCTCTTGTAATCTATAACCTTGTAATCTCTTTTGTGTCAATCCTTTAATGACAATCCAGAGCAGCCCCGTCATGAGGAACTCGCAATAAGTCACCAAAACGTTAATTTTGGACGACTTCGCAAAAAGCTCCGCAGGCAAGGCGAGCGAATCCTGAGGAGTGTAGGCGTACATTGATGTACGCTGCAACGACGAAGGATAAAGCTTAACGCAGCATCCGGACTTTTTCCGAGGTCGTCAATCATAATTCTTTTGACACGCGCGAGTATTTTACTTACAGTTGACCCATGAAACTCTCATGACGACACGCCGTCACAAAGGACAATGAAAATCTCCCCTAACCCCTCTTTGCTAAAGAGGGAATAATAACTCCCCCTTTGGCAAAGGGGGATAGAGGGGGATTTGAGGTGCATTTTCAGATGAAAAAAAGCAGTCCTATCAAAAAACGCATCGTGCTTGTCCATCCGCGGGGATTCAACTGGTTTCCCGGTCGTCGCGATATTACCGATGTCGCCAATCGCATGGTTCCCCAGGGACTTCTTTCCATTGCTTCTTACTTGATGGAACAGGGACACGATCTTTTCCTGTACGATTGCCTCGGTCCGGATGTTCCCTTCAATCTCAATCAACAAGTTAAGGCTATCTTGGATTATGAACCGCAGATTGTCGGATTCTCCGCGACTACGTCATCGTTTCTCGATGCCGCGGATATGGCGCAAAAAATCAAGGAGCTCTCCTCGCACATTATTACCGTGTGCGGAGGCGTTCATGCATCCGCATTGAAGGAAAAATTGCTTCGCGATTACCCCGCCTTTGACTTTCTCTGCGCCGG
>CAZTLA010000161.1:0-7219 GCA_964614365.1 uncultured Syntrophales bacterium | reverse complement strand
TGATTGTCGACGACAATCCTGACGATATCGAGATCACGAAAATAGCCCTGGCTGAGATGGGACGCAAAGAAAAACTCGACGCGGTTTCGCGCGGCAATGCTGCGATTGATCGTCTTCGATCCGGAAGCGATTTACCCTCGCTGATACTGCTTGATTTGAAAATGCCGGGCATGAGTGGGATCGACACCTTGCGTCAGATACGCGGGGACGAACGCTTGAAGGATATCCCGGTGATTGTCGTCACCTCTTCCTCCCTCGGATCGGATGAAAAGGAGGCGTACGAAGCCGGTGCGGACAGTTTTCTTCATAAGGCTTTTGACATCGATCAGTTCGGCCGTAGCCTGGATTCCCTCCTGCAGCGGTATTTATAAAACCGTTAAACGCGCTTGATACCTTCTTGATGACGCGTCAACCATCCAAAAATTCAAGCACCACGCTGTTGAACTCTTCAGGCCTTTCCAGATTGGGAATGTGACCGCACTGCTTCATAATATATAGCTGAGCATTCGGTATTCGTTCTTTCCCGAAGGAGGCATGTTTGAGCGGAAAAACACGATCGTTCTCGCCCCAAATGATCAGTGTCGGCTGCTTTAGCCGCTGGAGGTTCTCCATGACGGGAGCCAGAACCGCATGTTTCGCGCCGCGGAAGTCGACCAGCTTACGGACGATCTTCAAGAGAAAGGCCTGAAAGCCCGGCTGTGTGAATAGGTGGTAATAGAGGTCAATGAATTCTTTTGTTATCACCGCCCGATTGCGAACCGCCAACCGGAAAAAGAGCGTCACTCCCGCACGGCTCGGACAGGAGACAATTTCGCCTATCCACGGAAGCGACATCAGCTTGAGCGTCCATATGACCTCTTGCCCAAAACCTCCGCAATCGGCCAGTACCAGCTTATCCACCTTGTGTGGAAACCCAAGCGCGTATTTGAGGGCTATGGCGCCGCCGAGCGACTGGCCGACGAGTGATGCCCGTTCGATATGCAGGGCATCCATGAAATCATCAAGAAAAGAGACGTAATCGAGAGGAGTAAAGGAAGAGGATGGCCTTTCAGATCGTCCGAAGCCGGCTAAATCCGGAATAAAAATCCGGTGATTTTTGGCAAGGACCTCGACATTGTGCAGCCATATTTCGGCAGAAGCGCCGAGACCATGAAGAAGGATTATATGCGGACCGCACTCGCCGAGGCGCCAGAAGCGGGTCTTTACCTCACCGGCATTGACGTATTGATCTTCCGGCAGCCGGATCGTCATGGTCGCCTATTCTCCCGAGAGCCTGTAGATTATCGGCCTAAAAAGTCAGAATCTGTTCCGCATCCTTCGCTTCCTGGAGAAGGAAATTGGGGGAACCGAGAATATCGTCAACTTCCGGAATCATGTTCTCGCGGGTCACTCCCCAGATGCTCGCCGCCAGAGAGCATATATAAATTTTCACGTCGCCGGCCGATTTCACCAATTGAAACAATTCTCTCAGATCCTGAACTTTATGGTTCTTTAACTTTTCGATGAACTCGCTTTTCTGATCCTGGAGGGAGCTGGGAATGTCAATTCTCTCCAGATTCCCTTTGATTAACTTGCTTGCTGCCCATCCGACAAAGAGGATGCGCACTTTCTTGTTCGAGACGGCGGCAATGCTGGCGAAGTTGAACGCATAGAGCAGACTCTCAAAGTGACCGTCCTTGATGATAAATGCGTAGGTGTTATATTTCATGTAAAGTACTCCTCAATGGCCGCCGCGGCATCGAAGCCGCTCTTTGCGCAGTCACCGATACCGATACCGCGGTAACTGCAGCCGATCAGATACAGCCCCCGGTGCGCTTTCAGTCTTTCGTCAATGGCGGCAATGCGCTCCAGATGGCCCACGGTATATTTCGGCATGCCCTGAAACCAGCGGTACACCTTGGAAAATACGGGCGCAGCAGCGATGCCCACAATGTCCCTGAGCTCTTCCCGGACGATGGACAGCAATTCGTCGTCACTGCGGGACACGAGTTCTTCGTGATGCCCGCCGCCGACGAAACATCGGATGAGGAGGGTATCTTCCGGCGCCCGGTGGGACCATTTTATTGAACTCCAGGTGCAGGCATTGATCCGCCGGTTCTCGATGCGGGGGACGATAAATCCGAAACCGGGCAGCGACCTTCTCAGGTCGTTTTTCCGGAAGGCGAGCGAAAGCGTCGACGACGACGACCATGCAATTGCGGACAACATCCCGGGGAGCTGCTCGTCCACCGGCTTTACAATGTCCTTCGTGATGTAGGCGGGAGTGGCAAGCACGACGGCGTCAAAATCGGCAGTCGCTCCGTCGCCGAAGGTGAGGCGGTAACCATTCTCCTTTTTCACCACGGAGGCAACGGCCATCCCGGTCTTGATCCGCTCGGCGCCGATGTAGGATGCGCAGCCCCGCGCCAGCCCCTGCATGCCCTCTTTGAGCGACATGAAGTAGGTCATCTTCGGAGCGGCGGGGTCAGGGGGCGGCATCCTTCTCATCGCGTCGATCATCCCTTTGATCAGGCTGCCCGATTTTCGCTCCATGTCGATAAAGCGGGGGAAGATGGCGAGAACGCTCATGTTGTCCGGATTGGAGGTGTGAATGCCCGCCACCAGAGGTTCGGCGATCTTTTCCAGGCACTCCCGGCCCAGCCGGCGCGTGACGAAGTCGGCAAGGCTTTCGTCCTGCCGGTCTTTCCGGGACGGCACGAAGAGCTCCATACCCATCCGCATCTTGCCCGGCCAGGAAATGAGGCTGGATTTGGCAAGCGGCATGATCATGGTGGGCACCATGAGCATGACGCCTTCGGGCAGGGGATGAAGTCGGCCGCCGGAATGGATGAAGGTGCCCTTGAACTCATCGTTCGAGCAGAGCATCTCCGGGGCCAGAGCGACTTTTTTGATGAGCTGCACGGACCAGTGCTTCTCGGGCAGGTAGCTGTCCGGGCCGCCTTCAATGGTAAACCCGTCTATTGTTTCCGTGCAGAGCTTTCCGCCCACGGCATCTTCTTTTTCAAAGATCGTAAAGTCCAATCCCTTTTCTTTCAGATTGACGGCGCAGGCCAGGGCGGAGATGCCGCCGCCGATGATCGCTATCTTCAGGTTCTTCCGGGTACTATTTGCATCGTTACGGTTCATAAGTGTTTATTCTCAATTCATCTCCGGTGAACTTCATCACGACCTCTTTTAAGGCCCTTATAAAGGGCGCACCGGCGTTGAGCGAAGACAGGCGCCGGAAGGAAAGGCCTTTTTCCAGCGCGTACTGCCTGTGCGTTATGTCGATATCGTAGAGCGTCTCGATGTGGTCTGCGGTAAACCCGATCGGGACCTGAATGACGCCGGCAAAACCATCTGCGGCAATCGCGGCGATTTTTTCCTCCACGGTCGGGGTTATCCAGGGCTCCGAGACGTTGTTCGGGATGCTCTGCCATCCGAGGACATACTCCTTGATTCTCGCCCGCGCGACGACCATCTCGACCGTTTCTTCGATCTGCCGCCGGTATGGCTCATCCGAATACTTCTTCGGCAGGCTGTGCGCCGAAAAGAGGTAACAGGCCTTTTCGTCAAAAGATTCGCCCCGGATCTTTTCCACCCAGCTTTCGATAAAAAACGGCTCCCGATGCCAACTGTGGATAAAATCCACCGGCACGGAAAGGGATTTTTTCTTCAGATGCTCTTTGGCCCGCGCGATGTAGTTTCCTGTGGTCACGCTGGCATAAAAAGGGGAAAGGAGCAGCACGAAAATCCGCGCGGGTCCCGCTGTCGCCATCTGTTCCAGGGCATCTTCGATGGAGGGCCGCGCATAGCGGAAAGCGGGGGCGCAGAGATGCTCAGGGCCGAGCATCTCACCCAGCGCCTGCGCCTGCTCCCCGGTGATACGCACCAGCGGAGAATGCCCGCCGATAAGCCGGTAGCGCTCGATGACAGCCTTCATGGCCGGGGGGGGAAGTTCCCTGCCGATAAAATACCTGATGAACTCCGGTATCTCCTCCAGGCTCCGGGGCCCGCCCAAGGTCACCATGAGTACGCCGGTCTTCATTAGCTCGCGCTCAGCTCGTGGACGAGATCAATCATGTATTTCGCGTTGTCGGGCGGCACGGTGGGCAGGATGCCGTGGCCTAGGTTGAAGATGTGGCCGTTCCGGTTGCCAACGCGGTCCAGGATGTCCTTTACCCGCCTCTTGATATAGTCCCGCGAACCGTACAGGGCGACGGGATCGAGATTTCCCTGGACGGCAGGCTCATGATTCAGCATCTTCCATGCTTCGTCGATATCCATACGCCAGTCGAGCCCCATCACGTCGCCGCCGGCATCCTTGACCATCGTGAGCAGGTGCGACGCGCCGAAGGCAAAATGGATGTGCGGCACCGACGTATCGAGGGACGTCATCAGCCGCTTCTGGTGAGGCAGCACGAATTCGCGGTAATCGGCTTGGGAGAGGCAGCCCACCCAACTGTCGAACACCTGCACAGCCTGGACGCCCGCCTTGATCTGGTCGTTCAGGTAAGCGATGACCATGTCGGTCAGTTTTTCCATGAGCAGCCGCCAGGTCTCAGGCTCCCGGTACATCATGGACTTGGTGAACACATAGTTCCGGGAACCGCCCCCTTCGGTGATGTAGCTCGCCAGGGTAAAGGGCGCGCCGGAGAAGCCGATGAGCGGTATCTTGCCCCCCAATTCGCGCTTTACCATCCTGATGGCATCCATCAGGTAGGCCATTTCCTCCATGGGATTCATGACCCTCATCTTTACCACATCGCTCCGCGTCCGCACCGTGTTGTTGATCTGCGGACCGTCGTCCTTGGTGAACTCAAAGTCTATTCCCATCTTTTCCAACGGCAAAAGGATGTCTGCAAAGATGATCGCCGCATCGAGTTCAAAGCGCCTGATGGGTTGCAGGGTTATTTCCACCGCAAGCTCCGGCGTCTTGCAGGTTTCAATAAAGCTGTACTTAGCCCTGAGTGCGCGGTATTCCTCAAGGTATCGGCCCGCCTGCCTCATCATCCAAACCGGCGTACAGTCAACGCTTTCCTTCCGGCATGCCCTCAAATATCTATCTGCTCTGGACATAGGTGCTCATCTCCCTAATATAATTGACGGAGCTTTATAAAACAAATGTCGCAAAAAAGACAGGGATAATTGCGGTTCATCCGGTTCAGGCACTTTTGATCCGTTGAATTGGACCTCGACAGACTTACGCCTGCAAAGCGTGGGTGTGACGATATGGATAGAACGGGAAGGCCCCCCCGCAGCTTGCTGCGGGGGGGTATCAGACCCTAAGACGAAAAAAAAGGCAAAGCCATCGCTGACCCTGCCTTTCATTCCAAATATCTTGCTTTGCTCTATTTCTTGAACTTACTCTTTGCTCCTGCAATCCCTAAAAGACCGATCCCCAGAAGAAGCATGGTGGCCGGTTCCGGCATCGGAGTGCCGCCCAGCGTGATGTCGTGCTGAATCAGGTATGAACCGGAGATGCGGAAGTAGGCAATATCGGCAGTGCTGCGCGTAATGCCGCGGAATGCTCCGGCGTTCGATCCACCCGGAGTTGAAATAGGAGCCGCCGTGAAGAGATTATAGGATTCCAAGACTGTCGTCCCGTCTGCGGCGATCGCCTCGATAAAAGGATCTGCCCCTGAACCATGATATGGGGCGCCACCTGAAAGGGCGTAATTCATGAATCCGCCCACGGAAGAGTAAACCCCGCCAAGATCGATCGTGGCCGTACAGGCCCCACTCCAGCAGTAGCCGCCGACCCAGGCGAAGGAACTCCAGGAACCGTTATCGGCAAGACCATAGCTGGAATCGCCGTACCAGACATCGGAACCGCCGGGCGCAAATACAGTGAATCCTCCGGCGATGACTGATGGAGCAGATGCCCACGTGCCTGTCACCGTGGTCAGCACGGTCGTTGTCCCTCCGGGCTGACTGGTAATCAGCGCCGCCTGCACTAGGGCAGGAATCATGAGCGCAATTACGATGAAACCAATAACACGATTCTTCATTATAAATCCTCCTTTGTTATTTATTTTGATTGCGTTAATGAGGTTTATACAATATTTATGCCGTATATGTCATTCAGATCGAATATGTTTATCATTATTTATAATATACGAATATTTATCATAAAATACTATTTCACGAATGCTAATGATGAATGAAAATGAGATAAACGATTTTCTTGATCAGAAAATTATTGTAAAGAATATCGACACATAGGTCTTGTGATTTTTTGTCGATACTTGGCAACATTGATATATCTTCCATTATATTAATGAGTTAATTATACTATGCTGCATCTTTTAACATGTAAAGAAATCCTACGCCGATCAGACTTGCTTACATTCTGTCGAGTAGATCAGCTTCTCCCAACGCTGTAGGTTGATGTTTGTGTTCTCCGTTTCCGCTTGGTTTCCCGGCGGTGCCACATTATCTCAACCATACATCAGTTGTCGTTGACCCCTCTCAGAACCGTGCTTGCGCGATTCACGCACACGGCTCCTCACATAGTCAATTCACAGAAAATCCAAACATTCTGACCTTGATCCTTGGTTCCGGTAGAGGAAACCGCTTCAGCATTTCACAGAACTTTTGCCAGTTGAAACAACCACGTTCACCACGACGGTTCAGCCACTTGTACAGCAGCTTTGCCGCTTCTTCCCCAAACCTCTTAATTCCTCGAAGGTTGTCGAATACGCCGTAGTAGTTGTAATGACCTCTCAATTTGGCTTTGGCTGTTTCCCAAAGTTCTTTAGTCTTCAGGGTTCTGGCATTCTTCAGCCATTCCTTGAAGATTTTCAGCTTGGCGGTAAACTTCTTGCGGGCTGTCACCCGCTTCATCCGAAACCCTTTGCCATCCCGCCTTGTGCCACAGTAGTGGGTAAAGCCCAGGAAATCAAATGTCTCTGGCCTCTCCCCCCTTTCCTTGGCGTTCTGGACGGCGAATCTCCCAAACTCCATCACTTTGGTCTTCGTCGGTTCCACCTCAAGCCAAAATTTGCCCAGACGCTCGACCAGCTCCACGCGAAACCGCTCCGCCTCCTGCTTATACTGAAAGCAAACGACAAAGTCATCGGCATAGCGAATGAGCCGGGCAAACCCTGTGCAGCTCTTGCGGTAAACCTTCTCAAACCAGAGATCAAGGGTGTAGTGAAGATAGATATTTGCCAGCAGCGGAGAAATTACCCCTCCTTGGGGCGTTCCTTCTTCGCTGACCGTTATGCTTCCATCTTCT
>CAZTLA010000160.1:0-7251 GCA_964614365.1 uncultured Syntrophales bacterium | reverse complement strand
ACATCAATGGTCTTATCGCCTCCCAGCCGGGTAAATTTTTTGGTTTCAATGACCCGGAGAAGATCCATTTGCATCTTTTCACTGATATTCCCGATCTCGTCTAAAAAGAGAGTCCCCTTATCGGCCATCTCCAGCTTGCCCTTTCTTCGGTACATAGCCCCGGTAAAGGAGCCCTTTTCATGGCCGAAGAGTTCGCTTTCAAGCAGACCTTCCGGATAGGCGCCGCAGTTAATGGTAATAATGGGGAAATATCTGCGTGAACTTCGACTGTGAATTGCCCGTGCAACAAGTTCTTTCCCGGTTCCGCTTTCCCCCAGGATCATAACGGTTGCATCTGTTTTCGCTACGGTATTCACCGTCTCCATGACTTTCTTTATGGCAGGACTCTCTCCCACCACCTCATCGGGAAGCATGAGTTCTTCGATTTGTTGACGCAGTTGAATGTTTTCCGTAACAAGTCTTCTCTTCTCAATAGCATTCCTGATCAGTCTGCTCAAGTCATCGGGATCGATCGGTTTCGTAACGTAGTCAAAGGCCCCGTCCTTCAGGGCCTTGATAGCGGTATCTACAGAAGCGTATGCAGTAATAATAATGGTGACAATATTCTTATCAATCTGCTTAATGCGGCTCTGGAGTTCTATTCCATCCATGCCGGGCATCTTGATGTCGAGCAGGATAATGTCCCAGGGATTTTCTTGAAGCTTCTTCAAGGCACTGGTTGCTTCATCGGCCGTATCTACCCGATAACCGTCGGCCATGAACCATTGATAAAGAGAATCCCTCACCGAGGCTTCATCGTCAACAATCAGTATCCCGATCTCTTCCGGTTTCACAGGTTATCTCCTTTCGCTTGAATCAGGCTCCATCCGTTTGCTTACTGTGGGGTTCCTTTTTTGATGAAACCCGGGGAAGGACAATGGTAAAAGTAGCGCCCTCGTCTATTTTAGATGCCACGTCAATGATGCCGGCATGTTGTTCCACTATTCGGTAAACTACGGATAAGCCAAGTCCCGTGCTTTTCACCTTTGTGGAGATAAAAGGCTCAAATATATGGGGAAGAATATCATCGGGGATTCCCTTGCCGTTGTCCGTCACCATAATCCGAATCCGGTCTTTCTCCGTTTGGCAGTCTGTTTTAATGGTTATGGTTCCGCCGGGAGGGGTCGCCTCAATAGAATTAACGATCAAAGCGACTAAAACCTGCTGGATTCCACCGGCATCGCACTCGATTACGTCATTTTCCTGATCCAGCTCTTTAACTAATGCCAACTCCTTCATCCTAACGCTATGATCAATTACCTTAACGCTGTTATCGATGATTATGTTTAAATGTTCTTCTTTAAAATCCCCTGAAGTCTTCCTTGAAAAGAGCAGTAAATTTTTGACAATATTGCCGCACCGTTTCGTTTCATTGCTGATGAAGGTGAGATTTTGTCTGACCGATTCCAAAATCTCGGGATCGATATTTTCGCGGCTCAGATATTTGGATGAGACCTTGGCATAGGAGAGAATCCCGGAAAGGGGATTGTTGATTTCGTGGGCCACCATTGCCGAAAGCTCTCCCTTGGAGGCCATCTTTGCCGCCCGTATCAGTTGGGACTGAGCTTTCTCGAGTTCCTCGGTCTTCTCTTTCACCCTGTTCTCCAACTGGGAAGACCAGTTTTTGACCGCTTCATTTGCCTCTTTCAGTTGATAGGTCATTGTGTTGAAGGAATTCGCCAGATTTCCCAGCTCATCACGGGATTTTATGGCGACCTTATGGTCAAGGTTAAGATTGGCCACTTCTTGAGTTGCATCGTTGAGCTTTGTTATGGGGTTGTGAATCATTTTCCGGATGAAGCACCCCTTCACCAAAGCAGTTATTAAGATCAGAATGACGGAATAGATAATCATCTTGTTTCTGGTTTCGGCAATAGTTTTATCTCCCTTCTCCAGAGAGAGCTTAACATCCAGAATTCCTAATAATTTTTCCTTGGAAGAATGGGCATGACAGGCGGCATTATAACATTCCGGGTCATTCTCGATCGGGTTTATGAGACCTAAAATGCGGTGTCCTTCCGGGGATGTCAATGTCCGGGTGCGGTCTTTGGTGGGAATAATTCCTTTTGCCGGCTCTTCCGCGTGACAAACATAGCATTGCTCCGCTCGTTTATCCGCAATTTGACCCAGTTCTTCAGGTCTGTCGGAAAAGGCGATTTCCCCGATTTTGTTATAAATCCGTATCCCCTCAAATCCCTTTTCCTTTCCGATGCTCCGAATCGTGTTGGTTAAATCTTCCCGGCGATTTCCCAGCATGCTGTGATAGGTGGCGCGTTTGATAATGTTGCTTACCTGGACCGCATTGCTGACGATATCCTCCCGGAAAAGGGTGGTAAAGAAATAGATGTTCACATAGGTAACAATGCCGAAGGAAAACAGCAGCAAGACAATCAGCAAAAGGAAGAACTTTACGCCGAGGGAATTGGTGACGCCGACAACGTTATTAAATATCTTTGGATATCTCATAACAATTTAGCAAACGCCTTTGAAGGACCCCTCCCCCGCAGCTTGCCGTAGGACAACCACTTTATCATCCCCCGTAGGGCTATTGCAATGTAATTCTTGACCAACTGAGGTATTACGATCTATGATCCTGATCATTCTACCGAAAAAGATGGTTCCGTAATTTACTCAAAGAAAAGGTCCACTCAGTAACGTCCTCATAATCCATTTCCGGGCTTCTGTTGTAATTTGCAGGATTTTTTGCTACTTTCACTTCCATGACGCAGGAACCCCGGTTGATTCACAAGGACCCCTGGCTGAAGCCCTATGGCGACATTGTCGCGCGCAGGGCGGCGAAGATGTTGGCCAGGGAGAAGCAGGTATTGGCAGGGCTCCGGTCGCTTAAGCAATTCGCGACCGGGCATCTGTATTACGGGCTCCACAGGGAAGCGGATCATTGGATACTCCGGGAGTGGGCCCCGAATGCGCGGGCGATCTACCTGATCGGGGAGTTCTCCGCATGGAAAGATGAAGCGCGCTTTGCTTTCCGGCGGGAGGAAAACGGGAACTGGAGTCTGGAATTGCCCCCGGACACCCTCAGGCACGGGGATCTGTATAAACTCCGCATCCACTGGGAAGGAGGGGCGGGCGAGCGGATTCCCGCATGGGCGACGCGCGTTGTTCAGGATCCCGACACCCTGATTTTTTCCGCCCAGGTCTGGGACCCGCCCGTTCCCTACCGATGGAAAAATTCCGGGTTCACCCGCAAAAAAACCGCTCCTTTCATCTATGAAGCCCATATCGGGATGGCCGCGGAAGAATATCGGGTAGGGACTTACAATGAGTTCCGCCGGTTCATCCTTCCCCGTATCATCGCGGCGGGGTACGACACCCTCCAGCTTATGGCCATTCAGGAACATCCCTACTATGGATCGTTCGGGTATCACGTCTCCAGCTTTTTTGCCGCCTCGTCGCGCTTCGGCACTCCGGAAGATCTTAAGGCCCTTATCGACGATGCCCACCGGGCGGGAATCGCGGTGATCATGGACCTGGTGCATTCCCACGCGGTGAAAAATGAAGTGGAGGGGCTCGGCAGGTACGACGGGACCCCCTACCAGTTCTTCCATGAAGGCGTCCGGCGCGAGCACGTCGCCTGGAATTCCCTGTGCTTCGATTACGGCAAGAACGAGGTCGTCCATTTCCTCCTGTCCAACTGCGCCTACTGGCTCGGCGAATACCGGTTCGACGGCTTTCGCTTTGATGGAATCACCAGCATGTTGTATTTCGACCACGGACTCGAAAGGAAATTTACGAACTACGGGATGTATTTTGACGGGAATCAGGATGAAGACGCACTTGCGTACCTGACCCTGGCCAACAAGGTGATCCACCAGCTCCGGCCCGACGCCGTCACCATCGCGGAAGATATGAGCGGGATGCCCGGCCTTGCGTTGCCCATCCGCAAGGGGGGCTACGGATTCGATTACCGGCTGGCCATGGGTACGCCCGACTACTGGATAAAGATCATCAAGGAGGTGCCCGACGAACAATGGAACGTGAGTGAAATGATCTACGAACTGACGAATCGCCGCGCCGATGAACAAACGATCGGCTATGCGGAATCCCACGACCAGGCCCTGGTGGGGGATCAAACGATCATCTTCCGGTTGATGGGAAAAGAGATGTACGATTGCATGGGAAAGCAGTGCCGGAACCTGGTGATCGATCGCGGCATGGCCTTGCACAAAATGATACGGCTGATCACGATCGCCTCAGCGGGTTCGGGATACCTGAACTTCATGGGGAATGAGTTCGGGCATCCCGAATGGGTTGACTTTCCGCGCGAAGGCAACAACTGGTCGTATCATTATGCGCGGCGTCAATGGCGCCTTGCCGACGATTGCGATCTTCGCTACCATTTTTTAGCGGACTTCGACCGGGAGATGGTTGCCCTGATCAAGCAGGAGAATTGCTTCCAGCGTCCCTTCCCGTCGCGCGTCCATGCGCATGGATCGGACCAGGTGCTGGCGTTCGAGCGCGGCGGCCTCGTCTTCGTTTTCAACTTTCATCCCTCCCGGTCCTACACGGGGTACGGCATTCCCGCGGCCCCCGGCCAATACCGGGTTGTTCTGACGAGCGATGATCTCCGGTACGGGGGCTTCGGACTGATAGATGAATTCCTCTCGTATGATACCTTCCGATGCGGAAAACCGCCCTCCGTCGGGAAACATTACCTGAGACTATACCTTCCCAGCCGCACGGCGACCGTCCTGAAAAGGATGCCTGCCCGTGCCTGCCGGTGATCCGGGGAAAAGGGAGGCGTTCCTGGCGAGGTGTTATCTGCTTTATTGGGTTGTTGAAAGGGGAGAAGGAGAATGGCTGTGAGGAAATCGCAAGGGAACGTTCCGCAGGAGGAGGGAAGCAAGCCGCCGTCTTCTGCGGGAGATGACGGGACGACGCATTTCGGATTCCGCAAGGTCCCCGAAAAGGAAAAGGTAACCTGGGTGCGGAATCATTTCGATACGATAGCGCAAAAATATGACATGATGAATACCCTGCTGAGTTTCGGCATTCATTACCTGTGGAAGAGGACCGCCATCAACCTGTTGGGACTGAAGAAGGGCGATGCCGTTATTGATGTTTGCGGCGGAACGGGCGATCTCTCCGTACTGGCGATTACGCAAGTGGGAACCTCGGGGCGGGTCGTTTTGTACGACATTAACCGGGCCATGATGGAGGCGGGACGGCACAAGTCAAGCCATTCCGAAGAGAGAAGGGGGATATTCTATGTTCAGGGTGACGCAGAGCGGATATCCTTTCCATCCGGGAGTTTTGATGCCGCCATGGTGGGCTTCGGAGTTCGGAATCTGACCCATCTGGAGACAGGCCTTCGAGAAATGCACCGGGTCCTCAAGCCCGGCGGCCGTTTCGTCTGTCTCGAATTCTCCCGGCCGACGGCATCCTGGTTCCGCCTGCTGTACGATTTTTACTCCTTCCGTATCATGCCGTTTCTCGGATGCCTGATCGTTGGTTCCCGGCAGGCATATACCTATCTTCCCGAATCTATTCGAATGTTTCCGTCCCCGGGAGAACTCTCGGGCCTGCTGGAAGAAATCGGCTTTTGCCGGGTAACCTATCGTCTTCTTACGAACGGTATCGCTGCCGTGCACGTGGGAATCAAAGGGTGGTGAATGAAACTGAACTGGGCGGAACGGTTGGTCGTCAACAATCCCCTGCGGGTTCTGGAGCAGGGCATCGAAATCCGTCGGCTCAAAGCGATGATGCCTCTTGCTCCCGGATTTGTCGCCCTCGAGACGGGGTGCGGCCGGGGAGCGGGGGCCGGGATAATTCTGCGGGAGTTTCAGCCGGCCCGCGTCCATGCCATGGACCTGGATTGCGACATGATCGGGAAGGCGAAAGAATACCTGTCTCCTGCGGAGAAGCAGAAGGTTTCCCTGTTCGTGGCAGACGGCTCATTCCTTCCCATAAAGACGGATTCAATGGATGCCGTTTTTGGTTTCGGCGTGCTGCACCATATCCCCGACTGGCGTTCGGCGCTTGCCGAGATCGCCCGTGTGCTCAAACCGGAGGGGGCATACTTCCTGGAGGAGCTCTATCCCGGCCTTTACCGGAACTTCATTACGAAACACATTCTTCTCCATCCCACGCAGGACCGTTTTTACGGCCAGGACCTCAAACAGGCCCTGGCCGGGGCCAACCTTCTTCTCAAGGATTTTATCGAGGACAAGAGGCTGGGCATCCTCGGCGTGGCCGTCAAACGGTGACGGTCCCGAAGGTCAATGGATTTAGCCTCATTCTTGTTCCTTCTTCAGGCGGAAATAATCCGCCAGGATTTCCGCATGGTCGAACATCAGGGGGGAGGGCAGGGTTGTTTCCGTGAATATGCCGACTACCTCGGCGTCGTCGGCTGCCACGGGAGTTCCGGAGGCCGTGGCCGTATAAACGGTGGTAATCGTATGGTGGCGGGGGTCGCGATCCGGCTTTGAATAGGTATGGAGCTGTCCGGTGAGGGCAACATCAAGCCCCGTTTCCTCTTTTGCTTCCCGTATCGCCGCATCTTCGAGGGATTCGCCGTAGTCAACGAAGCCGCCGGGGATGGCCCACCCCCGCGGCTCATTCTTCCGCATGATAAGGATGATGCCTTTCCCCGCAAGTTCGATGATGATATCCGCGGTGGGGAGGGGGTTTCGGTAAGACTTCAGTTCCTCGCCGCAGCGCAGACAGGATAGTGTCTTCTTCGTCGTCATAGGGGTTAGTCGCCCTGCTTCAGGGCGTGGGAAGCGGTTCCCATCGCCGGCCACTCTATAGACTGTACCTCGGATATCTGTCAAGCGTTGATCTTTTTGTCCTCTCTCCGGTTCCGTTTGGGCCGGCCGGTTTTTGTTGCGTCGTAAAAGGAGCTCATGGTAGGTTTACGGACATTATTGCAGAGAGATAAAGAGATGGATGAAAATATCATAGTCGAGGCGCTTTTTGAACTGGTGCGACTGACCGCAACGGAGTTGCCCAAAGATGGGGAATTCGGGGGAGACAATACCGATTAAAAGTCAATGACGATTTAACATGGCGGCTGGGGGAAAGCGCAAGCGTATGCGAGTTTGTAGATGACCATCATTTCTGAAAACAAATATTCCTGCGATGGGAAGAACCTAACGGACTGCACCGATCCGGAAGGCAGGGCATGGGGATATGGGTATGACGCGAACCACCGCCTTACCGATACGACCGACCCCTTGTCCCATACTACCC
>CAZTLA010000159.1:0-7253 GCA_964614365.1 uncultured Syntrophales bacterium | reverse complement strand
CTGAAAACATCTTTCAAGACGGGTTGGTCAAACGCTTACCTAAAAAACGAGAGATAGTTCCGCAATGTCTGACACAACAAGTGGGGTAATTTCTAATAATTTTTCGGTAGTTGTCAAACCGCTGGACACACCAATTGAAGCGCTAAGCTTGGCGTTTAAACCCATTTGTACATCTGACACAGCATCTCCCACCATTACGGAAGATTCTTTCGGAATACCGAGGCTTGTCATAATGAGATTAGCCATATCTGCCGCTGGTTTAGTTTTTTTAACAGAATCTGCTCCCGCAATGAAGTCTATACGGTCCTCCACACCTAGATGTCTCATTGCAAGCCTGGCTCGCTCGGCGCTGTCAGTGGTGGCAATGGCAATAAGACAAGAGTGTTTCTTTAAGCAATCAAATAACTCATGCAGACCATTAAGAGGCTTAATAATTTCATGGAACTGCTTTAACGAAATTTCATCAACTTCGCGGAATACTTCTTCAAACAACCCGGTTTTATCAGGCATGCAAAGGCGTTTCAAGTATTCAATGCCAGCCTTGAGTACGATCCCCCTCTTCTTAAGTCCTACCGGCCCTTCCGGTTTTATTTTCCACAAACTCGTATCCACACCCATACTTTCCATGAGCCCAAGCTTTTCTCCTTCATCTAAACCCATTTTACCCGCGACTATTTCTGCGCGAAATTTGATCATATTAACCCAGTAGGTGTGAACATCTATGAGCGTTCCGTCTTTATCAAAAATTACTAATTGAATACCTTTAACAACTGCCTGACCAACTTTTATATCCACCATTGCCGGTTTCTCTTCTTATCCATTTATCCATGAATTTCTTTTAGGTTGTCCTGAATCAACTTTTCAGCAATATTTACGGCATTTTTTATCACGCTCAAATTGGTTTCAAAATCCTTGCGATTTATTAGATGATGAACACTTTTTCTTGCAAACGTCCCGATAGACACCCCATTAACAGATACATTGCACATCGCTGCCAGTTTTCCCGTTTGACTGTTTGTACCACCTGAAAGAAGTATCATAACAGGTATTTTGCTTTTTCGAATAATATCGGCAATAGCCACGGCCTGCAGGGTAGTATTAAAGTCGTCACTGACACCGCTCATCGGAGCACCATCCGCTTGGATAATCGTTCTTTCTCCCGAAATTTCACAGACAGACCTTATTCTATTAATTAAATGATTATCAGACAATTGTGACCTATCGAGACATATACTAACAAAGTTATTTTGAACTAGGCGATTAATCATATGCCAATCAGATATAACAGAATCATCATTTTCAATAATTGCGTGTAGCTCAACGTTTTCTGCTCCAGCATCAAGGCATTTGGGAAGGATTTCATATAAATCTACTTGCCTAGTATAAAACGTAACCGAATTAAACTCACATACCTCAGTACATTTACTGCAACCAATACAGCGAGTATCTGAAACATTAAAATCCTTATCAATTGCATCCTGTTCACAAATATCCAGACACAAACCACACCGAGAACACATCTCAGCATCAATTTTTGCCTTACGGATATGTGGGTCACCTTTTATTCCCACGCTAACATTGATAAAGGGCCGTGTTTCAATTTTTTTGTTAATTGACGCCGCTAATTCATAAGCTTTATCAATCCCTTTCATAGCGGCTTCAACAATGGCCACATTCGCGGAAACATCAATACCTAAAGCACCGGCTAACGTGTAAATTAATGTTAGCTTGCGTACATCGCCAGGATCTTCATTCCCAGCTCCACAGACAATTTTAAAATATCTTCTTTGCGTTAGAATATTTTTTAGTTCTTTGTATCTATCAATCATTGTCACTCCGAGCTACAAAAAATTGTGAATGCTTTTATAAAAAGCTTTGTGGCTGGTCGGGGTCAATATGTAAAGGCTATCCCGATTGATTGAAACCAAATAACCCTCCATTTGCCTTAACAGTCTATCATTCCAGTTGTGTTTCTCCTTTTCCATCTCAAAATCTTCAGTTTCGTCCGATTCTTTATAGAAATGGATAGAATTTTTCATAAAACTATCTATCTGCTTGTACCCGTCCATACCCGCAATAAATATCCGCTCAGCGCTCATAACAATTGCGACAGCTATTGACAATATGGAGATTGTGCGACAGTTATTCATAATGACACCATCACATATTTTAAAATCGAGCGACAACTGGGGCAGGTGTTGTATGACTTCATATTCGCGGTTAGTATATTTAATTACAAATTCACGGGGGAAATTGTTAGAAATCAAAATATTAGACTTATCATCCACCGTATCGATATAATCAATAAACCTTTTTTTATTACAAAAAGCATGATAATGGGGAACAAACAGCTTCCCCAAATAGTTAGCGCCGATGATAATAGGATTATATTTTTCGATAAACTTATCAATCCAGACTTTTTCTTCTTTCAGTGTAGGTCCATTGGCAAGAACGAGAAAGTCCCGACCATGATGTCTATCAAGATATGGAACCTGCCCGAAATTACTTAGGTCATTTATTGGAGTCGAATTGCCTTCTGACTTGCTATTTTTTTTATTAGCTGATACATCAATAAAACCGCTCTGGATAATCGAATCTAATATCGGCTTTTTGAACCCTATCGGCTTCACCTTCTTAACCATTTCAAGGGTTCTCAAAATGTCCTCGATGCTATACTCTCTATAGTCCACCATTGTTTTCGAATAATTAGGATGTACTTCAAATATGCCGGATAGCATATACGACAAATCGTACCCCCATTTCAAATTCTTATGGAGATCTAGCATGTAACGATCAATAATATCCAAAACAGGGAGGGAATTATAAGTATTCTTGACAGAGGTTTTTTCAAAAAAGGAAAGTAAGATTTCAATTGGCAAATTGCCAGCGCCTCTTCCCATTCCGTATACTGTTCCATCAATAATATCTATATTATTTTTTATCGCCTCCAACGTATTTGCAAAAGCCAATTGAAGATTATTATGAGCGTGAAATCCTATTTCCTTTTCCGTTTTAGATAACCGATCAAGAATAGTTTTGATATCTGAGGGGAGCAAAGAACCATAACTATCCGCAAAATAAACATAATTAATTTCTGAAACCTTTAATGGCTCGGTAACATTCATAAAGTCGTCTTCCGTGTAGCTCTCAATACTCATGAGTTGAATGGACGTTGTGTAACCTTTATCAGCTATAGCATTACAAAAAACAACTGCAGAAAGAACTTCATCTTTGTGAACTGCGACCCGATACATACTTACAATGCTGTCTTTCCGGTCTGGAATATCTTCAATATCAATCTTACCGAAATCCACCATCAAAGAAATAGCCGGACCTGATATTCCCCTAACAACCTCGTAAACTAAGGGCTCTGGGGTAAATTTCCAGACTCCGTACTGATTCGGATCAAAGTACTTATTAGTGCTTCTAAACCCAATCTCTACAAAGTCTACACCCGATCTGGAATGGGCACGATACAATTCTCTTGCTAACTTCAGATCAAAATGCCAATTATTTAAGTAGCCACCATCACGAATAGTACAGTCTAAAATTTTTACTTTTTTATCTTGAGCCATAGGGCCTCCATCATTCATAACGATTTTAAATCCTTATTATTCATCTATACAGTTTTAGACAGATCCAAAAACTCTTTTTTCCATTCCCTTAGCCAGCTATCAGATGTTCGTGCATATTTTAAACAAAATTGATCCTTTGCTCTTTGAATTCCTGTTTGATTCCACCATGATCCCGGATCATGAGCAATTTCATTAACCAAGGCCGCCGCCGACTCAGGTGTTTCATGGAATATACCGACGCGGCGGAGCTCGTCAAAATATGGTTGTGCTGATTTGTTTAGTTCCCAGTGATTAGGATTCCAGAACATCACCGTAGGGAAATTGGCAGAAAATGTTTCAAGATAAGTAGTTGAGTTATATGTACACAAAGCCAAGCGGCTTTCTCTTAGCTGACCAAATATTGATTTGCTGCCCTGGTAGCATTCTATCTTAGGGAAATGCCTTTTCCATCGATCCTTTTGATTCCACCTATAATCGACATGAAACAAGCGAATGAGGAGTAATTTCTGATTAGCTGTGGAAAGCGCCCTCACAAACCGATACTGGTCACTGAAATATGATAGAATACCCGGAGCAGCTACAGGTCCGCTAAACATATGGTATGAATAGCGTGGCAAAGTACATGAGATCATGAAAATTTTACCGTCATTTTTTTGATGAACAAATTTCTTTACTTTGTTCAATTTTGCTGCCGCAAGGGGTTTTACATTATTATAAACATCAGATTTCCAGCCCCATGTATAATACATGTCATATATTTTAATTTCATGGCTTTCTTCGGAAAACCACCGGCCTATCCCGTAATGACCACCGTGCTGAGTTCCCACAAATTTCACTCCACGTACAACTTGTTGACCTGCCCAGAATTTAAAGGCCTCATTAGAATTATAGGCATTGGCTGTAAAGATGATTTTCGGATTTTTGGGATAAGCTTTTAAAGAACATTCATTCATTTGGGCATAACCTTCAACATAAATCAGAGGTATCTGTTCTTTGATCATGCTGTCAAGGAGCTTTTCAAATTCATTCTTTGGAGATCTAATAAACAATTTCCGCCTTATATTTAAATCGATGACCACGTCAGGAGTCGCTACATCGGGTGGAAATAGATAAGGAATCTGCCTCAATGAAAGCTGTATTAGCATGAGGTCAATTGCATTTAAATAGCTTGATATTAATATAATATTATTAAAGCGTTTAGGAAGAAATTTCCCGTAGATCCCAATAAGTTTTTTAAATATTATCTCATAAAAAGAACTATCTTTTATTACATCAGACCGTTCTTCATATCTGCCTGCTTCATTTAACTCAATAATTTGAAAAGGTATTTTACCTGTAAGTTCAATAATCCGACTGTACAGGTAGTGATTATAATCATCATTTGCAAAACGTTCTATGAAGGATGGGAAATCTTTAGGAAGCTCTCTTGCCGCATCATACCTACTTATCAGAGTATTAGTCACTCTCCCGGATTCCATTGCCGTTAGTATCGACTGATACCGGTCATAAAGTATTTGGATAAACCAGTAGAGCCATGGTCCAATAACAATTCGCCAGTAACGCACAGAATAATTCATGCCGTGTATTTGATTAAGAATATCTGTCATCTGGAGGAGTATTTGTTCATACAGATTGTCCAGATAAAGATAATCCTGAAACAACTTATTGCGATTATCCCAGTGATACGGAAGAACATCGTAAGAAAGTTTTTCCCAGACAGATCTATGAGAAAAAAGTTTGCACCACTCCCCTAAAAAGAGAATCGGCTCATTAGTTTTCCAGAAGCGCTTGTCCGCAGTTGTTATGAGAAACATCTCTTTATTGTCTCTTCATACCATATCAAAACGGATTGATTCGCGCCCTCAGCCAAGAAACCCCTTGGTTTATCTGATCACTGTTCAAGCCGGCAATGGAGGGGGAAAAAAATACTAAAAGGGCAATCATTACTAGGTAAAAAAACCCTGAAAATACTATAATCAAAATGGATTTTTGCTGAAAAAAAGCCACCAAGAACATTTGCTGTACAAAAATCTTGCTTAAGAAACCCATTGGCAGCAGCAAAAGCATGACGTAAATCTGATGTCCCCAATCAAAAGATGCACTTATGTACCTGGAAACAAAAAAGGCCGAGATATTTACACACACTAGCTGACAAATGACCATCTTTATAGCCAATCCTATAGCTCCCAGATGCAAGCCAGGAATTATTCCTGACCTGGGGGACAATAGGATATAGGCCGTTGAAATACTTATAGCCATAAAGAAGACCCCGATATAGCTTTGGGTTGTTGTCTTTCCTGTAGCATAAAATAATGCACCAGCGATTTGGCCCATAGATTGATGTACGGTAAAAATGAGCATTAAACTTAAAGGCAGCCAAGCTGCCTCATATGGTGGACCAAGGAGCAAGACTAATATCTCACGGCTGAATGGTATCATAATACTGCTTATCATAGCACCAGTGAAAAAAAGACTTCGGGAGACCCGATGATATATCAGCCTGACTCTTTCCATGTTCCCACGAGAATTTGCTTCGGCAATCTCTTTCCAGAAAACCTGCAACATTGAGGCGGTAAAAATTAATGAAAGGACAGAAAACCTGGCACCAATGGCATAATACCCTTGCTGAACAGATCCCCCGAATTTCTGTAAAAGCCAGTAGTCAGCAAAAGAGTATAAAATTCCCAGCCCCGTATAAATTACTAATGGCGAACAGAAACTGTTAAATTCAGACAAAATTGTCTTTATATCCTCATCGACCTCCTCTGACAAAGTACCTGTCTGATGAATTCGCCAAGCATACAAAGCGGAAAACAAAAGATACAGGAACAAATTAAGAATAAAAAGATTTCTAACGCTCATAACTTTCAATGCGGCCAGAACCACCAAGCAGACCAAATATACCATTGCCAGTCCAAGGTTCCGAATCTGCACTCCTAATGTATCCCGGATTGATTCCCCAATCTGAGCTGCGAATCTCCAGAGTTGATTCATGGCAAAACCAGCGATCAATGCAAGAAAAACCAACTCGAACGGATGTCCCAGCCATATTTTCAGCCTGATTGAATTTGGTAAGAACAGAACAATAAGTAAAAGGAACAGCAGTTGAAACAGTACCCAACCACCATAATAAAGGAAAAACCGTTTCCCTCGTTTTCTTTGAGAAATAAAGGTATAAAACGCGGAAGATGAGGCCATGTCGGCAAAGGTGGCCAATGAAGTAAAGCTTCCCATCAAAAAGTTGAAATTCCCATACTCACTTGGCCCCAAGGTACGGGCAATAACCAAACCCGCAACAAATGAAATGCCTGCCCGTAGAATATTCGTGATGAAGGTTGTAAGGAACCGGACTTGAAGACTGTTCTTATTCATCCTGATATTGCAACTTGATAAACTTCACAATGATTTTATTGAACTGATAATCGCCGTTTCTTTAGTGTCCCCTCCGGGGATGGTGGAAACCCCTCGCCTTTAGGCGAAGAAAAGTTTATATACTGTCGCTATGCGACGTTACCAACCCCGGTCAATGGTCAAGTTGCTCGTCTATGGTTATTCTTATGGAGTGAAGAGTTCCCGAAAGTTGGAGCGGGAATGTTACCCTAACTCATCTTCTACAGTTGCTAAAAAATAGTTCTGTTATTTAAGGTAGATGTCTGCCTTGAAAAAGTTCTTGGCACC
>CAZTLA010000158.1:0-7434 GCA_964614365.1 uncultured Syntrophales bacterium | reverse complement strand
GTTCGCCCTGAGCTTGTCGAAGGGTGATTTGGGACTTTTTACGAGTGCATCAATTATGATTCATTCGTAAAAAGTCTTTTTTTGCCACGAAGACACAAAGGCACAAAGAAAAAATCCTTTATTTTCGATGTGCTAGGCTTAGCGTCTTGGTGCCTTTGTGGCAAATTTTTAGTTTTTACGACTTCATCAATTATAAATGACTGTCAAGCCAAAATGCCCTTGTAATACCGACACTGTTTTGTTATATTTCCTGAATGCAACTGACCCTTAGCAACAGCGGCAATGTGCCACAGAGAAACCATGTCAATCAGAGATAAAAACATAGTCCTGGGTATAACAGGGGGGATTGCGGCATACAAGGCATGTGAACTGACAAGGCTCATGGTAAAGTCCGGTGCCAATGTCAATGTCATTATGACTAAGGGGGCTGCTGAGTTCGTTACCCCGCTCACCCTCCAGACCCTTTCAAGGAATCCGGTACATACAGATCTTTTCAGCCTGACCCAGGAGGCGGAGGTTGGTCACATATCCCTGGCAGACAGGGCAGACCTCTTTGTCATTGCCCCTGCCACTGCCAATCTCATAGGTAAGATAGCGAACGGGATTGCTGACGACCTTCTGACAACCACTATAATGGCTACCAAGGTCCCTGTCCTCCTTGCCCCAGCCATGAACTGTAACATGTATGAGAATCCGATCGTGCAAGAGAACATGAATAAGCTTAAAGGGTACGGTTACAACTTCATAGACTCCGAAACCGGAGAGTTGGCCTGCGGTTACGAAGGGAAGGGGAGGATGGCGGAACCGGGCGATATTCTTGAGAGAATTGAGGTCATCCTTTCACCAAAAGACCTTAAAGGCGAAAGGATAGTTGTTACAGCAGGGCCGACATACGAGGCCATTGACCCAGTGAGGTTCATCGGTAACCGCTCTTCTGGGAAGATGGGGTATGCACTTGCGAAAATGGCTGTAAGAAGGGGAGCGGAGGTAACATTGATAAGCGGTCCCTCCTCACTATTGCCTCCAAGGGGGACAAGGTTTATATCGGTTGAGTCCGCTGAGGAGATGAGGAAGGCTGTCAGTGTAAAACTGAAAGATGCGACGATAGTAATAATGGCAGCGGCCGTGGCCGACTACAGGCCAAATAAAGCGGTTTCAGAGAAGATGAAGAAGGGGGCAGGTTCGATCTCTCTTGACCTTGAAAAGACCGAGGACATTATTTCTGAGATAGGAAGGAAAAAAGGAAAGAGGTTCATTATAGGCTTTGCCGCGGAAACTGACAACCTTTGGGCTAATGCAAAGAAAAAACTTAAGGAAAAGAACCTTGACCTGATTATTGCCAATAACGTAAAAGTACCGGGCGCAGGATTCGCTGTTGATACAAACATTGTTACCATCATTGACAATAAAGGGACCCTTGAAGCTCTTCCAAAGATGAGCAAGGATGAGGTGGCCTGGAAGGCGCTGGATAGAGTTGCCTCCTTAAAGTGATTTACTGATTTAACGTGGGACTCATGGATATTGACGAACTCTGCATCAACACAGTAAGAATGCTTTCACTGGATATGGTCCAGAGGGCAAACTCAGGGCACCCGGGCATGCCCCTTGGGGCTGCTCCAATGGCATATGTTCTCTGGTCGCGATTTCTCAGATATAATCCAAAAAACCCTGCATGGCAAGACAGGGACCGGTTTGTCCTTTCAGCCGGCCACGGGTCTGCCCTTCTTTATTCGATCTTACACCTGACTGGATACGATATTTCCATAGATGAACTGAAGCGGTTCAGGCAGTGGGGAAGTTTAACCCCGGGGCACCCCGAAAGCAATATTAAATACGGTATCGAGGCAACTACAGGCCCGCTTGGTCAGGGATTCGCCAATGGGGTTGGCATGGCTATAGCTGAGCGTCAGATGGCTGCAAAGTTCAACCGCCCAGGTCACGAGATAGTCAACCACTACACCTATGCCATAGTCAGCGACGGAGACCTCATGGAAGGCATATCAGCGGAAGCTGCTTCCCTGGCAGGGCACTTAAGGCTTGGCAGACTCATATACCTTTACGACAGTAACGGAATCACACTGGCAGGAGAGACAAAACTCACATTTACAGAAGATGCCTGCAAACGGTTCGACTCCTATGGCTGGCACGTGCAATCCGTAAAAGACGGCAACGATATAGAGGCCATTGAAAAGGCGGTTGAACGCGCAAGGGCCGAGACTACCAGCCCATCCCTGATAGCAATTTCAACCCACATAGGTCATGGAAGCCCTAAACATGACACTTTTGGAGTGCACGGCTCACCCCTTTCGCCCGATGAGGTCATTGCCACCAAAAGGTTCTATGACTGGCCGCTTGAACCTGAATTTTATCTCCCTGAAGATGCTCTTGCCCACTTCTCGAAGGCGTCAGAAAAAGGGGCCGGGATTAATTCCCAGTGGGACGCCCTCCTTAGCTCTTATGGAGACAGATACCCTGATCTCTTGAAGGAATGGAAGGCCGCTGTAAACCGCCAACTCCCTGAAGGGTGGGACAGTGATATTCCCATCTTCCCTCCTGACCCTAAGGGTATTGCCACAAGGGTTGCAGGCGGCAAGGTCATGAACTCCGTTGCGAGACACCTCTCCTTGATAGGAGGTTCCGGAGACCTGGACCCGTCAACAAACACAACTCTTGCAGGCAAAGGGAGCTTCCAGTGCCCGGGAACAGGGAGCGAGACGCTGCAGGGCGCAGTATCGGGGAACTGGGGTTACGACGGGTCAAACATTGCCTTCGGAGTGAGGGAGCATGCAATGGGGGGAATACTGAACGGCATTGCCCTCCACAATGGATTAACACCATTTGGAAGCACTTTCCTGGTGTTTTCAGACTACATGAGACCTGCCATACGCCTTGCGGCGCTGTCTAAACTACATGTCATTTATATATTCACCCATGACTCCATAGCCCTCGGGCAGGACGGCCCGACACACCAGCCCATTGAACATATTTCAGGCATGAGGTGCATGCCGGGTCTTACTGTAATCAGGCCGTGCGACGCAAATGAGACTGCGGAGGCCTGGAAGGTGGCCATCCGGCACAGTGAAGGGCCTGTGGCGCTGATCCTTACAAGGCAGAACGTCCCTGTTATAGACAGGACCAGATACTCTTCTGCTGAGGGACTGAGATACGGGGCTTATATATTGGCGGAATCCTCTCCTGGAAATCCTGATCTGATATTTATGGCCACAGGCTCTGAAGTGCATGCAACCCTCAAGGCCTCCGAAATATTGATGAATGAAGGAGTAAAAACAAGGGTTGTCAGTATGCCCTCCTGGGAACTGTTTGAAAAACAGCCTGTGGAATATCGAAATTCAGTCCTCCCGCCGGAAGTCACAGCAAGGGTATCTGTGGAAGCCGCTGCCACATTTGGCTGGCACAGATATGTGGGGGCCTCAGGTGAAATCATAGGGATAGACTGCTTCGGCGCCTCAGCCCAGGGAGAGGTGCTGCTGGAAAAGTTTGGATTCACTGTTGAAAACATTCTAAACAAGGCGAGGGGAATTTTAAAAAAGAGTTAGATGAACTTTGCGGGAGAATCGTTCCATCCTTCAGCCTTGCCGGTTCTGTCTGCACTCAGGAGGGGCAATCCCCAAACATGAAGGACTACTATAAAGAGTACGCGGAGTTCTTACTTCCCGTCCCTGAAAGGTTTTCATTCCCCCTTGATGTCTTTGACAAATGGGGAGATACAGCGGCGCTCTTCTGGACGGACGGCTATGCGGAGAAAAGGTTCTCATTCAATGAACTGAAGACCCTCTCTTCAAAGGGGGCCGGGGCCTTAAGAAAAAAGGGCATTTGGAAGGGGGACAAGGTCCTTGTCATGCTCCCTAACATCCCGGAGTGGTGGGAGGTGATGCTGGCACTCATGAGGCTGAACGCCATACCTATCCCTGCCACAACCCTTCTTGCATCAAAGGACATAGAATACAGGCTGAAGGCAACGGATATAAAGGCAGTCACCTGCACCGATGAGGATGCCGCAAAGGTGGAGGAGGCGATCAGGGGAGCGCCTGGAAGCAAGCCTATCCTTATAACCATAGGTGAAGGGACGGGACACCTTGATTATCTGAGGGAGCGGGAAGGGGCTGAGCAGTTTGTCGGGGAAAGGGCCTCATCCCGGGATACGGCATTAATCTATTTTACGTCAGGCACTACCGGCCCTCCCAAGATGGTGGTCCATACCCAGGCCTCATACCCGCTGGCGCATATTATAACCGGCAGATACTGGCTTGACCTCAGACCAGGGGACATACACTGGAACATCTCTGATACTGGATGGGCAAAGGCCGCATGGTCAAGCCTGTTCGGTCCGTGGAGTATGGGGGCAACCGTTTTCTCCTATTATAAAAAAGGCAAGTTCGACCCGCTGACAATATTGGATGTGATGCAGAGGTATCCTGTCACCACCTTCTGCGGCCCGCCTACAGTCTACAGGATGATGGCGAAGGAGCTTCCTTCAGGCAGACTGAATCTCAACCCTCTCCACTTTGTTGCTGCCGGAGAGCCGTTGAACAAGGAGATAATCAATATATGGAAAGAGAGGACAGGCAGGCATATCTATGACGGATACGGCCAGACAGAGTCTGTTAACCTCCTCGCAAACTTCAGATGCCTCCCTTCAAAACCCGGCTCAATGGGAGTTCCCACGCCAGGCTTTACCGTTGCTGTACTTGGTGAAAATGGGGAAACGGCTTCCACGGGCATTGAAGGGGAGATAGCTGTAAAGGTCAAACCAGACAGGCCTGTGGGGTTGTTCAAGGAGTACATGGGGAACCCGGAGGCCACGGCGCACTCCTACAAGGGGGATTGGTATCTGACAGGGGACAGGGGATACAGGGATGAGGACGGCTATTTCTGGTTTGTGGGAAGAGCCGATGACATCATCCTTACCTCAGGGTACAGGATAGGCCCTTTTGAGGTGGAGTCTGTCCTAATCGAGCACCCTGCCGTTAAGGAATCGGCGGTTGTCGCCAGCCCGGACGAGGTGAGGGGCGAGGTGGTCAAGGCCTTTGTTGTCCTGACAAGAGAGTTCAGCCCCTCTGAGGCATTGGTAAAGGAGCTTCAGGAGTTTGTAAAGACGAATGCCGCTCCTTATAAGTATCCGAGGAAGATAGAATTCGTTGATGAACTTCCAAAGACCATAAGCGGGAAGATAAAGAGGAAAGAACTGAAGATGAAGGAGTTCGGGAAATAGTTCATTTGTCCGTTTTCCCTTCTTCAGGCTCAAGAACTATATCTATCTTTGATATCTCGCCCTTAACTGCCGTAACCTTTCTGTCTATTTTTTTAAAACCTTTTGCCCTGATAGTGATCTCCCTTTCTCCTTCAAGCCCGACAAGGTAATACTCTCCATTCTCAAATGGAAGGACTGTCCCCTTTGTCCCCTTCCACAAAACTACTTCACCCTTATCTATCTTCTTCCCTTTTACGGTGACGGTCCCCCATACGGTTCCGAACTGTAGAGGGCCGGTCTGAACGGCAAAGAGAGGCTTTGATGATGGAGATGGGAGCTGGTCTATGGGACGGGTATCCTTTTCTTCCGCTGCAACTGAAAAAGTCACATGGGCGTTGAGCTTCCCGATGCCCTCCTCCTCATTAACAAAATCAAGGCTTCCAGCCTTATCTGCCCTTGGGTTAATATCAATCCCGTCGATGTATCGGACGAGATGGGCAGGGTCTACAAAGTTCTTGGAGCTCTCTCCGTCCGAGAAGGCCCAGCCTATATCAGGAAAGTATGTCTCATACCATGCGTGATACCCGCCGCGTGTTATCTTTACCCCCCAGAACTCCTCCGTAGCGCCCCAGCCGAATCCAGGCGGGAGGTAGCCGTGGGCGTATCTGGCAGGGATTCCGGAAGCCCTCAGCAGGGCGATGGAAAGATTTGTGTGACCGACACAGGAGCCCCTCTTTGTCCTGATGACAGATGCTGCGTCCTGCTTCACCCCTTTCGATGCGTCATAGGTGAGCTGATCCCTCACCCAGTCAGCAATGGCTGAATGGGCCTCTGTAACTGTCCTGGCCTTTGCAGTGATCTCCCTTGCCGCCCCTCTTATCTCCTGGTCATCCACCTGAATGTTTTTTTCAGGGCCTAAACCCTTTTTAAGTTCATCGGAAAGCGCAGATGCAGGAAGTGGAAAAGGTGTCTTTGATGCGAGGGGATTCGAGATATCAACTATCACCTCAACCCTCTTTGAAAATTCATCCTCTGAAATAACCTTTTGAGAGAAAGTGGCATTCGAATAATTCGGGATAGCCTCGATCCCTACAGCCGGGTTGTCTGTGATGAGATCGTAGACGACTCTGATTTTGCCCCGAAGGACTGTGGCGGCGGCGTGAACTTCAGTGGTCAGTGGCCAGTGGTCAGGGGCCGGTAAAAAGAAAAACATTAAGGATAAGATGGTCCTGCTGACCACCGACCACCGACCACCGACCACTGGTATTTTATCTGTAAACAATCATCACCCTCCCTTTCTTCAGGTACCCCAAGGTGGGCTCTGTGGTCGTTATCGTCCGGGCGTTTCCGTCAGATATTATGACGTCACTGCGCTTTTCCCCGCTTCCCTTCAGGGCGGCAACGACAACCGGGGTTTCTGTGACTCTCGGATGTTTCCTGGCTGCGTCCACTTCTTTTGCATACCCGACAACTCCTGTCTTTACGGCCTCCTCCTTCTGCATGTTGGCAGAGCTGTAAATGACCTCCCCTTTTTCGTTGAGCACCTTTGGCATCAGGGCAGGTTTTACCTCCACCTCCCTGGCATCTATTATCAGGCCCGAATAGTTGACTTTGCTCAGATCAATCCTCTCCGGTTCAGGTGATGACTTCACTTCTTTTGCGGGCTCAGCAGGGGTTGAAGGTGTTGCAGGCACAGATGGGGCAGGTCGAACAGCAGGTTTTAGCGGCTCAGGAGCAGTCTTTTTATTTTCTGCCGGGGTTACAGGTATCTTCACTTCTACTCTGGGAACATCCTTCTTCACAGGTTTCGGAAGCGGGATGGTCATGGTAATGGAGGGCGCTGCCTTGACCTCCGTAAGCATCACATCCAGAAATGCCCCTGTTATAGGCATCTCTACAGTCACCTCTACAGTTCCGTCATCCAGAAACCGCTTACCTGTGACGGCGGAGCCCTTAACAATCCCGCTTATTCTCGATGTAATCACATCGTTCTTTGTCATCATTGAACTGACAGTAGATGAGGCGTCAACCCTGACCTCTCCAACAGTTTCAAGAAGGTTCCTCCTGGCATCGCTTATTGCTGCCCTTTCTGCCAAAAGCCTCGCCTGAGACGGATTGACAGCCCCTGAAGGGGCCACGCCAGAGCCCTTTGCCGTCACTGCCCCCCTGCTCCAGTTTATGCTCCCCTTGGGAAGCTCATCCACAACATCCAGGGCAAAGGC
>CAZTLA010000157.1:0-7532 GCA_964614365.1 uncultured Syntrophales bacterium | reverse complement strand
GCCCGCTATGTGGGCGTGACGAACGCCCCCCAGGTGATGAATCTCTACGATGACGCGGATTTCGTCTTTCATACCGCCCGCGATTTTCCGAAGCGTTTCGCCGGCGAGCCGGACTACTTCAGCGAGAAGGGCGAACAGAAGGGACTCCTGCTGGAGACCAATTTTGTGGCCGATGCGGTGAACCTGCCCCTGATCGTTACCAAGGAACGGGGCGGCGGCGGCGGCCATATCCGGTTCAATCTGGCGAGGGGTTCCCTGCCCAGCCATATTTCCCAGTTCCCGGTTGCAACGTACAAAAAGGCGCATGCCCATGGTCCGGGCGCCCACGTCATTGTTTTAAACGGCGAGGGGTACAGTCTCATGTGGCCCGAGGGCGGCAGGCCCAACAGGTACGATTGGACGGAGGGAAGCATGATCGTGCCGCCGGAAGGATGGTACCATCAGCACTTTAATATCGGCACTACCCCGGCAAGCTACCTGGCATTCAAATTTGCCGGGGTATCGGCCCGGAACGAGCAGGGGGTGCCGCTGTGTTGGATCAGCCGGCGTCTGGGGGGAGCGCAGTTTGACTACGCGGACGAGGATCCCCTGATCCGTGATCTCTTTGCCAAGGAACTGGCGAAACGGGGGCTCACTCCCAGAATGGATTCGGTGTACGAGGCTGAACGGTCAGATTTGCCCCCTCTTCCTGTCCAGAATTCCTGAAGGCCTTCCCGGAGGCACAGAGATCAATCCGGTCAATTCCACGGAGGCGATAGTCGCATCATCCAGAAGGAGAAACTCATGCAAGAAATACAGTTCATTGACACCAGTCTCAGAGACGGAAACCAGAGTCTCTGGGATGCCACGGGACTCACGACGGGAGACATCCTGGCCATTGCCCCCCACGTGGACAAGGTTGGTTTCCGGGCGGTGGATTTCATCAGCAATTCCGGCATGGATACCGCCGTACGGTACCACCGGGAAAATCCCTGGGAGCGGGTGCGCCTTGCCGTAAAGGCCATGCCGAATACCCCGCTGAGCTTCGGGACGACAAGCCGGCGCTTCATCGGGTTTAAGCGCACCCCCGATTCCATCCTGTCCCTGGTGATCAAGTGCATGGCGGCGAACGGCATCAGGCGAATATGGATACTGGACGCCGCTCATGAGGTTTCGTCGCTGCTCAAGATTGCCCGCATGTGCAAGGCGGTGGGCATCGAAGAAACGGTCATCGCACTGTCCTTTTCGCTCAGTCCCGTCCATACGGATGAATTTTACGGGCGTCTTACCGGGGAGCTTACCCGTGATCCAGACGTGGATACGGTATACATCAAAGATCAGGGAGGTCTTCTGACGCCGGAGCGCGTCAAGACACTGGTTCCGGTGGTACAAGCCAATCTCAACGGCAAGACGCTGGAGATCCATTCCCACTGCAATACCGGTCTTGCGCCCCTGGTTTATCTCGATGCCATTCGTCTGGGTGTTCACATCGTCCACACCGGCGTGCCGCCGGTGGCTAACGGTACGGCCCAGCCCTCCATCTACAATATTTTGCATAACATAAAGTACATGGGACATACGGCCGCCATCAATGGCGAGGCGCTCGCGGCGATGGCCGCCTATCTGGAAGAGGTGGCCGAGAAAACCGGCAAACCGCGGGGCGCGCCCTTCGAGTATGATATGTCCATTTACGAGCATCAACTGCCCGGGGGGATGGTGAGCACGATGAAACGCCAGTTGAAAGAGGGAAACATGGAGGACCGTCTGCCGAAGGTCATGGAGGAGATCATCCGGGTCCGCAAGGAACTGGGCTGGCCCATCATGGTGACGCCCCTTTCGCAAATGGTGGGAAGTCAGGCGACAATGAACATAATGTCCGGTGAACGGTACAAAGTGATATCGAACGGCGTCATGGAATACGTCGCCGGGTATTTCGGCCCTTCTCCGGTGCCGATCGATCCCACGATCTTCGATAAGATCACGAGCGTTCCCAAGGTAAAAAAAATGATGGCCGAGGAATTTCCCCAGCCGTCCCTTGAGGAGCTGCGCAAGCAAATCGGGGCAGGTCCAGACATGAACGATGAGGAGTTTCTTCTCCGATACGCCATGCGGGCGGAAGAAGTAAACGCAGTCTTTAACAAGTGAGGTGAAGAACGTGATCGGAATCTCGGCTTTTGGGGTCTACGTTCCTGCCTATCGTCTGTCCCGCGAGGTCATTGCACAGGCAACGGGAGGACGCGCATCCGGCGGAGGAAGGGCGGTGGCCCATTACGACGAGGACGCCTTGACGATGGGCGTGGATGCTTCCGGGGAATGCCTGGAGAATTATGCGCGCTCTTTTGGTTCCGCCGTGATGGGCGAACAACTGGAGGCGCTGATTTTTGCCAGCGCCAGTTCGCCCTACCGGGAAAAGCATGCGTCCAGTGTCTTGGCGGTCGTGCTGGATGCGAAGCGATCGGCTCTGGTGACGGATGTAAACGGCAGTTTGCGGGGCGGGATTACCGCGCTCGGCATGGCTGTTTCCGCGCTCAGAGAGAATCCGGGGAATGCCGCCGCTCTGGTTGTGGCAAGCGACCGGCGGATGGCTGCTCCCGGCTCGCCGGAGGAGCAGGCGTTCGGGGACGGGGCGGCTGCGGTGCTCCTGGGGCGGGAAAATGTCCTCGCTGCCATTGAAGAACGCTTCGCGGTGAACGCCAACTTTCCTCACTTCTGGCGACGCGAACAAGATCCCTACGTCCAGACGACAGACGCGCGTTTCGTCGAGGATTACGGTTATATTCCCCTCATGAATGAAGCATTGCGCGGTTTGTTGAAAAAAGCGGGAATAGCGGCGGCCGATGTGGCGCAATTGATCGTCTATTCTCCCAACGCCCGCCTTGCGGCCCGTCTTGCACGCAAGGCCGGCTTTAACGCCGACACGCAACTGGCGGACGGTTTCCTGAAAAACATCGGCGATACCGGCAATGCCCAGGTATTTCTCAGCCTGGCGGCGGCCCTCGCCAAGGCAAAGCCGGGAGAGCGGTTGATTGTTGCCGGATATGGCGACGGCGCCGAGGCGGTTTTGCTCCAGGTTACCGAGAATATCGGCAGGGTTGCCGGGTGCCGCAGCATTCCGGAATTTCTGAAGCGGCAGCGACCGCTCGCCAGTTACCCGAAATATCTGAACTTCCGCGATGTCATCGGCGAGAGCTCCTACGATGCCTTTACCTCCGCGGCCCTGCTGTGGCGGGAAGAGAAACAGAATATGAAGCTCACGGGGGTCACGTGCGCCCAGTGCGGGACCCTCGCCTTTCCCCGTCGCCGGGTCTGCCATCATTGCGGTGCGAAAGACCGGATGCAAGACTTCAAGCTCGGTCGCCGCGGGAAGGTTTACACCTATACGAACGATCATCTGTATCTCAATCCCGACCCTCCGGAGTCTCTGGCGGCTGTTGATCTGGACGGAGGCGGACGCTTCTTCTGTCAGGTGACCGATGTGAATCCGCAGGATATGCGCATCGGTCTGGAGGTGGAATTGAGCTTCCGCAAGCTGCACGACGGGCAGGATATGCCCAATTATTTCTGGAAGGCAAGGCCGGCCATAGGGAGGTAGGAGCATGTCGGGTTTATTGAAAGAACCGGTTGCCATTATCGGCGTCGGCTGCACGAAGTTCGGCGAGCATTTTGCCAAGAGCTGGGGCGACCTCGCCGTTGACGCCACGTTTGAGGCCTGCGCGGATGCGGGTATTGATCTGTACAAGGACGTGGAGGCGGCCTGGCTCGGTTCCTATCGCCCCGGCATCGCCGGGGAACGGAGCATCGGCAGTCCTCTGGCTGAGGCGCTGGGCTTCCTCTATAAGCCGGTGACGCTGGTTTCCAACATCTGTGCCACGGGCATCGACGCCTTGCGGAACGCCTGTCTGGCTGTGTCGTCGGGCATGTACGACGTCGTTCTGGCCGTGGGCGTGGAGAAGATGCGCGATGCGGGCTCCCGGAGCCTTATGCTGTCGAACCGCACCGACGGCCATCCCCTCATCGGCAAGGGACGGACAGCCCCCAGTTTCTTTGCATGCTGCGCCAACCGCTATTTCCATGAATACGGCATCGGACGGGAAACACTTGCCAAGGTGGCGGTGAAGAATCACCATAACGGCTCCCTGAGCCCGAAGGCGAACATGCAACGGGAGATCACCATCGAGGACGTGCTGAAAGCCCCCTGGGTCGCGGAGCCGCTCTCTGTTCTGGATTCTACGGCAAGCTGCGACGGTGCGGCGGCGGCCATCGTAACGAGGGCGGATCTGGCGAAAAATTTTCGCGCCGACTTTATCCGGGTGGCCGGTATCGGGTTTGCCGTGGGTACGGAGCGCAATATCTTTGAGCCCGATTTCGATTTCCTGAGTTTCAAGGTCACCCGGACGGCGGCCAGGATGGCATACGAACAGGCGGGGGTCAAAGATCCCCGGCACGAAATCGACATTGCCGAATGTCATGACTGTTTTACCATTACGGAGATACTGAATTACGAGGATCTGGGCTTTGCTCCGCGGGGCGAGGGGTGGAAGCTTATCGAGGAGGGGGTGACATCCCTGGAGGGCGACCTGCCCGTGAATACGGATGGCGGGTTGAAGGCCTTCGGTCATCCGTTGGGGGCATCAGGCATCCGCATGGTGTACGAGGTGATCCAGCAGCTTCAGGAAAAGGCGGATAAACGGCAGGTGAAGAATGCGCGGCGCGGCCTGGCCCATTGCCTGGGAGGACCTGCCGCGATGGCCGGGGTCATGATCCTCGAGCGGAACGACTGACGGCTTCGTAAAAAGCCCAGATGCTGTGTTGCGCTTCATCATCAGTCACTGCGGCGTACGCAAAAGCACGCCGCATTCCTGAAGATTCACGAGCCTTGCCTCTGGAGCTTTTTGCAAAGCCGTCAGCCGTAGGGTGCGTCTTGACGCACCATTTCCTTTCGGTGCGTTACGCTTCGCTAACGCACCCTACGTCTTGGTTATCGGAAAGTTTTTTGCAGGCTGTTCAAAAATACCCAGATGCAAGGCCTCCGAAGTCCTGAGGAATGAGACGTACATTAGCGTACGTCGCAAGCCTGCCCCCGCGAAGGCGGGGGAAGGACGAGGAAAACGCCGCAGATGGATGTTTTTCAACGGCCTGCGGGGAGGGGGAGGGATGAACAAAGTATACGCAAGCTGTGCGGAGGCAATCGCCGACGTCTTCGACGGCGCAACCATCATGTTCGGCGGTTGGGGGCCCACCGGCGATCCGGAGAACCTGATCCGGGAACTGGTGGCCAAGGGGACGAAGGATATTACCGCGCTTGCCAGTGATCCGGGCAACGACCGGGACGGGATCGTCTACGGCTGCCATCCGCTGGTCAAGGAGAAGAGGATCCGCAAGCTTATTGGTTCCTATCATGCCTGGAATCAGGAGTTCATCAGACAATTCAAGGCCGGCGAGCTGGAGTTCGAGGTATGTTCCCAGGGGATATTTGTGGAACGGATACGCCACGGCGGCAACGGGCTCTTTGGATTTTATACCGACGTGGGCGCGGAAACATTGCTGGCGGAAAAAAAGGAGAAACGCGTTATTGACGGGAAGACCTGCGTTTTCGAGCCGCCCCTGAAAGCGGATTTTGCCTTTATCAAGGCCTTTGTGGCCGACAGATGGGGAAACCTGCAATACCGGTATACGGGGCAGAACTTCAATCCTGCCATGGCCACGGCGGCGAAGGTCGTCATTGCGGAAGTGGAGAATATCGTCGGGGTCGGCAGTTTGAATCCCAACGAGATCCATACGCCGGGCATCTATGTGGATAGAATCGTGAAAGGAGGGCACTATGGGCCAAGATTCTAAACGTCCCCTGACCGAAGAGGAAATGTGCAGACGCGTGGCAAGGGAGGTGAAAGACGGCTACTGCATCAATCTGGGCGCCGGTATGCCCTTCCCGGTGGCCGATTATATAGCACGGGATATCTGGGCCATGGTGCACATCGAGCACGGCGTGCTCGGCGTGGGCTCGGTGGCCCTGGACGAGCGGAGGGATCGCGACCTCATGGGGTTGGGCAGGCGGCCGCTTACTCTCGTGCCCGGCGCCGCCTGCTTCTCCAGCGTGGAGGCCTTTACGATGCTGCGGAGCGGCCGCATTGATCTTTCCGTGCTGGGCGCCTTCGAGGTGTCGGAAAAGGGCGACATAGCCAACTGGCTGATACCCGGGGATTGTCCCATCATCGGCGGGGCCATGGATATTACGGGCCATACGAAGCGCCTGATTGCCATGCTGACCCATACGACGAAAAAGGGGAAACCCAAGGTATTGAAAGAGTGCCTTTTGCCCGTCACCGCCCGCGGTGTCGTTGATATGATCGTCACCGATCTGGCGGTCATGGATGTGACGCCGAAAGGGCTTCTGCTGCGCGAGGTGGCGCCGGGGTACAGGCCGGAGGAAATCCAGGCACTAACCGAAGCGACGTTTACGGTCAGTGGGGATCTGAAAGAAATTCCTGTGGCCTGAAGGTTCCTCCGATTATCCGCGAAGCCGTTAGGTAATAGAAAGAATGCAATCAAAAGAATTGCATAAATTGAAAAAAAGTGCATTATTCCCTTATATGATTGATATTGAAGGAATAAAACCTGAAATTGAGCAGATTTGCCGTATTCTGCCGGTGAAACGCCTCGGTCTGTTCGGGTCAGCTGTAACGCCGGATTTTTTACCGGACAGTGATGTAGATGTATTGGTAGTTTTTGATTCCGATGAAAACATAGACTTTTTTGACAAATATTTTGAATTAAAAGAGCGACTGGAAAAAGTGTTCAAGCGACAGGTAGATCTGGTCGTGGATAAACAGTTCAAAAATCCGGTCTTCAGAAATTCTGTCGAAAAAACACGGGCTGTTATTTATGAACGAAGAGATTAAAAAATTTTTTCTTGATATACTACAGGCAGCCGAAGAGATACAAAGTTTTGTTCGGGGAATGGATTTTAAAGCATATAAGGACAGTGTTGTTACGCAGAGAGCAGTAGAAAGAGATTTTGAGATTATTGGTGAAGCCCTTAACAGAGTCAGGACAATGGACGAAAATGTACTGCAAAATATCACAGAACATCACCGTATCATTGGTTTTCGTAACATCTTAATTCACGGTTACGATATTATTGATGAACCGATTGTCTGGAAAGCGGTTACAGATCACCTGCCGATTTTGGTCAAAGAAATCAACAAAATGTTAGATGTCGCCTAACGAATCGCTCCAGCCGACGCGGTGAGCCTGCGCCGCTGATTTCCGCCGTTAGATGACATTATGGAGGCGTTGAAGTTCGGAAGAGTATAGTGGGCGAGTAAATAGCGCAACAATGGGGCAAACAATGGGGTCAAATCTTTACTATTGACATTTAGTCACTCAACACAACAATCTTGGCCCATTGTCAAGAGTAAAGATTTGACCCCATATTTGCTTAATTCACGGTTACGATATTATTGATGAACCGATTGTCTGGAAAGCGGTTACAGATCACCGGTACTGTCAAGATTTATGTGTGAAATGTTCATAGGCTAATTCTTTCAAGAAAG
>CAZTLA010000156.1:0-7538 GCA_964614365.1 uncultured Syntrophales bacterium | reverse complement strand
CCTGCAGGACAATGCCGGTAAACCCGATGATGGAGTTGAGCGGGGTGCGCAGTTCATGGGACATGGTGGCGAGAAAGGCGGATTTGAGGCGGTCGGCAGATTGGGCCTGCGCCATTGCCCGCGCAAGCTGCGCGCTCTTTTCGTTCACATCCTCCACGATGCTGACCAGTGCTTCCTGCGCCTCCTCCAATTCAACCGTGCGTTCTTTTACGAGATATTCCAGGTGATCACGGTATTTCCGCAGCTCTTCTTCCGCCCGCTTGCGCTCGGTGATGTCGGTAGCAAATCCTTCAAGCGCTTGCAATTCACCATTTGCATCATAAATTCCTCTACCTCTTTCCCATACCCATTTTTGCCCACCGTTTGCCGTGATGATACGGTACGTGAGTATGAAAGGACGTTTTTCGTCCAATGCTGTTTGTATCTCTGTCCAAACCCATTTCTGATCTTCGGGAAGAATTAACATTTCGATCTGTCGGCGCTGTTCCTGGAAGTCGGATGCCGGATAACCCGTCAGGTCTAAAACCCCATCACTAACAAACTCCGTGGTATAGTCCTTATCATTTCGGCAACGATAGACCATACCCGGCAGGTTGCTGATAAGTGTAGAGAGTTGCCGTTCTCGTTCTTGGATGATTCTTTCCGCCTGCTTACGCTTGGTAATATCGCGTACTATTGCCCACATGCCCGATGGCTTCCCGTCGTCATCCCGCAATAAGTAAGTTTTCAACTCGACCGGGAAAACGGTCCCGTCTTTCCGGATGTACTCCTTCTCATAGACATCCGAGTACCCGCGCGGCAGGACTTGCTCATCAAGGATCTTCGCTTCAAATTCGTGCCATCGCGCCGGCGTCACATCTTGATACCTGAGCGCGCGCACTTCGTCCTCATTATAGCCGAGCATCTCGAGGTATGAGCGATTGACAGCGACAATCTCACCCGACATCGTGGTTTGCCCGAAACAATCGGTCATGCTTTCGTGCAGTCGGCGATATTTCACTTCACTCTCCCGCAACGCTTCTTCCGCCTGCTTGCGCTCGGTGATATCTATCCCCGTGGACAGGCGATGAAGCATACCATGAAAGGAGATGGTTTCTGTCGAGTATAGAATGTCACGAAAACTGCCATCTTGAAGATGGAACTTGACTTCGGCATTATTTATTGATCCTCCTCCGCTCACAATGGCAGCGACCAGTTTTTCACGGTATTCTGCGCTAATGATTCCCAAATCAATAATAGCCTTGCCGATGACATCTTCGCAGGAATATCCTACCAGTTTGCAGAACGACCTGTTTGCGTCAACAAATTCCCCGTCGAGTGTTAAGATAGCCAGCGCAACCGGACTGCCCTGAAACGCCGCTGAGAATTTTGCCTCACTCTCACGAAGATCGTCTTCCGCCCGCTTGCGGTTGGTAATATCCATAAGACATCCGCGAACAATTGTGCCTTGCCCTTCTGAATTGCGATCAATCACTTGGCCGGTTACCATTAGCCAATGGATAGACTGATCGGGATAAACCACACGAAAATCGAAGATGTACTGATCAGGGCCTCCGGGGGCTACCGACTTTTGAATAATTCCATTTGAAAATTCACGATCATCGGGATGGGTTGCCTTGAAAAAAGTATTTATATCCCACTTGGTTTGCCATTCAAGTCCGTATAGGCGATCATGATTGTTGGAACGAGACATGCTGTTGGTTATAAAACTATAGTCCCAAACGGCCACGTTTGCCAATTCAGTGGATAATCGCAGACGTTCTTCGCTTTCCTGCAATGCTTTTTCTGTTTGTTTCCTCCCGGTGATGTCCTGGATGACCGCCGTGGCCATGCTCGCCTGCCCCTTGTCATCGAAGAGCATGGTCGCGGATACATTGCCCCAGACGACGGCGCCGTCTCTGCGGACGTAGCGCTTTTCGCGCACAAAGGTCGGGATTTCCCGCTGGAGCAAGCGCCGAAAAAGCTGCGCGTCCAATTCGCGATCCTCCGGGAGCGTGATTTCGGCAGAGGTTTTCTCTTGCAGTTCCGCTTCCGAATAGCCGATGAATTCGCAAAACGCCGGATTCACGCGGAGAACGCAGCCGGATACCGGATCGACCTGAATCTTTCCGACGCCGGCGCGGTAGAATGTTTCGCGAAACTGCTCCTCGCTCTTTAAGAGCTTCTCTTCGGATTGTCTTGCCAGCCTACCGATGATCAAAGCTGCCGCAAAAGACAAAAAGGCAATCAGGCCGAGCAGCGTGAGATTTCTGGTAAACTGTCTGTTGATGTCGGCAAGGGCAATCTCTTTGGGGATGCCGGTGCTTACAAATATGCTCTTGTCTGTGCCTGCGACAGCGGTAAAGGAATAGATGCGTTTTATCCCGTCCACACCTTCAATGTCGGCAATTCCTTCCTGCCAGGACATGATTGTTTTTATCAACGGCGATTCGGATACGATTTTTGCGACCCATTTCCCATGGTCGGGAGACCGCGACAGGATTGTACCGTTGCGGTCGAGCAAAAGAAACACCCTGTCGCGAGGCAGACTCGCCTGTTCCGGAATCTTGCTTAATTTGGCCAAATCAAAGGGGACAAATACCACAGACTGCACCTTGCCCGATTCATCGCGCGCCGCATGGCCCATAATGATCACAGGCTCGCCGATGATGCGGCCTATCTGATAATCGCCAACAGCAATATCACGGCTTTTCACGGTTCGCTGAAACCATGGCTTGTCTGAGGCATTTACAGGTTGGATCATCGGCCTGGCGCTGCAATAGACATTGCCGTCGGGGTCCGCCGCCCCAAGGTTGGTATATTGCGGGTTATGTTCCAGTATGTGGGCAAGGATTTTATTGCACGAAGCGGAATCGCGGTTCTGTATTGCCGGATTATGTGAAAGGGCAATGAGAAGCGAACGCGCACCCTCAACCTTTTGTTCTATCAGACCGGAGAGAAGCTTGGTGTTTTGCAGGGATTCCTTTCTTAATTCTGCGATAGACCGGCGTTCTTGCTCATGGCTCAGATAAAACAAAGCTATCAAGGTGGGGGCAACAGTCATGAGTACAAGGGATAATATCCGGAAGCGGAGGCTTGAAAACCATTTCATTTTTTATCTCGCCCTGTTTGCCGTTTGCGGCGTTTTTCTATTATTTCCATCCTTTTCTTTATTCCACTCCTCTTGCCGCCTGACCCTCTAATTCTTTGATTTTCTCCTTCAGCTCCTTCATCCGGAGCTCTCTGTCCACAAAGAGCCTGTTCAACCGTTCCAACTTAGCAATCTTATCCTCAAGCTCCGCAGTCTGATTCTTCACCCTCTCCTCCAGCATGGCTGCGTTGCGCAAAGACTCTTCTAAAAGACCGGCGTTTTGAATAGCGAGGGCGATCTGGGCGGTAACGGTTTCGATCAGTTTCAATCTCCGCGCTTCCGGCTTCTTGTCCGTCCTCGTGAACACGCACAATACCCCCAGGCACTTGCCGCCGGTGATCAGCGGAAGGGCGGCATGAAAGCGGATGTCTTCCCCGCGCGTCGCCTCGCGCGTGGCGAATTTGAGGACCGCTTCCCGGTCCCATAATATGAGCGGCTGATGATCCCGCGCGCATTCCCCGCAGAGACAGTCTCCGACCTTGATTTCATGGGCGGTCAGATCGAGGAGGGTTGCCTCCGATGTATTCCTGTGGGCGGCCAGTTGCAGCGTATTTTGGGGGGTCGCCATGCAGATCGTTCCGCCCTCCAGCCCGGTGATGCCGAGCGTCTCGTCCAGCACATATTCCAGAATCTCGTTGATGCTCAAAGCCCCGGCAATGGCGGTGATAATCCGGTTCATGGCGAGAAGTTCCTCGTTTATGGTCTTTATCTCTATCTCCGCCTGTTTCTGATAGCCGATGTCCTCCACGCTCGACCAGATAAACTTCTCACCCTGCTGTTCGATGATCTGGCCCTGAAGCCGAACGGGGATGCGATGTCCGTCCCCGTGGATGTATTCTTTTTCATAGGGGCCATACCGGCCCGTGGTCCTGAGCGATTCGAGCTGCATCTGTTCCCGCTCCGCGTAATCGGGCGGCGTAATGTCCCAGTAGGTGAGGGAAAGCATCTCCTCCGCCGTCCTGCCGATGAGCTCGGCGAGGGCCGGATTCACGTCCACGAGGCTCCCGTCCATTCGGCACAGGGCAAGGCCGATCACGCTCCGCTCGAAGAGCATGCGGTTGTAGCTCATACTGTCGAGCAACCGGCTTTCGTGCTTTTTCTGTTCTGCAATGTGCGCCTTGAGTATTTCATTGGCCTTTTCAAACTCATGGGCGCGGTCCGCGCGGCGTTTGAGTATCCCGGCAAGCAGGGCAAAGGCGGGAGAGGCGACGGTCAGCACAATCACGCGCTTAAGGTTTTCCGGAGTGTATTGAAAAAGGTGGCCGGGCGTGGAGAAAAAATAGACATGGTACACAAACGACAGGGCCGCGCACGCAAGCCCGACGCGCAACCCGCCCGCAAACGCCGCATAAACAACGGCGAGCAGCACGATGACTGCCGGGTTCGGCACGCCGTAGGGCGTCTTATTCAGCAGCTCGATCAGGATGATGAGGCCGCAGGTGACGGACAGGCTGATCATCCAGGTGCGGCGGGATACGGCGTTGCTTGCGGAATTCATTTTCTTCACAATCCTGCTCACAGAGGGAGGATCGTTTATACGTTACGCAAGAATACTCTCGAGTATCATAAAGTCAATATCTTTTTTGGTCAAGCGGCCGCCTATCATCCATTGAGCAAGCGTTCCCGCAGCCGGGTGTAACGGAGTTGGGGCTTGTCGTTTCGGACGGCGGCGGCCAGCGCCCGCCTCGTCCCCACGAGGATGACGCCTTCTTTGCCGCGGGTGATGGCCGTGTAGAGCAGGCTTCGCTGCAGCATGATCCAGTGATTGGTCGTGCAGAGCGCGATCACGTAGCGGTATTCCGACCCCTGGCTTTTATGGACGGTGATCGCGTAGGCCAGGACGATCTCCTCCACGTCTTCGTAGTCGTACACGACGGGTCCCCGGCCCTCGTAGTCCACCACGATTTCCTGCGCTTCGCCGTCGATGGCCGCGATGCAGCCGATATCGCCGTTGTAAACGTCGCGGTCATAGTTGTTGCGGATCTGCATTACCTTGTCGCCGAGCTTGAATTTTTTCCCCGCCCGGTTAAAGGCCGCGGGATTGGGGTTCAGGAAATCCTGCATCATGTCGTTCAGGACGTCCGTCCCCAGAACGCCCCGGTTCATGGGAACGATCACCTGGCAATCTTTGAGCGCGGGCGCCGGGATGTCGCGCCGGTTCCTCGCCGGCGGGAGGCCAGGTATGTCTCCCGGTGTTTCCTGCGCCCCCCGCTGCCGGCATAATTCCCCGATGGTATGGAGGACGAAGGCCGTGACCTCTTCGGGAAGTTGTTTTTCGATGAAGGTGCAGTCGCCGTGGAAGTCCGATGCTGCGGGGATATGGCCGCTGTTGATCTTGTGGGCGTTGACGACGATGTTGCTCTTTTCCGCCTGCCGGAAAATCCGGGTGAGGCGGACGACGGGTATCATGCCCGAGTCGATCAGGTCTTTCAGGACGTTTCCCGGTCCCACGGAGGGGAGCTGGTGTATGTCGCCCACCAGGATGACCGTAGCAGCAACCGGCACGGCCCGGAGGAGGAAGTACATCAGGCTCGTATCCACCATGGACATCTCGTCCACAATAATAAGGTCGCAGGGCAGGGGATTGTCCCGGCTGCGCTGAAAGACGCCCGACTGGGGTGAATATTCCAGCGTCCGGTGTATGGTTTTCGCTTCGAAGCCGAGGCTGGCGCTCATCCGCTTTGCCGCGCGTCCCGTGGGCGCGCAGGCGACGACGTTCAGGCCTTGCCGTTTGTAAATCTCCGCTATGGCGCGGATCATGGTCGTTTTGCCCGTGCCGGGTCCCCCGGTGCAGATCATCACCCCGTACGAACAGGCCACCCGCACGGCCTCGCGCTGGTTTTCCGCCAGCGTCAGGCCCATATCGCGTTCGATGGCCCCGATTGCCTCGTCAAACTGGAGTGCGTTTGAATGCCCACCGTCTTTTTTTTCCAGGAGGTCCGTGAGAAAAGCGGCCAGCCCCCGTTCATGGAGATGAAGAACCCGGAGATACACGGCGCCCTCTTCGATGATGACCATCTTTTTGCGGCATGCTCTTTCCAGGGATTGGGCGACCGGTTCCCTGTCCGCTTCGAGGAGCTTAGCCGTTTCGGCGACCAGCGCTTCCTCGGGATAATAGACGTGTCCGTTTCTGGTGACTTCCCCCAGGGTGTGGACGATGCCCGATTCCAGGCGCAGCGGATGGTCGCCGGGGAACCCCAGCTTTTTCGCTATCCGGTCGGCTATCAGGAAACCGATCCCGGAGATTTCTTCCGCCATGCGGTAGGGATTCTCGGTCAGAAGGGGGATAGCGTCGTGGCCATATTTCTTGAATATTTTCGTTGCGTATCCGGGCGTGACGCCATGGGCGGTGAGAAACAGCATCACGTCCTGCACCGCCTTCTGCGCCTGCCAGGCTTCCCGCATCATGTCGATGCGCTTTTCCCCCAGGCCTTCCACTTCGGAAAGCCTGTCCGGGCGCCGGTCCATGATATCGAGGGTTTTTTCTCCGAACCGCGCCACGATGCGCTGCGCCATGACGGGACCGATACCCTTGATAATGCCGGAGGCCAGGTAGGCCTCGATGCCTTTTGCCGTCGTCGGCCGCACCTTCGTGCAGGAGTCAAGGTGGAATTGCTTGCCGAAGCGGGAATGGACGACCCAGCGCCCCGTGAGGTTCAGGAGATCGCCGGTTTTCGGGGAGATGATGGTTCCCACGGCGGTTACCGCCTCGGTGTGCCCTTTGACGTTCAGGCGGACGACGGCGTAGCCGTTCTCATCGTTGGCGAAGGTAATCCGTCGGATTTCGCCCTGGAGGCTTTCCGTTGCGCCCGGAGCGAAGAGCTGGTGCTGCTTCGCCGAGCTGTCCTTTTTATCTGCTCTTTCATTTTCCATAGGGAGCGGCCACGATGACCAAGTTGGGAATGCCTGCCAGGAGCGCCGGGGCGCCTGCTTTCATGGCGAAGATTCAAAAGGCGTTCGGGGAATCAGAAAGCCATTTTTTCCGGCGGCCTTCGTTCGGGGACGTACCCGTGGGGAATCCTGTCCTCGTTCCATTCCCGGGAAACATAGAGATTGCAGTAGCAGCTTCCGTATTCCTCTATGTCCTCTCTGCTGTATATGCAGGGGCAGATGATGTCGCGGTCCTTCTCGCGGTCTCCCGATGCCAGCCTGCAGGGGCACGCCATGTAGCCGTAGCGTTCCTTGTTGATGAGCAGGTCGCGGAGTATTTCCAGGACCCATTCCTTGTCCCGGCGGAAAAAATACCCCTTTGGTTCCTGAACCTTCCTCAGCGTTTCGTAGAGCTGGTTTGCGTCCATTAGAGATCCAGGACCTTGCGGAGTTCTTTCTCGTTAAACCCCACGATGACCTGCCCTCCCACGGCAATCGTCGGAAAGGTGCATCGCGGGTTGATTTTCTTGACTTCTTC
>CAZTLA010000155.1:0-7575 GCA_964614365.1 uncultured Syntrophales bacterium | reverse complement strand
CTATGAGCGTCAACACGTATTTTCTTGCCATTGCCCTCCTCCTTTCTTGTCGGTTTTTTTCTTGCCGTCAAGCAGCGACGTTCAGGGCAGATTAAAAGATAACCTCCAGAACTCCGTCTATTTCTCTGAGAACCCTTATTATCCCCGCCGCCTCATCCGCTCTCAGCCTTGCAACATCGACGCCCGACACGATATCATGGAGGCCGTTGAATGCTTCTTTCACGTTCAGGTCGCCGTCCATCCTTTCGGAAAAGACCCTTTTTATTTTCCCGGCGATCTTCGTGTTCGAACCCGGTTGCGTACCCGCCTTCTTCCTGATCCGGTTTACGGCGCTTTTAAATTCCGCCAGCCTCGCTGCCACGCGGCGCATTGCCTTGTCCGAATAATTGAGCCCCCTGCGGTAATGCCCGTAGATAAGGAAGAATCGTATCTCCCCGGCGGTATAACCCTCTTTGAGAAGGGTGTCGGTGTAATACACGTTCCCCGTGCTCTTCGACATTTTGTGCCCATTTACATTCAGGTGCCGGCAGTGCAGCCAGTATTTCGCCATGGGATATGGTTCCAGGGATTCGAGGATGGCCAGCGTATAATCGTGGTGCCGGTAGAGATTGTCGATCCCGCCGCAATAGATCGACAGGGTTTCGCGGAAGTGCGGCCGTATCATGGCCGGGTCCTGGATGTTCCAAGCGGGGCGTCCTTTTCCGATCTTCGTATTCCAATACACCTCGCCCCCGTTCTTGTATCCATGCCAGATGATAAAATCACCCAGGTTCCACTGCATCCCGGGATAGGTATCTTTGTGGAACCTCCGTTTTTTCCGGGGCCACCGGGTCATGTCAAGGCCGTAGAGTTTGCCGAAGCCCTGGAACTTCAAGGGATCGAAATAGACATTTCCTTTATGCCAATAGGCAATACCGATATCAACCAGCCGCGCCGTGATATCGGCGGCTTCGTCAACGCTCCTCGATGCCCGCGGCAGATAGTCGGGAATCTTCATTTTCAGAAGGCGCATCTCATTTAAGACTGCGGCGATATTTTTCTCGGTAAGTTCTTTAACGCCGGTCCGCTTTTTTTTCGCCTCTTCGATTGCCTTGTCTTCAATATCGGTAAAGTTCATGCCCCGCGCGACCGTATGCCCGGAATATTCGAGATACCGCATGAGAACGTCCTCGAAGAGGAACGTCCGGAAATTCCCGATATGGGCGCGCTGATAGACCGAAGGCCCGCAGGTAAACAGGGTGACCACCTTCCTGTTTACGGGATGAAAGGTCTCGATGCTCTTGCCCAGGGAATTGAAGAGTTTCAGCATGGGGCAGGCCTCACTTGACCTCGGCATATATCTTGTCAATGGCTTCGCTGATGTCCGCGGACCGCATGATCGGCCTGCCGATGACGATATAGTCCACATCGATCCTGACCGCCTCCTTCAGGGAAGATATCCTTACCTGGTCGTGCCTGTCCGTATACCAGGAAGGCCTGACCCCGGTGCATATCTTTTTCAGGGGATTGTCGCGTATGGATTCCAGGTCTTTCACTGAGCCTTCGATATAGGCATAGTTGTTCATCAGGGCGATGTCGGAGAAGGCCTTCACGATTTCGTCGTGGCCTTTGTCGTAAATCCATTTTATTTCCAGATCGGTAAACGAGGTAAGGGCCGTGACGCCGGCGATGTAATGAAGGAGGTCCGTATTCTTCGGCCTGAAATTGGACGAACAGTGGATGGAAATGATATTTGCCCCGACGGCGACAAGCTTGCTGATGCTGTTTTCCATCGTGCTCGGAATATCGTGCAGCTTCGTGTCCACCATGACCCCGAGTTTATACTCATCTCGCAGGCTCGATATGATTTTTCCCACGTCCCCGCTGTAGAGCATGTCATTGATCTTTACCCCCCAGATCTTTCCCTTTTCCCGGGCCTTTGCAAGCGCCGTGAATACCCCCTTTTCCCTGGCGGACTGATAGGACATTCCATCAACGGCGACGATAATCTGGTTCATCGCCCCACCCATCCTCGGCGCGTAACCACGGATTGGACTCTGACCATCGACATCGACAACAATCTTGCTCATAGCGGCACCCTCCTTTGCAATTTACGACAACCGGGACGGCAATGTATAGATATTCCCTCTCCGCTCCCCAACTATAGAAAGGCGGTGAGGCACAATCACCAATGGTTTTAACGCGAAACCATGCATACCCGCAGGAGGACCTTTGTCGCCATCAAAGTACCCCCGCCCTCCCCGTATGTCAAGCCCTTTGATTTCTTTAGGAATCTTACCCCGTGCTTCTCTCCAGTAGCCCCACCACCTCGATGTGCCCGGTCTGGGGAAACATATCGATCGGTTGCAGGCGCTTGAGCGCGAATCCGCGTTCGGCCAGATAACCGCAATCGCGCGCCTGTGTGGCGGGATTGCAGGAAACGTAAACGATCCTGTCCGGCCGCAGCGCCGCCAGGGCGTCGAGCGTCTTCCGGCTGCAGCCCGTTCTGGGCGGATCGAGAATAACCACATCTACCTTCACCCTGCGCTTTACAAATTCCTTCCCCATCACCTTGCCCACGTCACCCGGGAAAAATTGCGCTTTATCGTTCCCTTCCGCGCCAAGATTGATCGCCGCACACCGGAGTGCGTCTCCGTCGGCTTCTATACCAAAGAGCCGGCGGGCATGCGGTAACGCTAACAGCGCGAAGAGGCCGGACCCGCAGTATCCGTCCAGCACCGTTTCCCGACCCGTGAGGGCGCACATATCAATCACCTGCGCGGCAAGCGCTTCAACCATGGAGAGATTCGCCTGGAAAAATCCCCCGGAGGGGACGAGGAGACGCCGGTCGCCCAAAAATCTTTCAACATGCGGGGGATGTCCGGAACCCGGAATCGCTCTCACCTCCGCCTTGCCGGGCTGATTGGACCACAGGGTGAGTCTCGTGCCGCGTAATTGTTCTTCGCCGGCAAACAGGGCCTTCCGGAACTCACTACAGGCGCGGTTAATGGAATCGTCCACGATCAGGCACGCCGCAATGTCCACCACCCCGCTGCCGGAGACATGGATAAAACCGATCGCCAACGTGTTTTCGGGGCCGCGGGAAACGTGATACTCCGCCTTGCCCCGGTAGTTGAATATCCGGGACGACGGTATCAGGGGGGCAACCGGAGGAGCAGCAAGTTTCCCTATCCTGGCGAAGGCTTCTCTTACCTGCCGCTCCTTGAGTTCACGCTGATGCGGATACCGCACGTGCTGATACCGGCACCCGCCGCAACGCCCGAAATAGGGGCATACGGCCACTGTCCGGTACGGGGACGGTTCGAGTATTTCTCTGATCTCGCCCCGGGCAAATTTTTTCTTTCGCCCGGTCACGTTCACCCGTATGCGGTCGCCGTCCACGGCGAAGGGGACAAAGATCACCAGGTCATTTACCAGCCCCACCCCGTCTCCCCCGAAGGCTACGTCGCGGATTGTGGTCTCAACTACGTCTCCTTCTTTCACCTTTAGCGACTCCGTAAAACGTCCCGATGCTCAAGCTGCGCTTCATCCTTCCCTCGCCGCGCACACTGCTCCCTCACGCAACCGGGGGGAATAACGGCAAGAAGACTATTCTTACCATGATGCATTTCCCTTTACAAGAAGCGCGAATATTGTTAATGACAGAATGCTGATCAACCAGGGAAACATACTGATTTTGGGAAACGACATGACTACGGATGCGGATAATCAACGCGGAGTAAGCGAAGCTTCTCCTTCTTCCCCTGCACTTGGAAAAAGAGAAGGAAAACGGGATGCGGAAAACAACGTGCACCGGCGGTCCCTGGACGGCAGAGAGATCGTCCTTGTGGGCACCGCCCATGTCTCACGGGAAAGCGCCGATCTGGTGGAACGGATCATCACCGAAGAGAAACCGGATACGGTCTGCGTGGAACTCTGCCAAACCCGCTTCGAGGCAATCACGCAGAAGGATCGATGGCAGGAGATGGACATCGTGAAAGTGATCCGTGAGAAACGGTCCACCTTGCTTTTGTTCCAGTTGCTCATGGTCTCTTTCCAGAAAAGGATTGCGGAGAAATTCGGCATAAAACCCGGCGAAGAAATGTTGCGGGCAATCGGCAAGGCCGAAGAAATCGGCGCCCGCCTTTGCCTCGTGGACCGCGGCATCCGCGTCACCCTTCTGCGCACGTGGCGCATGATGGGATTCTGGAGCAAGTCAAAATTCCTGTCGGAGGTGGTTCTCTCCCTTTTCGGCGCCGAGGAGATCACGAAGGAAGACATAGAAAAACTGAAGCAACACGACATGCTGGAGCTGGCGCTGCAGACCGTGGGCGAAAAGATGCCCTCGGTCAAAATCACGCTGATCGACGAACGGGATGAGTACCTCGCCCATACCATCGGCCATGCGGGAGGGAAGAAAATCGTCGCCGTCGTCGGCGCCGGGCACGTCCCCGGCATCATGAAACATCTGGGCAGACAAATCGACCTGGACGAACTTGACCGGATTCCACCTCCCGGCCTCTGGGCAAGAACCGCCGGATGGTCCTTTTCCGCGGCGATCGTGGGCCTCTTCATTGCCGGTTTTTTTGCTTCGGGCGGCCGGGCAAGCATGCACATGATCCTCTGGTGGGCGGCGATCACCGCCGCCTGGTCAGGCATGGGGTCGCTCATCATGCTCGCCCATCCCGTCACCATCCTGGCATCCGCCATGGCCGCTCCCGTTACCACGCTGCACCCGCTCGTCGCCGCCGGATGGGTTGCCGGGCTCACGGAAGCGACAATACGGAAGCCGCAGGTGAAAGACTTCCTCAGCCTTACCGGCGACATTACCACGGTCAGAGGTTTTTTCCGCAACAAGATCACCCGCATCCTGCTGCTCGTGGCAATCGTTAATCTCACGACGTCCATCGGTACGTTCGTCGCCATTCCCGTGATGATGCGGTTCTTCTGACAGTCACGGTCCCCGGCCGGTCGGGGTTTGTCGATGACACTTCAATGAACAGAGGTTGCCATGCCCTACAGCGAAAGAAATTCATTGCTTTGCCCCCGCTGCCGCAAACTCATCAGCGCCGACGAGCCTGCCTGTCCTTACTGCAACCTGAGCCGACCCGGCGCCCGGAAGATAGCCAACATGGTGAACCGGTTCGGGTTGAATCGTTTCGATGCCGTCAGGATCATCCTGTATATAAATGTTGCCCTCTACATCGTCTCGCTCCTTTTCAGCTCCTATACGCGGGAATCCTTCATGAACCCCCTGGGCGCGCTCTCGCCGTCCAACGAAGGTCTTTTCCTTCTGGGCGGAACGGGGACCATCCCCATAGCCGGATACGGGCGCTGGTGGACGCTCATAGCGGCGTCGTTCCTCCACGGCGGCATTCTCCATATCTTCTTCAATATGGCGGCACTGTCGCAGGTGGGACCTTTCGCGCTTGCCGAATTCGGGTTCAACCGTTTCACGCTCATCTACGTGCTCAGCGGCGCGGCAGGATTTCTCCTGTCGCTCCTTGCCGGAATTCCCCTTACCATTGGGGCATCAGCCGGCATCTGCGGTCTGATCGGCGCCATTCTTTACTACGGCAAGTCACGAGGCGGGTTCTACGGGGGGGCAATTTACCGGCAAGCCGTGGGATGGGTGATAGGACTCGTTCTCTTCGGTTTTCTCGTACCGGAAATCAACAACTGGGCGCACGGCGGAGGCCTTGCGGCGGGTGTCATTCTTGCCTTTATCCTGGGCTATCATGAGCAGAGAGAAGAAACCACGATTCACCGGATACTGGGAGCGCTGTGCATTCTCCTTACCGTTGCCGTCCTGCTGTGGGCCGTCACTCAGGCCATGACCGTTTATTTTTTCTCCTCCCGGTTCTCTCAGCTCACGTTGACGGGAGTTCCGTTGCTCCATGCTCTTGAAGCCCTCCGCGCAGGATAGGACTTCCCGGCACGGAAACGGAAAGGGTAATTTCAGCGCCTCCATAACCACGCACAGAATGACATTGCGCTCTTTTTTGCGTTGCCCGGGGTATGCCCTGCAATGATGTCCATCGGGGAGAAGAGCGTATGGCTATGCGGAGGAAAGTCTGCACATGGCCGAGAAGCGAACCGTAAAGAACAGGGGATCAGCGCGTAAACGCGCGGAGAGTGAATCCCTGAATCGAGAACGGCTCACCGAAAGCTACCGCTCCCTGGTGGAATCGAGCACCGATTCCATGTACATTGTGGATAGACAGTGCCGCTATCTCTTCGCAAACAGACACCACCTGGAACGGCGCGGCAAGAGGCTCGAAGAGATCGTCGGCAGCCCCTACTGGGGCGTCTACCGGCAGGAACACCATAAAGAATTTACCGCCAGGGTAAAAGAGGTTCTGGCAACGGACAAATCGATCCAGTTCGATCATCCGGCGCACACGGACCCCAAAAGACATATCTTGCAGACATTCAGCCCCATAAAGGATCGGAACGCCAAAATAACGGCTGTCGCCGTCGTCTCCAAAGACATAACCAGCCGCAAACGCATGGAGGAAGCCCTCAGGGAAAGCGAAGAACGATACCGCACGATCATTGAACACATGGAGGACGGCTATTACGAGGTTGACCTGGCAGGTCATTTTACGTTCTGTAACGAGGCGGCGCTCAAAATACTCGGTTCCCGCAGGGAAGAGATAACGGCCACGCACTACAACCGGTACATCGACCCCAAAAATGCAAAGAAGTTGTCCCGGATGTTCAACCAGGTGCGTAAAACAGGAATTCCCTCTCCGGCAAGCGAATGGGGGTTAACGGGCAAGGATGGAAGGAGGCGGAGTATCGATATCTCCGTTTCCCCGATCAGGGATGCAAGCGGCCGGACGCGGGGTTTTCGCGGCATCTTCCGTGATATGACGGAACGCAAGAAAGTGGAAGAAACCATCAGGCACCTGGCATACCATGACGCCCTGACGGGGCTGCCCAACCGCCTGCTTTTTCACGATCGCCTGCTCGTGGCGTTTGCAAACGCAAAACGCAGCGGCAGGCAGCTGGCACTGCTGATGCTGGACCTGGATGAGTTTAAAGAGGTGAACGATACGCTGGGACACTATACGGGAGACCGTTTGCTGCAGGAAGTCAGCAAACGGCTAACCGACCTCCTGCGGGGAAGCGATACCATCGCCAGGCTGGGGGGCGATGAATTCATGCTTCTGATACCGGAAGTGACGAACGCCGAGGATTACGTGATTATTGCAGAAAAAATCATCAAGGCCCTGCACAGAGCGTTCCGGTGCGACGGCCATAAGATACGGATTACCACGAGCATCGGCATCGCCATATTCCCTCACCACGGCGACGATGCCGACACGCTGATGAAGCATGCCGACACCGCAATGTATCGCGCCAAGAAAATGGGACGGGATAACTACCAGATCTACGCATGAGAATACCCGAACAGCCGGAGGAACGCCGGCAGGCGCCGGAAAGGCGGCATCGATCCGCCGAGCGGAAAAACCAGGGGAAGGGAGAAAGCCCGATGCACGCAGTCATCATGGACGGGGGAAAAGGCACAAGGTTCTGGGCTAGAAGACATAAAAAAATGCCCAAGCATCTGCTCGACATTATAAGTTCAAA
>CAZTLA010000154.1:0-7610 GCA_964614365.1 uncultured Syntrophales bacterium | reverse complement strand
ACTCTTCTTCGCCTAAAGGCGAGGGGTTTCCACCATCCCCGGAGGGGACACTAATGCCGGTGTGCTCTTCTTTGCAGAAAAGCCCCGCAAATTTATCTTTCATGCCCAGATGACGCTTATTGCCTTTAAAGGTACGGACCGCGTGCATATTTATGACCGTCAGGACGTTGAAGATGACCTGCTCACCCAGTTCAACACAGCCGAGATGTTCCTCAAGAAGCATCTCAACGTACGAAGCGAAATAATAGGCATGAACCGCAGGGATATTTATGAACTGCCTTTTGAAGCTCTCCGCGAAGCCGTCGCCAATGCCATTATTCACCGCGACTACGGCATGCGCGGCACAAGTCTGATGGTCGAAGTTTATGACGACCGGGTTGATATCGTAAACCCTGGAGGTTTGCCGAAGGGCCTGGATAAAAAGGATTTCGGCAAAATATCCGTAAGGCGGAATGTGCGGATCGCCGACATCTTCTTCAGAATGGACAAGGTCGAACTTGCAGGCACAGGAATCAGAAGGATGAGAGATGCCATGGCCGCTGCGGGATTGCGACCCCCAAAGATCAGACAAACCACATTTTTCACCATCACATTCAAACGCCCCATGCTCCAAGATAGCGCAGATGTAGGGTTTTCAAAAGGGTCAGGAGGTAAAGGGATCAAGGGAGTAGAAAGGGGAGTAGAAAAGGGGATAGAAAGGGGAGCAGAAAACCTTTCGGTGAATGAAAAAACTATTTATGGCCTAATCAGAAAGAATCCTTCCATCAGCAAAGAGGCAATGGCCGCAGAAGGAAACCTCACAAAGAAGACCGTTGAATATAACTTGATGAAGCTCAAGGTAAAAGGCCTGATTAAACGTATCGGCCCGGACAGGGGTGGATACTGGGAAGTTGTGGGTGTCTGAAAGTCATATCCAAGACGGAAAAAGATTTCGCCGTAATCCTGGAACAGGACAAAGGGGTCGTCAAATGGCTGCGGCCCGCCCAGAACCAGTTCAGAATATACTGGCAAAACAATTCAAGACTTTATCATCCCGCCTTCATTTCCGAAACGGACACGGCGATTTACATGATCGAGACGAAAAAGGAAATGGATATGGACTCTGCGATGGTACAGGAAAAGGCCCGCGCGGCAGAGCAGTACTGCCGCGCTGCAACGGAATTCACACCCCGAAACGGCGGGAAACCCTGGACATATGTCTTAATCCCCCACAACGCCGTGTTCTACAATATGGGGTTTGAGTCGTTGATGGAAAGATATTCGAGTGACACAACGCTTAATCCAGAATAGAGCTTCCGAGATAAGGTATCTGGTGCCTGACCAGGGGCACATTTCGCATTTAGAGGAATCGAATGATGTTCAAGAGAATAGACCATGTTGAGATCATTCCCCGCGACGTAGACGTTACCCTTGATTTTTACACCCGTATCCTGGGCTTCAGGGTCAAAGAACGGAAAAAGGTTGATACCCCCCCCTGCAAGAAATTATTTATCTGGAACTCCATGACACGGTAATAGAATTATTGTTGGTAAAGAATCCGTCCCCTCCCTCTGTCGATCCCTGGCAAATCGGGTACCGAATGATGGCCATCGAGGTCGCCGATATGGATGCGGCAGTCGCCTATCTCAAAGGCAAAGGGGTGGAACTGTCCCGGGATCCGGTAAAGCTGGGAAATTCTCAGCGGGCGGAAATAAAGGATCCCGATGGTCTTTCCATTGAGTTGAGACAGTGGTAAGAAAGTGGCAAAGATTTGATGTCAGGTTTGAGGAGCAACATGTAATCCATTGACGAAAGCAAGAAACTATGAGAGCGTAAAAGCATAAATAAACGCATTCTCCACACAGCTTGCCGCGGAGAGCCTCAATAAGTGAGAAAGGAGTTTGTTCATGGCTGAAGAACAGTTACGAACCGAAGTTGCCCTGTGCGTACGGATGTTGGAATATTTAGGCCTTATTGATTTCAGCGGACACGTAAGTTGCAGAATCCCCCACACTGATACAATTCTTATCAACTCCTGGGGAGCAAGCCGCCACGGCCTGGGGCCTTCAGATATTGTGAAATCAGACCTGAACGGCACCCCCCTGGAAGATGGTGTTGTTTTACCCTCTGAAAAATACATCCATACATCTATTTATCGACTTCGCCCGGACGTAAACGCAGTCGCCCATCTGCATCCCCCGGTAACCACGGCTTTGAGCGCTGCGGGGAAAGAGTACGTCCCGGTCATGCACCACGGCGCTATCTTTCATGCCGGGGTTCACGTATACGACAATTGCAGTCACGTCAATTCGGTGGAAAAAGCCGATGCACTGGCGGCTGTCCTGGGACCCCGACGGGCTGTCATCATGCGCGGTCATGGCGCGGTCGTGGCGGCGGAGAGCGTGATGGGGGTTTTCTTCGGTTCGGTGTATCTTGAAGACAATGCCAAAAAGCTCGCAGACGTCTACATGATGGGCGGCAAGCCCCAGGTATTGCGCGAAGACGAATTGCAGGCATGCAAAAAGAGCTGGAGGCAAGATCAATTTGATAAGATATGGAACTATTACCGGGAAACGTCGGGAGTTATATTTCCTCAATGATTTCTCATCGTGCTCAAGACAAAAAGGGGATGGTTTTATAAGCTGATGCCTACAGGAACGGAAAAGAACGTGGAAGGGAAACTCCTCGCCGTAAATATCAGCGAAGAGAAAGGCCAGAAGAAAAAGAACATCGGCAGGGGCATGCTGATAAAGGATTCGGGGCTCGCGGAGGACGCCCATGCGGGTCCCTGGCATCGGCAGGTGAGTCTTCTGGCAAAGGAAAGCATCGAGAAGATCAGGGCGAAGGGGCTGGAAGTCAATTACGGGGATTTCGCGGAAAACCTCACGACGGAAAACATAGAGCTGTATACGCTGCCCGTGGGTACGCGCCTGCTTATCGGGAACAGCACGGTGATTAAGGTCACGCAGATCGGCAAGGAATGCCACACCCGCTGCAACATTTTCTACCAGGTGGGGGACTGTGTCATGCCGAAAGAGGGCATCTTCGCGGAAGTCGTGGAAGGCGGAGAGGTAAAGACAGGAGATACCATCAGGATTATCGAATGATCCCTTCTGCGAAAAAATCTTGATTTATTTCAGGCAGTGGTATACAAGGCGTGGACATTTAAATAACAGGACTCCTTGTTCGGACCCGGTGTCCGGACTGTAAGAGCCGAGAGGAGGAAAAGAAGTGAGAAGGTACGAAAACGTTTTCATCGCCCATGCAGATCTGTCCGACGATGACATGGGCGAAAAGATCAAACGGTACGGGACTATCATCACGGACGGCAAGGGAATCGTTGTCCGTATTGAAAAATGGGGCAAGAAAAAGCTTGCCTATGAAATCGAGAAACAGTCGCGAGGTTACTACATCCTCATCGATTTCGTCGCCCCCAGTGCGACGGTCAGCGAACTGGAAAGAAACCTGCGGATCGACGACAAGATCCTGAAGTTCATGACGGTCGTGAAAGAAGACCACGTCGACATGCAGCAACTCGAACAGGAAATCGCCGCCGCTGTCGAGAAAGACGCTGCCAAGACGCTTCCCGCCGCCACGCCCCCCCCTGCAGCAACACCCGACGGAACGGCCCTTACGGAGACCGCAACGACCGCGGAGGCAGAACCGGTAAAAACGGACGCTCAGGCCGAGGAGGAAAAGAAATGACGTATCCGGAAAGAAAACCAAGCGGCCAGGGCCAGAAACCTCAGAGAAAATTCTTCCACAGAAGAAAGTTCTGCAAGTTCTGCACGGACTCGAACCTGAAAATAGAGTACAAGCAACCCATGCTCCTAAAAGACTTCATCACCGAACGGGGCAAGATCATGCCGAGGCGGATTACGGGGAGCTGTGCAAAACATCAAAGAGAGATAACCCAGGCAATTAAAAGAGCCCGAACGATCGCTCTCTTGCCTTTTGTCGTATCCGACGGTAACAGGTAAAATCAAGGTCCGCGGCACTCTCTCTTCTCTGCGCTTCCGTTATCAGGGAGGCCGCTGTAGGCCGAATTTCGTGGCGCCCCCGCGGGGCAGTGGCAGGTTCTGATATTGGAAAAAGAAAGGGGTTTATTTTCCGACAATAGATTTCTCACGGGCATTGCCGTATCATCTCTGGCTTTTCTCCTCGTTATTATTGTTCCTTTCGTCGGGTCCGCGGGGATCCTTTTTGTTCCCCTGCCGGTCCTATATTATTATACCCTAACCGGCCGCCTGAAGGGTTCCGCGATCCTGATACTGTCACTGCTGGCAGCCTTTGCCGTCCTGAAGCTCCTCGGTGAGCAGGTGAATTTCCCCGTGCTCATCCTGCTCGGCCTGCAGGGGATCGTCCTTGCGGAAGCATTGAGAAGAAACGTTTCCCTGGAAAAGATTGTTCTCTGTTCTGTTGCGGCACTGCTCATTCTCGGCGCCGTTTTACTCTTTTACAAATGCTTTCGGACGGGGGATACGCCCTGGCGTCTGATCGGAACCTCCATCGCCAGAAAGGTTCAGGAGAGCATCAGTATTTATACCCAGCTTGATCCCTCCTCGGAACAGGCAAAACTGATCAAGGGAAATGCTGCGCAGATCATCGCCTTTATCAAAGATATTTTCCCCGCTATCCTGATCGTGATCAGTTCCATAATCGTATGGCTCAATATCCTGGCGGCCAGGGCGGTCTTTAAGAGAACCGCTGTCTCCTTCCCCGATTTCGGTGACTTTGGTTGCTGGAAACCGCCGGAAAAAGCAGTTTGGCTTCCTATTGCCGCAGGCATCATGATGCTCATGCCGGAGGAAGGGGTGCAACTCATCGGCATCAACCTGCTGATTGTTTCTCTGTTTGTGTACTTCCTCGGAGGGCTGGCAATCGTCGGTTTTTTCTTGAAGAGGAAAAACGCGCCCCCGATTCTTCGGTTCATGTTTTATTGCATTGTTTTCGCCCAGCAGTATGTTACCATACTCGTAATTGCCGCGGGTCTGTTCGATTTGTGGATTGATTTCAGAAGGTTCAATAAAACCACGGAAGATTCAGCCGTCTGACGATACGCCGGGCGGGGATATTCCTGTTAAAAGGAGGAGACAGATGAATGTGATACTGAAAGAAAGCGTGGAAGCCCTCGGAAAAACGGGAGATGCCGTGAAGGTATCCGACGGCTATGCCAGAAACTACCTGATTCCCCGGGGGCTCGCCCTGGAAGCAAACACCCGGAATATGAAGACCCTGGAACACGAAAAAGCGCATATCATGCGGAAGGCGGAAAAAGAGCGAAAGAACGCCGAGACCCTGGCGGAAAAATTGTCTTCCCTGACCTGCACCATCGTCCGGAACGTGGGAGAACAGGGCAAGCTCTTCGGGTCCGTGGGAACGAAAGATATCGCGGAATGTCTCCGGGAAAAGGGTATAGAGATCGACAGAAAACATATCATCCTCGGCGAACCCATAAAGGCCAGCGGTGAATTTTCCGCCAAGGTCAAACTTCCGGCCGGTGTGACGGCGGAAATCAAAATAGCGGTAGTGGAGAGCGCGTAGGGAAAATCCATGAAAGACATCGACGCCTCCCTGCACAAAGTGCCGCCCCAGAATATCGAAGCAGAGCAGTCCATCCTCGGCGGCATCCTCTTGGAAAACCATGCCCTGAACACGGTCTTGGAGATACTGACGGCAACTGATTTTTACGGCGAGGCCCATCGGAAGATATTTACCGCCATTGTTGAACTTTCCGAGAAGAACGAACCCTGCGATCTTATCACCCTTACCAACATTCTGAAGAACAAGAATCAGATAGAAGCCGTGGGGGGGATGACGTACCTGGCGTCGCTCGTGGACAACGTCCCCTCTGCCGCCAATGTGGCTCATTACGCAAAAATCGTAAAGGAAAAAGCGATCCTCCGGGGACTTATCGGAACGGCAACCGAAATCCTGACCAAGAGTTACAATCCCGGCGCCGACGTAGACAATGTTCTCGATGAAGCTGAGCATGCCATCTTCGACATATCCGAGAACAAAATCAGGCCGTCTTTTTTCCCCCTCCGGGCGATCATCAAGGACAGTTTCAAAACCATAGAAAATCTTTTCGAGCGGAAAGAGCTTATTACCGGCGTCCCGACCGGTTTTGAACGGATAGACGATCTTACTTCGGGTTTGCAAAAGGCCGACCTGATCATCATCGCCGGAAGGCCGAGCATGGGGAAAACTGCCTTCGCACTCAACATTGCCCAGCACGCAGCGCTGGAGGTCGGCATCCCCGTCGCCGTGTTTTCCCTGGAAATGGCCAAGGAACAGCTTGCACTGCGCATGCTCGCTTCAGAAGCGAGGGTTGATTCCCAGCGCCTCCGGAAAGGTTTTTTGGGAGAAACCGACTGGCCGAAGCTGACCACCGCCGCCGGCAGGCTTTCAGAAGCTCCCATCTTCATCGACGACACGCCGGCCATTACCGCTCTCGAAATGAAGGCAAAGGCACGGCGCCTGAAGGCTGAAACGGGTCTCGGCCTCATTGTTCTGGATTACCTTCAGCTCATGAGAGGGGGATCGTACAGGGATTCGCGGGAACAGGAAATATCGGAAATCAGCCGCTCGTTGAAGGCGCTGGCAAAAGAACTGTCTGTCCCCGTCGTGGCCCTTTCCCAGTTGAACAGGAAGGTGGAAGACAGGACGAACAGACGGCCGCAGATGGCCGATCTGCGGGAATCCGGCGCTATTGAACAGGACGCGGACGTCATCGCTTTTATTTACCGGGACGAGGTTTACAACAAGTCTGAAGACAACCCGGACAAGGGAATAGCGGAAGTCATCATCGGAAAACAGCGTAACGGCCCCACGGGTACCGTGAAGCTCGCATTTCTCGAAAAGTACACCTCCTTCGAGAATCTTGCCCGCATGGACGACGGGAATCTGCAAAAGTACCCTTAGCAGCACTGCCTTCGAAACGCTGCCGGCATGCACAACAAATTTTCCTAATGCTCCAGCAGCAATTGCGGTTCGCCCGTGAGCAGCGGAAGAGCGACGCGCAATTTCTTGAGGGCCTGCTTTTCAATCTGCCGCACCCGCTCCCTCGTAATATGATAATGATCGCCGATCTCCTGCAGCGTCATGGGATCATCGGCCATCACCCGGTACTGGATTATATAGCTTTCCTTTTCGTTCAGCACCGCAAGGGCTCCGGCAATGTTCCTCTTCACCAGCGCCATTTCTTCATTTCTGATCAGCGCAGTCTCCTGGTCTTCGCCCTCGTAAGCCAGGTAATCCACCACGTGACCCGAATCGCTTTCACTATTCACGAGCGAATCTATGGAAAGGTCCCGGTTACTCATGCGGACATGCATTTCCTCGAGTTCCTGTGTCTTCACCCCCATGGATTCGGCTATTTCATGGAATTCCGGTTTTTTCCCCGCAAGCGTTTCCAGTCTCTTTCGGGCTTGGCTCAGTTTAAAGAATAATTTTCTCTGGGCCTGGGTCGTTCCGATCTTCACAAGACTCCATGTCTTGATGATAAAATTTTGTATATAGGCCCGTATCCACCAGACTGCATAGGAAATGAGCCGGTACCCCTTGTAGGGGTCGAATTTCTTTACGGCGTGCATGAGGCCGATGTTTCCCTCCTGGATCAGGTCGGCAAG
>CAZTLA010000153.1:0-7664 GCA_964614365.1 uncultured Syntrophales bacterium | reverse complement strand
TTTGGGAGCACCGTGCGGCGTGAATACCTTACCCATAAATTTGTCGCACACCCCAGAAAAAACCCTTCATTTTTCTTGACAAAGGAAATAGTATAAGATAGGAACGAACATTCGTTTAGGTCATCGCAAAGGTCGAAGTTAGCTCATCTTCAATCTAAAAAAAAACGTTACATAGGCCATAATGTTGTGAGGACCATTTGAAAATGGTTTGGCTGATGCAACTCCTACATTGATCTCCTTTTTTAGTATAATGACGAACTTAGCCACCAAAATTTTAAAGGGAGATGTGCTTGCCGCTTCCAGGCTGATGCGGGACGTCGATGATCGAATGCCTGAAGCCATCAAAATACTGAAGGAACTATTTCCCTATACGGGGAGAGCCCGCATTATCGGGATAACGGGCGCTCCCGGTTCGGGTAAATCCACGCTTGTGGATCGGATGGTGGAGATTTTTCGTCAAGATGGCAACAGCGTTGGCGTTGTAGCCATTGACCCTACCAGCCCTTTCACCGGCGGCGCGATCTTGGGGGACCGTTTCCGTATGCAGCGCCATGCCACTGACGAAGGGGTTTTCATCCGTTCCCTGGCAACGAGGGGATGTCTGGGCGGATTGACCCGCTCTACCCATGATGTTGTCAATGTCATGGATGCCATGGGCAAGGATATCATCCTGGTTGAGACAGTCGGTGTGGGGCAGGATGAAGTCGAGATTGCCAACCTTGCCCATACATCGATTGTCGTCCTGGTGCCCGGCATGGGGGATGAGATCCAAGCCATGAAAGCCGGAATTATTGAAATCGGAGACATCTTTGTCATTAATAAGTGTGAACGAGAAGGGACTGATAATACAGAACGAGAGCTCCGCATGATCCTGGAAATGAGCAGCAATAGAGATAGTAGATGGGAACCTTGCATTTTCAAAACTGAGGCCACCGCGGGAAAGGGAATCGCGGACCTCGCAATGGGAATTGATCGCCATAAACAGTCCCTGATGCAAAGCAAGGGATTAGAGAGAAAACTAAGGGCGAGAACAAAAGCAATCTTCCTGGATATTCTTCAAAGCGAAGTCATGAGCCATTTCGTTGCAACTATAGAGAAAAAGGGACAATGGGATCGGATCATTGACGATCTGATAGAGAAGCGGACGGACCCCTATTCTATGGTCAAGCGCATTATGGTGGAAGAATTTGGAAAGAAACGAGGGGGAAACATTTTGTGAAACCAATAGACGATCAGAGAAACGAGCTACAAAAGAGGAACGAAGAAGCTCTGCGGGGAGGCGAAAAGGCAAGAATCGAAAAACAACATAAAGACGGGAAACTGGCTGCTCGAGAAAGAATTACTCTCCTCCTCGATGAGGGATCGTTCGTAGAAGTGGACCGATTTGTCACTCACCATTGCGCCGATTTTGGGATGGCAGCGAAGAAATTTTATGGTGATGGAGTGATCACCGGATACGGTAAGATCGCCGGTCGTTTGGTATATGTTTTTTCTCAGGACTTCACGGTCTTTGGAGGAGCCCTCGGCATGGCCTTTGCGCAAAAGATATGCAAGGTTATGGATTTAGCCATGAAAGTTGGCGCACCAATCATCGGATTGAATGATTCCGGAGGCGCCAGGATTCAAGAAGGCGTCGAGAGTCTGGCCGGCTATGCCTACATTTTTCTAAAAAATGCCCTCGCCTCGGGCGTGATTCCACAAATCTCAGCCATCATGGGCCCCTGTGCCGGAGGCGCCGTATACTCCCCCGCCTTGACCGACTTCATCATGATGACGCGAAAGACCAGCTATTTGCACATCACGGGTCCTGATGTAATCAAAGCTGCCTTGAACACAACAGAAACCCCCGATGGAAGACCCATCACTTCCGAAGTGCTGGGGGGAGCAGAGGTTCACATGGCAAAAAGCGGTGTGGCCCATTTCGCCGGCGAGAATGATGAGGACACGATTCAACAGATTAGGGAATTGCTTGGATTTTTCCCGCAAAATAATCGTGAAAAACCTCCGGCCATTGAATGTTCAGATGATCCAAACCGCAGAGAAGATTCATTGAAAACCATCATCCCGGCAAGCGCAAAAAAGATCTATGACATGAAGAAAGTCATTCTGGCGGTCGTTGATCATGGTTATTTCCTCGAAGTGCAGAAGGAATACGCAAAAAACATTATCGTCGGGTTTGCCCGTTTCGGTGGGATGCCGGTAGGAATCACTGCGAACCAGCCTAACCAGCTGGCAGGCTCTCTCGACCCTGATTCCTCAGTAAAGGCGGCCCGCTTCGTCCGTTTCTGCGATTCCTTCAATATCCCGCTCGTCACCTTTGTCGATGTTCCCGGTTTTCTCCCCGGCATCGACATGGAAACGAGAGGGATTATCCGACATGGGGCTAAACTCCTCTATGCGTTCTGTGAAGCCACCGTCCCCAAGATAACGATCGTCACCCGCAAGGGGTATGGCGGAGCTTATGATGTCATGTCGAGCAAGCACATTCGCGGCGACATCAATTACTGTTATCCTACCGCCGAAATTGCGGTGATGGGGGCTGAAGGCGCTGTTAATATAGTCTTCAGAAACGAGATTAAGAGCGCCAAAGACCCTAAGGAAGTCCGCCGAGTGTTGGTTTCCGAATATGAAGAAAAATTTGCCAGTCCTTATAAGGCGGCAGCCTTGGGATATGTTGACGAAATCATTTTTCCGGAAGAAACACGACCGAAGATTATCCGGGCATTGGAATCTTTGCAGAACAAAGTTGACACCAACCCCTGGCGCAAACATGGAAACATACCGTTATAATTAGAAAATATTGGGAACAGATTTAAAATCCGTCCCCAATGGCGATCTGATTGACCTTCTGAACGGGGAGCACGATGACTGAAAGCATTCGCGAAGAACTGAATCGTTGGGAAAAAAAGACGTTGAATAAAGTCCTTTCCAAAGCGCCGGAGCGTAAACATTCCTTTAAGACCACTTCTCAGATTGAATCAAAGCGCCTCTATACTTCTCTGGATGTGGAGGATACGGACTATTGCCGCGATTTGGGATTCCCCGGGAATTATCCTTTCACTCGCGGCGTCCAGCCGACCATGTATAGAGGCCGATTTTGGACAATGCGCCAATATGCAGGATTTGCCACGCCTCAAGAGACGAATAAGCGCTACAAGTATCTCCTTGACCACGGACAGACAGGGTTAAGTGTTGCATTTGACCTCCCTACTCAGGTCGGATATGACTCAGATCATCCCCTTGCCGAGGGCGAAGTAGGCAAGGCGGGCGTTGCTATTGATTCCCTGCAAGATATGGAGATCCTTTTTGACGGCATCCCGCTCGATGAGGTTTCGACCTCCATGACCATCAGCTCCCCCGCCGCTATCCTTCTGGCCATGTACGTGGCCTTGGCGGAAAAGCAAGGGGTTAAGACAGAAGTCCTGCAGGGGACCATCCAGAATGATATTTTGAAAGAATATGCGGCGCGGGGAACATACATTTTTCCCCCTCTGCCGTCGATGCGGATTACCACGGATATCTTTGCCTTCTGTAATGAGCACATGCCTCGCTGGAACAGCATCAGCATCAGCGGATACCACATGCGGGAAGCCGGCTGTTCCGCCGTGCAGGAGGTTGCCTTTACCCTGGCAAACGGAATTGCCTATGTTGAAGCGGCCATCAGTGCCGGTCTGAACGTTGATTCATTCGCGGCCCGGCTGTCCTTCTTTTTCAATGCACACAACAACTTCCTCGAAGAGATTGCGAAATACCGGGCAGCCCGGAGACTCTGGGCTAAGATCATGAGAGAACGCTTTAACGCGAAAAAAGATGAATCCTGTATCCTGCGATTCCATGCCCAGACAGCCGGCAGCACCCTAACCTACCAACAACCGGATAATAATATCGTCAGGGTTGCCTTCCAGGCGCTGGCAGCAGTTTTGGGCGGAACGCAATCACTGCACACCAATTCACGGGACGAGGCGTTCGCCTTGCCTTCCGAGGATTCCGTGCGCATTGCCCTGAGAACCCAGCAACTCATTGCTTATGAAAGTGGTGTTGCCGATACCATCGATCCTCTGGCCGGATCATATGCCATCGAAGCCATGACGAATGACATTGAAAATAAAGCAAGGGAATATATCGCCAAGATCGATGAGATGGGAGGTGCGGTCAAGGCCATCGGGGCCGGTTTCATGCAAAGAGAGATTGCCGACAGCGCTTATCAATACCAGAAGGAGATCGAAGCGAAAGAGAGGATTATTGTAGGCGTTAATCAATTCCAGATAGATGAGCCGCCGCTGAAGGACATCTTCCATATTCAAGTCGAGTCGGAAGCAACCCAAAAAGAACAACTATACCGGATCAAGAAAGAAAGGGATGGCCGCCAAGTGAAGGAAGCCTTGACTGCTCTCAGGAAGGCAGCTGAGGGAACAAACAATGTGGTGCCGCCAATTCTTTCCGCGGTAAGGGTTTACGCGACTGTCGGTGAAATATCTGATACATTGAGATCGGTGTTTGGAGAACACAGAGAACCTTAAAAGGTGGATTATGTCACGAAAAATTCGAATCCTCATCGCCAAGCCCGGGTTGGATGGTCATGACAGAGGCGCTCAAGTCATTTCGCGGGCTCTGAGAGACGCCGGCATGGAAGTAATTTACACGGGAATACGGCAGACCCCGGAACAAATTGCCAATACGGCTATTCAAGAGGGAGTCGATATGGTCGGTCTTTCCTGCCTTTCGGGAGCGCATATCACCCTCTTTCCCAAAGTAGTTGAGCTTTTAAGACAGAAAGGAGCCGGCGACATCCATATTTTTGGAGGCGGCATCATTCCGGTCGATGACATTCCTGTTTTAAAAAAGGCAGGCGTTCACGAGATATTTCAGCCTGGCACCTCCACGAAGGAGATTATCAAGTATATTGAAGAAAACGCAAGGAGCCCACTCGGAAGCCGGGAGTGAGAATTCAGGAATCGGAATTGAAAGGGGATGGCGATTATGCTAAAGAGAATTAATCATATTGCCTTGGCGGTCAATAATATTGATGAAGCGGCAAAATTTTATCAACATGGCTTTGGTCTTGATCTTTCGGATATCGAGATAGTCAGTGCCCAGAAGACAAAAGTGGGGTTTTTCAAGATAGGCGCGTCAAGTGTCGAACTTGTTCAACCAGCGGAGCCTGATTCCCCTCTCCATAAGTTTTTAGCAACCAGAGGCCAGGGGATCCACCATATTTGTTTCGAAGTAGATGATATTGAGCTGGAGATTAAGAACCTGCTTGAAAAAGGGGCAACAATGATCGATCATAAACCCAGGCCGGGCGCTCGCAATTCAAGAGTTGCTTTCATTCATCCCAAATCTTCAAGCGGCGTTCTGATTGAGCTTGTCGAACTCTCCAAGGAAAAATGATGGCTCTAACAATGAAGGGACTTGGGTAATGTTTATCTGGCTTTTTCACCGAATCAGCGGCGCGTCACTCATCATCCTGATCGGCATAAAAATCTTTACCGGCTATTTCCTGTTTACGAAAGATAAAAAACCGGATTGGGCGCTCAGCCTGCACCGCCACCCCGTCCTCGATATTCTCATTATCATTCTTTTCACCTTTCACAGCATCTACGGCCTGCGAACCATCGCAATTGATCTGGGATATAGGAAAGAAAAGCAGTTGTTCCTGCTGTCTAATGTTGCTGCCTCGCTGATTGCGGTGGTGCTGGTTTATTTTTACCTCAGAATGTCTTAACCATGCTGAATCACGATTTTATCATTGTGGGAGGCGGACTGGCCGGTCTTCGCGCCGCCGTTGACCTTTGCAGCCGTTACAATGTGGGCCTCTTCACCAAAGTTCATCCCCTCCGGTCGCATTCCGTCGCCGCGCAGGGCGGCATCAATGCTTCTCTGGGCAATAATCCCGAGGGCAGGGACGACTCCTGGGAAAAACATGCCTTCGATACGATCAAGGGCAGTGATTACCTTGCAGATCAGGATGCCGTTGAATTCATGTGCCAGGACGCGCCCTCGATTATTTACGAGATGGAGCACTGGGGGTGCCCCTTCAGCAGATTCCCCGACGGCTCCATCGCCCAAAGACCTTTCGGCGGCGCCGGATTTCCCCGGACCTGCTATTCCGCAGACCTGACCGGCCATGTGTTGCTCAATACCCTCTATGAAAGAGCCGTTTCTTTGGGGGTCAAGGTTTACGATGAGTGGTATCTGCTTGCGCTGGCAAGCGACGGGGAGAGATGCCAGGGTATTATTGCTTTTGATTTTAAGAACGGCGAAGTCGTGCCGGTCCGGGCCCCGGCCACCCTGTTTGCTACCGGCGGATACGGCAGGGTCTTCCGGCATACCACCAATGCCTTGATCAACTACGGCAGCGGCATCGGCATCGCCTATAAGGCCGGCGTTCCCATCAAGGACATGGAATGCGTTCAATTCCATCCCACGGGGCTCATCGGCACGTATATTCTCATTACCGAAGCAGCGCGGGGAGAAGGCGGCTGGCTGACCAATAACCAGGGTGAAAGATTCATGCAACGCTATGCTCCCACCGTAGCCGAACTTGCCCCTCGAGACATCGTGGCCCGCAGCATGCAAACGGAGATCGAGGAAGGACGAGGGCTCACACATCCCCTGGGGAACTATATCAATCTTGACCTGCGACACCTGGGAGAGAAGGAAATACAAAAGAAGCTCCCCGGCGTCAGAGGCCTGTGCAAGGACTTTGTGGGCATTGACCCCGTATTCGAGCCCATTCCCGTCATGCCCTGCGAACACTACTCCATGGGGGGCATTGATACAAATGAGCGCGGCGAAACACAGTTGCCCGGCTTCTATGCGGCGGGAGAATGCGGCTGCGCCAGCGTACACGGGGCAAACAGGCTGGGCGGTAATTCACTGTTGGATACGCTTGTCTTCGGCAACGCGCCGGCCCTTGCCGTGCATGAATATCTCCAGAGCAAGAGCTTTACCGGCGACACGGCATTCCTGGCAGCATTAGGAAAGATGTGGGAGCGCAAGTTGGAGGATCTTACCAAAGGGGAAGAGAGGCCCGCTCATCTGATTGCCAAAATGGGGCACACGATGAGTGATAATGTGGGCATATTCAGGGAAAAGCATACGTTGCAGCAGGCCTTGGACGACCTTGCCGTCCTTAAGGAACGATACAACCGGGTCGGCGTATCCTCGCCGAACAAGCATCTGAATTATGCGCTCATGAAGGCCGTGGAAATCGAGTACATGCTGGACATCGCCAACGCCATTGCCTTGGGGGCGTTACGGCGCGAGGAGAGCCGGGGCGCTCACTACCGGCGGGACTTCCCCTTAAGAAACGACAAAGACTGGCTGAAACATACCCTGGTCACGCTGGGCAAAGATGGCGCGCCCGTTGTCTCTTATGAGGATGTGAGGATCACGAGTTATCCGCCCAAGGAGAGAACATATTGACGACTCCGAAGACCTATACCTTTAAGATTTTCCGGTACGACAGCAAAATGCCGGAAAAGGAACCAAGTTTCTCCACCTATTCCGTGGAAGTCGTACCGGGCATGTCCGTACTTTCCGCACTCCTCGCCATCAGGGATGAGATGGATGGGGGCTTAAGTTTCCGCTGCTCCTGCCGCTCCGCCGTTTGCGGTTCCTGCGCCATGGCAATGAACGGCAAAATAGAACTGGCCTGCCGG
>CAZTLA010000152.1:0-7696 GCA_964614365.1 uncultured Syntrophales bacterium | reverse complement strand
CGCGGCCATCACGATCACCGACAATGATACCAAGCCCACGGTCACGGTGACGGCGATTGACGCCGTGGCGACGGAGGCGGGGCCGACGACGGGGACGTTTCGGATCTCTCGGACGGGGGCCGTCACGGCAGCCCTTACGGTATCCTATGCTATAAGCGGCACGGCCACCCGCGTGACCGACTACAGCATGCCGAGCTACTCTTCCGCGATCATCCCCGCGGGGGCGGCATACGTGGATGTGATTCTCACGCCCGTGGACGATGGGGTTTACGACCCTGATGAGACGGCGGTCCTCACGCTGTCATCGAATGCCGCCTACGACGTTGGTTCTCCCTCCAGCGTGATTATCACGATCACCGATAATGATACCTAGCCCACGGTCCTCGACTGTTCTATCAAAAATGATTAATTACGAGAAAGAACTCAATCCCGAGCAGGTCAGTGTCGTCATGGAGGAGGGAGGACCTCTGCTGGTCATCGCGGGGGCCGGCAGCGGCAAGACGCGCACCCTTACCTACCGGGTGGCGCGCCTTATCGAGGCGGGGGTGCGTCCCGAAAGGATCCTGCTTGCCACCTTTACCAACAAGGCTGCCCGTTCCATGCTCTTCAGGGTTTCCCATTTGGCTGACGTGGATACGGGCCGCCTCTGGGGCGGCACGTTCCACCATATAGCCAATCTCGCCTTGCGCGTTCATGCCCCGCATCTTGGGTATGCGCGTAATTTCTCCATCATGGACAGTGATGACGCCAGGCAGTTGATCTCCGTATGCGTGACGGAAATTGGCGTCGATGCCAAGAACGATAAATTTCCCCGGGGGAATGTTATTGCGGATATCGTAAGCCTGGCCGTGAATACCGAGACAACTGTTGATGATGTGGTGGCCAGGAGATACCCTTTCTTCTCTCATCGCGTTGAGGAAATTGTCGATGTGGCTTCCCACTACCGGAGCCGGAAGAAGGCGTTGAACATGATGGATTTCGACGATCTCCTGCTGAATTGGAGGTCGTTGTTGCGGGATTTTCCCGAGGTGCTGAAGCTGTATGCGGAACGGTTCTCCCACGTTCTTGTTGACGAATACCAGGATACCAACATCATTCAGGCTGAGATCATGGATATGCTCGCATCCCGCCACCGGAACATCATGGTCGTGGGCGATGATTCGCAGAGCATCTATTCGTTTCGAGGCGCAAATTTCACGAATATCATCGAGTTTCCCCGAAGGTATGCGGATTGCAAAACGTTCAAGCTCGAGACGAACTACCGGAGCACGCCGGAGATTCTTCAGCTTGCCAATATGAGTATAACCTATAACGAAAAGCAGTTCCCCAAAATCCTGCGCGCGGTGCGGGAAAGGGGCATCAGACCCGTCATTATTCCCGCCAAAAACGTCATCCAGCAGGCGAACGTCGCTGCAGAGCGCATGGTAGAGCTTATGCGGGGCGGTGTTTCCTTTCGGGAGATGGCGGTACTGTACCGCGCCCATTACCAGTCCATGGAACTGCAGATGGAACTGACGAGGCGCGGCATTCCCTACGAACTCCGTTCGGGAATACGTTTTTTCGAGCAGGCCCATATCAAGGACGTTACGTCCTACCTGAGAATCGTCGTCAACCCCTTTGATGAATTGGCATGGAAGAGGGCTCTCGGACTGTGCCGGAATATCGGCAAGGCGACTGCGGAAAAAATCTGGAGGTTGGTTGCCGGCCATGAAAATCCTGTGAACGTCGTTCTCAGCGATGCCTTTCTTCGCACGGCGCCGAAAAAGGCAGCGCCCGGTCTTGCAAAGTTTCAGACGACCATCATGAGGCTTCTTGACGGTTCGGATGGGCCTTTGTCCAGGCTGGTCGATATCGTTCTGGACAGCGGGTACCGGGAATACCTGGAAGAGCATTACGGCGACATGGGCGCGCGTGAGGAAGACCTCGGCCAACTTGCCGGCTTCTCCAGCCGCTTCACGTCCCTTGAGCATTTTCTCTGCGAGCTTGCCCTGATGACCAATGTGAGAGAAACGGAGGAAAAAAAATCAGCCGAGCCTGAGGGGGATAACGAGGATAAGGTTATTCTGAGCTCGATTCACCAGGCAAAGGGCCTTGAATGGCCCGTGGTAATGCTCGTCGGCTGTGCGGACGGTATGATGCCCCTGGCGCGGTCACTGAAGGAGCCGGAGGGCGAAGAGGAGGAACGGCGCCTGTTTTACGTCGCCGTGACGAGGGCCAAAGATCAACTCTATATCTGTTATCCCCTGCTGGATTATTCACGGGCCATGGGTAACATGCTGCTTCGGCCTTCCCGGTTTATCCGCGAACTCTCGGCATCATCGTCGGCAGGAGTGCGTTCCCTGCCTTATGACCAATGGACGGTGACCGAAGAGTGGGAGTAGGTTCCCTCATTCCCAAAGCTTTGGCTTGGCGTTGGATGCATATTCCGATTTGAGGGCGATCTCCGTGGCTTCGGCCAAGTCTTCCGCCCGCTTTACCCAGTCCTCAAACTTTATATCCACTCCAAATATCCCCACCATCTCATCATTGGCATCCGTTATGGGCGCCGATACGGTTATGCACAGGGCGCCCGTCATTTTTGAAATGTAAAAGTCGGTCACGTGCATCTTGCCGGTCTGCAGTGGCTTGATGAACCACTCCCGATCCGATTGATCCGTTCCCACTCCGTAGTTTTCATATTTCGCCCGGTCGGTGATATTGGTGATGTTCCTGGTGGTTTTCTTCCCGTTCAAATCGACCACGTAGGCGAACTGAATGGAGGGGTTTTCCTCGATGAATTTCTGCATGACCGGTTCTTGGAGTTCCGGTTTCATTGTCCTCATGACCGTGTGCTCGATGACCTGTTTTACCACGGCAACGGCCGCCTCGGATGCCATGTGTTTTATCTTGTCCAGTTCGGACATAAACAGTTCGGGAATATATTTGCGGACAACTTTATCCATTTCATCATGGGAGATAGCCGTTACACGGCCTGCCTCGTACTGGGCCATGACCCACTTGTTGATTTTCGAGATGCCGGGATGCCGTTTGTCGACTGCCTTTTCGCCCTTAAGGCCGAGGTGCTGATTGAGCCAGAAGGCTATACCCGCGTTGCCCGATTTGTCGTTGATCGTCGAGGTCAGGGGCCGTTTCAGAAGCTTCGCCGTATCGAAGATATTGTAGATCTCTTCGCACTTGATCAGGCCGTCGGCATGGACCCCGGCCATGGTTACGTTGAATTCCGAGCCGATGAAGGGATAATTCGGGGGAATCCTGACGCCGACTTCTTTTTCAAAATACTCGGCTATGTCCGTGATAACGGTGGTGTCGATGCCGTTGGTATGCCCGTGCAGGGCAATATATTCCATGATGAGCCCCTCGATCGGCGGGTTTCCCGTTCGTTCTCCCATTCCCAGGAGAGTCGAGTTTGCCGCACCGCACCCGTAGAGCCACGCGGTTGTGGCGTTAATCATCGCTTTATGAAAGTCATTATGGCCGTGCCATTCCAGCAGATAGCCGGGAACACCCCCGTCTTCTATAAAGGTCCGGACCAATTTGTCCACGCTCCGCGGCAGCGAGGCGCCCGGATAGGTAATACCATAGCCCATGGTGTCGCAGAGCCGCACTTTAATGTCGATGCCGCTCTCTTCCCGCAGCTTCATGAGCTCGATAGCGAAGGGAATGCAGAAACCGTAAATATCGGCACGGGTAATATCCTCGAAGTGGCATCGGGGCGTTATGCCGTAATCGAGGATTGATTTTACAATGCCGAGATAATCGTCGAGGGCTTCCCGTCTCGTTTTGTTCAGTTTGAGGAAGATATGGTAGTCCGAGGCGGAGGTTAAAATGCCCGTTTCCCTGAGCCCTGCGTCCTTCACCAGGTGAACATCATCTTTGTTGGCCCGAATCCATCCTGTAATTTCCGGATATCGTAATCCCAGTGCAAGGCATTTTTCCACGGCTTCGCGGTCCTTCTTGCTGTAGAGGAAAAATTCGGATTGGCGGATGATGCCGTTTTCACCGCCCAGTTTGCTCAATAGGACAAAAAGGTCAACTATCTGTTTGGCGGTGTAGGGCGGTCTTGCCTGCTGACCATCGCGGAACGTGGTATCGGTGATAACCATCTCATTTGCCGGATTGAGAGGTATGATCTTGTGATCAAAGTCAATTTTGCAGACTTCGCTGTAGGGAAAAATATCCTTTTGCAGATTCGGTTCGCCTACATCCTTCAGGTCAAACTTCCAGAATTTGGTATGTTCATGGTCGAGCACTTTTTTATCGTAGTTCCACTTTGCCATGTCGGTCTCTCCATTTTAAATGGCTAAAAAAAAGGCACCGCATGACGCCGCGCCCTCGCTACCGTTGTAGTTGGGAGAATTTGCCTGCCCCGCTGCATTTATCTGAAGCAATCACGCACAGTCAAAATATAGGGCATGCCCGGGTTTGTCAATAAGAAAAAGGTAAAGACCAGATTGAGCCGTAGAGGTGATACCGCGGATTATGTAATAGAACTTGACATGCCATACGGGATTTGTCAGAAGGTCATTACAAAATTAAACGGTTATCGACGAGTACCGCAGGGGATGAGTTAGCGATGTCTGGAAGATACGCCCCGAACAGCGTCGCCCGGATAGGGAGGATCGAATAATGGCCAAAGCGTCCCACGAATTTCAGGTTTTTGCCAAACCGATCGGCTCCGCTTGCAATCTGCACTGCCACTACTGCTACTACCGGGAGAAGGGACACCTGTGTCAAACGGGCGAAGCTCATCGCATGTCCGAAGACCTGCTCGAAGAGTACCTTGTCCAGCACATCGAGGCATGCTCCACGGCGACGATCAGATTTTCCTGGCATGGCGGCGAACCTACCCTCCTGGGGTTGGATTACTTCCGCACCATCGTGAATCTTCAGCGCAGGCATCAACCACCCGGGCGGCTCATCGTGAACGGCATGCAAACCAACGGTACGCTCCTGGATGAGGACTGGTGCCGTTTCCTCAAGGCAGAGGGTTTTTCCGTAGGGCTGAGCCTCGATGGTCCGAAGGAAATGCATGACTGCTACCGTGTTGCCAGGAACCAAGAACCCACCCACGAACAGGTAATGCGCGCCTATGCGCTCCTGCTACAGTACCGCATCCCCCGCGATATCCTGTGCGTGGTGCATGCGCAAAACGTCTCCTATCCCGACCAGGTGTACCGGTTTTTCCGGGAGATCGGGGCCCAGTACATCGGTTTTCTCCCCCTGGTGGAACGCCTGTCCGGTATCGATGGCGGTGTCAGCGCCCGCTCGGCGCCCGCGGGGGCGTTTGGCGCTTTTCTCTGTGCCATTTTCGACGAGTGGCAGCGCCGGGATATCGGGCGAGTCAAGATACAGATATTCGAGGAAATGGCCGAAACGGCGCTGGGAATGGGACAGGCGCTGTGTATTTTTCAAAAGACCTGCGGCAATATTCCCGTCGTTGAACATAATGGAGACTTCTTTTCCTGCGATCACTTTGTTGACGACCGGCATCGCCTGGGGAATATTCAAGAGAGCCCCCTGGTAGATCTGCTCGAGAGTCCCGCGCAGAGAGCCTTTGGGGAAGAAAAATTGAAGAGTTTGCCCCGCTGCTGCCGGGCATGCGAGGTCCTCGCGCTGTGCAACGGCGGATGCCCGAAGGATCGTTTCATCAATACTCCGGAGGGTGAAGGAGGGCTGAACTATCTCTGTGCGGGCTACAAGCGCTTTTTCACCCATGCCCGGCCGTTTGTTGCCGAGTTGAGCGCATTATGGCAGGGACAATCCCTGGACCGGAACATGACGCCGGCCAGGGCTGCCGGAACGGAAGAAAAAACGGGACGTAACGACCCGTGCCCCTGCGGCAGCGGCCGGAAGTATAAGAAGTGCTGCCTGGGTCGATAAGCGACGGGACATGCCGTTCATCGGCATGTCCCGTCGCGGCGCCGTCTTCGGGTTACCGGCTCTATCAGGCAGAGATCATCATGATTTGAGTTTCTCCTTGAAGAAGGAGAGGGTGCGCTTCCAGGCAAGTTCGGCAGCCTCTTTATTATACCGTTCCGCGTTCGTATCGTTGTTGAAGGCATGCTTGGCGCCCTCATACACATAGAGCGTATAATCTATGGATGCCTTCTTCAGGGCTGCTTCGTATGCGGGGATGCCCTTGTTAATTGCGTCGTCAATACCGGCGTAATGGAGAAGCAAGGGGGCCTTGATTTTCGGGACATCCTGTTCGGCCGGCTGCCTGCCATAGTAGGGCACGACTGCCGACACATCGGGAGAATTGACGGCGACCTGATTTGCCGCTGCTCCTCCCCAGCAGAAGCCAACGACGCCGATCTTTCCTGTAGACTGGGAATGGGTCTTCAGGTATTTAACGGCGGCAACAAAATTACCGGTGTTCGTTTTTCCATCCAGTTGTCCGATGAGCTTTATGGCTTGCTCCCCATCTCCCGGAGTTCCTCCCAGCGCTGATAAAGCGTCGGGAGCAACGGCCAGGAATCCCTCCAGCGCAATACGCCTCGCCACGTCTTCGATGTGAGGATTCAGCCCCCGGTTTTCATGGATAATGATCACACCCGGCAGTTTCACTGTACCTTTCGGTCTTGCCGAATAGGCGCGCATATCGCCGGTCGCTCCCGGATACTTGATGTATTCCTCATTCAGGCGAGGGTCATCCTTGGGAATTATTGCGGCATGGGCATGATGCTTTTCCAGTAAGGGCAGCAGGGCGTTAGCGGCGGCGGCACCGGCGAGGACAGACAATCTCTTGATAAATTCTCGACGGTCCAGGGATCCATGATGGTATTCATCATACAAGTCCTTAATATTTGTGTTCATACTCCCGTCCTCCTTTTCCTGTAGTTTATTTGTACGGAAAAAATGCCGGGCGATTTTTCCCGTAATGGAAAGATCATAGTACGATTTTCAGGGACAGCTCCATCAGTTGCTCGAAGGCGACTTCCGACGGCGCATCGGTAAGCGGACAGGTGGCCTTCTGCGTTTTGGGGAAGGCGATGACATCCCTGATTGATTCCGTGTTCGTCATCAGCATGATCAGCCGGTCGAGACCGAAGGCTATACCCCCGTGGGGCGGGGTGCCGTATTCGAGGGCATCGAGGAGAAAGCCGAATTTGCTTCTTGTCTCTTCCTCCTTCAAACCGAGCGCTTTGAAGATCATCGCCTGTGCCCGTTGCTCGTGAATGCGGATGCTGCCTCCCCCGATCTCGGAGCCGTTGAGAACGAGGTCATAAGCACGTGCCCGTACCTTTCCGGGATCCGATTCGAGCAAGGGAATGTCTGCCGCCGCCGGCGAGGTGAAGGGATGGTGTGTGGAGACGTACCGCTTTTCCGTCTCGCTGTATTCCATGAGGGGAAATTCCGTTACCCAGGTAAAGGCGAACTGATCGGGTTGCAGTTGCACGATGTTGAGGAACTTAGCCAGATGTATCCTCAGGTTGCCGAGGGAAGCGTTGACGATGGCAGGAACATCGGCGACGAAGAGGATCAGGTCCCCTTCCGTTGCCTCGACTTTCTTATTGATGAGCAGCACCTCCTCCGCCGTCAGGAACTTGAATATGGGCGACGTCCACCCGTCCGCGGTTACCCTTGCCCAGGCAAGCCCTTTGGCGCCGTATGTCCCCGCATAGTCGCGCAGATCGTCCAGGTCTTTCCGGGAAAGTCTCTTTCCGTCTTCGACTTTGATGGCTTTCAGCACGCC
>CAZTLA010000151.1:0-7756 GCA_964614365.1 uncultured Syntrophales bacterium | reverse complement strand
GATTTCCACGCTTCATCTGACGGATAATTTGTTTTTATAGGGTGAAAGTATAGGAAAAAGTGAATTGTGTGTCAAGGAGCAACTGGCAGGATCAACTGGTTGCTGTCAACTGACTGCATTATTGGGGCATGATGATAAGCTTTTCCGGCGGCGGAGGCAGTGTCTGGTTGACGATCAATAGGGTGTGTGGTAAGAACGGTGCTACTTTTGGGGAGGAGCGTTGTATGGGTATTTCGGCAAAGATCAGCGGCTACATCAGTCAGTCATCCTGGATCAGGAAGATGTTCGAGGAAGGCGCCCGCATGAGGGAACTGTACGGCGCGGAGCACGTCTTCGATTTCAGTCTCGGCAATCCCAACGTCGAGCCGCCCGCGGTCTTCGGTGACGCACTCCACCGCCTTGCGCAGGAAGACAGGCCGGGCAGCCACGGCTACATGCCGAATGCCGGTTACCCGGAAACGAGGGCTGCCGTAGCGTCTCACCTGCGCCGTGTGCACGGTGTTCCCCTTGCCGCGGACCAGGTGGTCATGACCTGCGGCGCCGGCGGGGGACTCAACGTCATTCTGAAGACACTTCTCGATCCGGGAGACGAGGTGCTGGTGCCTTCCCCCTACTTTGTGGAGTACGGCTTCTACGCGGACAATGCGGGGGGGAAGATGGTCACCGTGGGCACCCGCGCTGATTTTTCGCTGGATCTGGAAGCCATGGCCCCGGCAGTTTCCGAAAGGACCAAGGTCGTTCTCATCAATTCCCCCAACAATCCTACGGGAAGGGTGTACGACCGGGCATCGATAGAAGGACTTGCCCGTATCATCGGAGAGAAGAGCCAGGCCCTGGGGAAGAGCATCTACCTCGTTTCCGATGAACCCTACAGCGACATCGTTTACGATGGCGTGACGGTGCCGAGCGTCCTTGCGGCCTGCAAGAGCAGTATCGTCGTCTCCTCCTATTCCAAGAGTTTGTCTCTGCCGGGCGAACGGATCGGTTACCTTGCCCTGAACCCGGAGTTGCCGGATCTGGCGGCCATGGCGAACGGCGTCATACTGTGCAACCGCATCCTCGGTTTCGTCAATGCTCCTGCCCTGATGCAGCGGGTGATTGCGGGCCTTCAGGGGATTACGGTGGACATCGGGGAGTACCGGAGAAAGAGGGACCTGCTGTGCGACGGCCTGGAAGCGCAGGGCTACGAATTTGCCCGTCCGGAGGGGGCCTTTTATCTTTTCGTGCGGAGCCCCATCGCCGATGACGTGGAGTTCGTGAAGGCGCTGCAAAAGCACAGAATCCTGACGGTGCCCGGCAGGGGATTCGGCGCTCCGGGGTATTTTCGCATTGCCTACTGCGTAGATGATGCCACGATCACCAATGCCATGGAGGGGTTTGGGGAAGCAATCCGGGAGCACTCTCAGTAGCGGATGGAAAACCTGGAAAACTCGCCCGCAAACGGTTCTTCGCTGATCTCGGTGCCGGTCACGTTCGACGATGGAGAGCCCTTCCTGCACCAGGTCAGCATGGCATCCACATCGGCATCTTTTCCCTCCACAAGTATCTCGACCCTGCCGTCGGGGAGATTCCTGACCCAGCCCGTGAGGTTGAAAGAAACGGCGGCCTTTTCCGTGTAGGCCCGGAAGAAGACGCCCTGCACCCGCCCGGATACGATCACCTGCATGCGTTTCATTTTTCTCCTCCTCTGCCGGTCAGTTTCAGGAACTCTCGTTCATCGAGGACGGTTATCCCCGCCGCACGGGCCTTTTCGATCTTGGAGCCGGGCGCCTCGCCCGCCACCACGTAGTCGGTGTTTTTCGTGACTGAAGACGTAACGTTTCCTCCCAGCGACTCAACGAGTTCTTTTCCCTCGTTCCGTGTAAGGCCGGGGAGCGTACCGGTAAAAACAAAGGATTTACCCGCGAGGGGGGTGTCCTGGCGCCGGTCCGTCACGATGGGAGTTACGCCCGCCTTGCGGAGCTTCTCCAGTATTCTGCGGTTCTCCGGGACACTGAAGAACCGGGTTATGCTGCCGGCGACTTCCGATCCTATTTCCGGGATCGCGGTCAGGTCCGCTTCCGATGCCTCGATAGGTTCGGGAAGGGTCGGGAAGTGCTTTGCAAGGAGACGGGCGATGTGTTCCCCCACGTGCCTGATCCCGAGGGCATAAATGAATTTTTCCAGGGGTGGCGTTTTCGATTTTGCGATCGACGCAATGAGATTGGAAGCCGACTTTTCGGCCATTCGCTCCAACGGTAACAGCTTTTCTTCCGTTAAGGAGTAAAGATCGGCCTGATCTATTATCGTGCCTGTGTCCACAAGCTGTGAGACCAGCTTCTCCCCCAGCCCTTCGATATCCATGCCGTCCCGCGAGGCGAAATGCCTGATGTGTTCCTTGATCTGGGCGGGACAGGCGAGACCGATGCAGCGGTACGCAGATTCGCCGGGAAGGCGCACCACGTCGGAGCCGCATTCGGGGCATACCGCGGGCATTTCAAAGACGGTTTCCGTTCCCGTGCGCAGGGAAGAGACGACCTTGACGACTTCCGGGATCACGTCGCCCGCCCGCTGGATGACGACCGTATCGTCGATGCGTATGTCCTTTTTCCGGATCTCGTCCAGGTTGTGCAGGGTGGCCCGGCTGACCATGACGCCTCCCACCCGCACCGGCTTCATCAGGGCAACGGGCGTGAGTACTCCCGTCCTCCCCACCTGGACGTTGATGTTTTCAATTATGGTCGATTCCTGCGTCGCGGGAAACTTGCAGGCGATGGCCCAGCGGGGGCTTCTCGAAACGGAGCCCAACTGGTCCTGGATGTTGAAGGAATCAACCTTGATGACCACGCCGTCGATTTCGTAGGCGAGGTCCCTGCGCCGTTCACTGGTTTCACGGTAGTACTGGATGCAGGCATCGATGTCGCGGGCCTGCTTGACCTCAGGGTTGACCGGGAAGCCCCATCGGGAAAGGGTTTGCAGCAGCTCCCAATGGGTTTCGAAGAACAGACCCTTTACGGTGCCCACTGCATAGCAGAATATGTCAAGCGGACGCCGGGAGGTAACCTTTTGGTCGAGCTGGCGCAGGGAACCGGCGGCGGCATTGCGGGGATTGGCGAAGGGGGCCTCTCCCTCCCGCAGGCGGCGACGGTTCAGGGCTTCGAAGGCGGCGATTTCCAGATAAACCTCGCCACGGATCTCGATCAGATCGGGCACGGGAACACCCACCTGTGGGGTAATTGCGAGGGGTATGGACTGAATCGTTTTCAGGTTTGCGGTGATGTTTTCACCCACCAGACCGTCCCCCCGTGTGGAACCGACGGTCAGCCCCCCTTTTTCGTAGACCAGATTAACGGCGACCCCATCAATTTTCGGTTCCGCAACAAACGATACATCACTGTTCGTATCGAGAAGACGGCGGTTCCGTGCGCTGAATTCGATTATTTCCTCTTCAGAGAAGGCATTGGCGAGGCTGAGCATGGGGGTCAGATGACGGACGGTTGAGAATTTTTCCACCGGCGGCGCGCCCACGCGTCGCGTGGGAGATTGGAAAATTTCAGGATCAGGGTATCGCTTTTCCAGATCGATGAGTTCCCGGAGGAGTCTATCGTATTCGGCATCGCTGATCTCGGGATCGTCGAGCTGGTAGTAGCGCCGGTTATGGTGCTGAATCAGCGACCGGAGTTCCTTGATTCTTTTTATTGCGCGTTCGGGATCCATCATTTTATGAGTCGCAAATGGGACCCCCCTTTCGGGGATGGCGCCGGCGTCGGCTGCTTCGGTTTATTTTGCGTCTCGATGATCTGTTCGTTGAATATCTTGTTTTTTACCCTGACTGCATTGATAATAAAGAAAATGATAACGGATTTTTCCCATTCTTTCGTGCTTTCAAAGTGCTCCATCTTTCGCTTGTATTTTTCCCATAAGCCGGTGAGAGATGCCTCATCAAGCGCAAGAATTGTTTCAGCCAGTTTTTCCAGGGAATGTTCAATCATTATATTTCAACTCCGGGTCTTTTCTTATATCGGCGTACCCACGGCATGACAACCCACGGCATGATGGTTGTCGCCGTCAGAAAATATATATAATAAAGCTTGTCTTTTTACAACATATGGATATAATCGCTGCCGTTGCAAACGGTGGCTTTGCATGAGGAATAAGGTTATCCGCTTGCCCGTTTAATTCAAGACCGCTTACCGTGAACGCAATATTTGCGCCCTGGAGAATGGCCTACATCAGAAGTAAAAAGCCGGATGGCTGTGTTTTCTGCAAGGATTCCGTTCGTGATCATGATCTGGTGCTTCATGAAGGGAAGACGGCATTCGTGATGATGAACCGCTATCCTTATGTTACGGGTCATCTTATGATCATTCCGTGCCGGCACATCAGTCGACTTGAGGATCTTACTGCCGAGGAAAAACGGGAAATATTCGACCTTACCGATATTTCCGTGAAGGTCCTCGATGAGGGGATGAAGCCGGAGGGTTTCAATATCGGGATGAATCTGGGAAGGGCCGCGGGCGCCGGGGTGGATGACCATATCCACGTTCATGTGGTTCCCCGATGGATTGGCGATACCAATTCTCTTAGTGTTATCGGTGAAGTACGGGTGATTTCTGAGGATCTTTCCGCAACGTGGGAGCTCCTTCTGCCGTATTTTAAAAGATATCAACAGGAGGTCTGAAGAAGATGAGAATAATCTACACGATAATCATTGTACTGCTCATACTGTTTGTTATTACCTTCTCCCTGACCAATACCTCACCGGTAACGATCAAATACTATGATGTCCTGAATGTCTCGGTGCCCGCATACATGCTGCTTTTTATCTCTTTTCTCGCCGGTGTTTTATTCACGGGCTTCATGGGGGTCGTGGAGAGATTCAGGCTTACCAGGACCATCAGCCAGATGAACAGGACCATCAGGGATTTAAGAAGAGAGTTGAGGGAAAGGGAAGAAACTGCGCCGGATGAGAAGGAACCGGACGATCCCCTCTCCCGGTAAAGCTTATTCAGCAGCCTGTCGCACAGTCGGACATATCGCCCTGTATCTTTTCGATTGCATGTTTCAACGCGGGCAGAATCACGGCAAGATTCTCCCGCACGCCTCTGGGGCTCCCCGGCAGGTTGATTATCAGCGAACGTCCCCGTATTCCCGCTACGGCACGAGAGATCATGGCATGCGGCGTAATGGTCATGCTGGCATGACGCATTGCCTCGGCCATGCCCGGTATTGCCTTATCAATTACCTCCAGGGTCGCGTCGGGAGTCACGTCCCGGGGACTCACGCCCGTGCCTCCGGTCGTGAGAATCAGGGCAAGGTTTCTCCCGTCCGCATATTCGATCAGCGCGTCCTTGATCTGCGGCACTTCATCGGGAATGATCATGCTGTGTGCGACGCTGATGCCCATTTCCTTGAGCATGGACAGGATTTCGCCGCTGCTGGCATCTTCCCGTTCGCCGCGCGACCCCTTGTCGCTGACGGTTATGACACCCGCTGTAAACTCCATGGTATTACGCTTCCTCTTTCTTTGATTCGGCGATAATCTTTTCGGCAATGTAAGCAGGAACTTCATCGTAGTGGGAATGGCGGTAGGTATAGGTTCCCCTGCCGCTTGTCATGGAGGTAAGGTCGGAGGCATATTTGAGTATTTCCGCCAGGGGGACCTGCCCCTTGATAATCTGGATAGAACCCTTCGTGTCCATACCGCTTACCCGTCCCCGACGGCTGTTCAGGTCGCCGATCACATCGCCCATGTATTCCTCGGGAATCTCGATCTCTATGGTTACAATGGGTTCCAGGATCGTCGGCTGGCAGGCCAGGATGCCTTTCTTGAAGCCCATAGAACCGGCGATTTTAAAGGCCATTTCCGAAGAATCAACGGTATGATAGGAACCATCCACCAGGGAAACTCGTATGTCAACCACGGGATAGCCCGCCAGCACGCCTTCCGTCATGGCTTCCACAATGCCCTTCTCAACGGCCGGCCGGTACTGGTGAGGAATGACGCCGCCCACGATCCTATCGACAAATTCAAAACCACCGCTGCGCGGCAATGGTTCGATGTCCAGCCAGCAGTCGCCGAACTGGCCCCGCCCTCCCGACTGTTTCTTGTATCTTCCCTGTACGTTCGTTTTTCCCTTTATTGTTTCCTTGTACGGAACCTTAGGCGTTTTCAGGTTAACGTCCACGCCGAATTTCCGTTTCATTTTTTCCACCGTGACCTCAATGTGCACCTGCCCCATACCGGATAGGATCATTTCCCTGGTCTGATCGTCCCGGTGGAACTGGAGGGTTGGGTCCTCTTCCATAAGGCGGTGGATGGAGGAGAATATCTTATCTTCGTCTCCTCGTGTTTTCGGTTCAACGGCGAAGGACATAATGGCGGGGGAGGGGAGCACCTTTTCATAAATGATAGGCGCTTTGTCGTTGCAGATGGTGTCTCCCGTGGTTGTTTCCTTGAGTTTGGCGACCGCAGCGATATCTCCGGGTACGAGGGATTCCGCCGGTTTCTGGGTTTTTCCTTCCAGAAAAAAGATACTCCCGACTCGTTCGGTAATTTTTCTTGAGGCATTGGTGAAGCTGCTGTCGGAGCTTATGGTTCCCGAATAGACGCGAAACAGGGTAAGTCTGCCCGCATAGGGATCGGCAATGGTTTTAAAAACCATGGCGGAAAAGTGCGCCCCTTCGGCAGGCTCCCGTTCTTCAACGTCGCCGTTACCCGGCTTCCTGCCCTTGACAGGTCCCCTGTCCACTGGGGAAGGGAAATAATTCACCATCATGTCCATGAGCGGAGCGATACCGATACTTTTCGCGGCAGATCCGCAGGCCACGGGGATGATGCCGCCGGAGGCCATTCCCTTTTGTATGCCCGATTTAAGTTCATCAAGGGTTAACTCCCCCTTGTCCAGATATTTTTCCATCAGCCCTTCATCCGATTCGGCGACGTCCTCCACCATGGATTCTCTCAGTTTCACGGCCTGTTCTTTGTGTTCAGCAGGAATTTCCTCGTTTTTGTATTTACCGTCCGTGGAACTAAAAATGCAGGCCTTCATGTTGATCAAATCAATGACTCCCCGGAATGAGTCTTCCGCGCCGAGGGGGATGAACAGCGAGGTTGCCTTTTTCCCTAATTTGTTTCTCACGCTTTCCAATGTCTTGAAAAAATCGGCCCGTTCCCTGTCCATGCGGTTGATATAGATGGCACGGGGGAGCCGGAATTCGTCGGCGTATCCCCAGACCTTTTCCGTCTGAAACTCCACGCCCCCGACGGCGTCGATGACAATCACGGCGCTGTCGACGTTTTGCAGGCAACATTTAGTATCGTAGGCGAAATTAGAGTCCCCGGGGGTATCGATGATGTTGATCTTGTGCTTTTGCCAATCAAAAAAGGTGGTTGCCGTACTGATCGAGATATGTCTTTTCTGTTCTTCAGGCTCGTAATCGAGGGAGGAAGTGCCTTCGTCAACCCGTCCCAGACGATCAGACTTCCCGGAAACATAAAGAAAGGATTCGCACAGGGATGTCTTACCCGTTCCGCCGTGTCCGACAACTGCAATATTTCTTAGAGATTTGGATTCATACTTTGCCATGAGAACTCCTTTCCATATCAATAAAAGAGACGGATGTGTAGCCTATTCAACGTTTTGATGTCAAGACAATTCTCTTCCTGTCGTCAGCCGAAAGGATGACTTTATCAGAACCTGCATTTCGACGGATGTAAAAGGGATACCTTGATCCACCACCAAAAAAATAGAAAACCTCGTTGATCCTGATAACA
>CAZTLA010000150.1:0-7805 GCA_964614365.1 uncultured Syntrophales bacterium | reverse complement strand
TGGGGTTTAACCGCCTTGCCGATGCACGGTGGGATGCAAAAAACCCGCGTACGGCGAACCGGGAGATCCCCGTCGGCAACATTTCGCTCCGGGAAACGACCATTTTTGTCGTTGCTTCAAGCGTGCTCTTTGTCCTTTCCGCAGGCGCTCTTTCTCCGATTTGTCTTTTGTGTTCCTTCCCGGTGCTGCTTCTGCTCTTCGGTTATTCCTACACAAAAAGATTCACCTGGCTTTCCCACCTGGCGTTGGGGGGGGTACAGGCGCTGGCGCCCGTAGGGGTGTGGATCGCCGTAACGGGCTCCTTTTCCCCGAAGATATTGTTCCTTTCCCTTGCCCTCTGCACCTATATGGTCGGTTTTGATATTCTCTATGCCTGTCAGGACGTGGAATTCGATCGCCGGGAGGGATTATTCTCCATGCCGGCGAACCTTGGTGTCAGACGTTCCCTGCTCTATTCCTCGTTCTTCCATGTTCTTACCATTCTGTCGCTTGTCGCCCTCTATCCTGCCTTCGGCTTAAGTCCCCTGTACCTCGGATTTGTGGCGGTCATCGGCATTCTTCTTGTCGTGGAGCACCGGCTCGTGAAGCCGCATGACCTTTCGAAGATTCATGTGGCCTTTTACCACGTGAACAGTGCCATATCGGTACTCCTGTTCCTGGCGTTCATGACGGAGGAACTGGTGAGAGGGATGTTCTGAACGATGCAATACAGAAGTCTCTGGGATTTTGTAAAAGTCCTGAGTGCGGAAGGGGAACTGATACGGACACAGGCGCACGTGTCGTCCTGCCTCGAGATAACGGAAATCGCGGACCGGGAGGCCAAGCGTCCCGGCGGGGGCAAGGCGCTTCTCTTCGAGCGGGTGGAAGGTTCTTCCTTCCCCGTACTCATCAATGCCTTCGGCAGTGAGAGGAGGGTCGCCCTGGCGCTTGGCGTGGAGCGTCCTGAAGTCCTGGGCGACAGACTGAGAGAGATACTCGAACAGGCGCCGCCGGAGACCCTGGGCGAGAAGATATCGCTCCTGGGGAAGACCGTGGCCCTGGGCGGATATTTCCCCCGGCTCGTCAAAATGTCCCGTCCCCCCTGCCAGACGGTAGTCCTGACCGGCGATAAGGTTGACCTGACGCAACTGCCTGTCCTGACGTGCTGGCCGGGCGATGCGGGTCCCTTTATCACCCTTCCCGTCGTTTTCACGAAGAGCCTGCTCATGGGCAGACGGAACGCCGGCATGTACCGGATGCAGGTTTTCGACCGGAATACCACGGGCATGCACTGGCACGTCCATAAAGACGGGGCCCGCCATTTCCGGGAATACCGCAAGGCCGGGAAGAGGATGGAGGTTGCCGTGGCGATCGGGACCGATCCGGCGATCACCTATGCCGCGACTGCGCCTCTGCCGCCGGGCATCGACGAGATGCTCCTGGCCGGATTCATCCGTCAGGAGCCGGTGAAAATGGTAAAAGGGATTACCGTGGATATCGAGGTTCCCGCCGATGCCGAGATCGTTCTGGAAGGGTACATCGATCCGGCCGAACGGCAGCAGGAGGGACCGTTCGGTGATCACACCGGCTACTACTCCCTGGCCGACGAATACCCCGTCTTTCACGTGACCGCCATAACCCACCGCAGCAACGCCCTTTACAGCGCGACCGTGGTGGGACGCCCCCCCATGGAGGACTGCTATCTTGCCTCCGTGACGGAGCGGCTGTTCCTTCCCCTTTTGCGCACGGTGCTGCCGGAGATACGGGACTACTGGATGCCCTGGGAGGGGGTCTTCCATAACGCTACCGTTGTTGCCGTGGACAAAGAGTATCCGGGGCAGGCCCGTAAGGTTGCCTGCGGATTGTGGGGATCGGGACAGATGAGCTTCTGCAAGGTCGTGGTCGCGGTAGACGGTGAAACCAGGCTTCGGGACGGGAAGGCGCTTCTGTCGAAAATCCTGAATACCATCGATCTTACGAGCGATGTCTTCTTCACGGAAGGAGTCCTCGATGTTTTGGACCATTCCGCGCCCAATCCTCTTTTTGGCGGAAAGATGGGCGTGGATGCTACGGCGAGAACAGTGGCGGAACCCCCGCGTCAGCCGTTGGCTGTCCCCGGCAAAACGCCCGGTGCACAAGAGTTGTTGGCGGGGCTGAAAAAGCTTGATGCCGGCTTTCTTTCCTGCCGCGTGCTTTTTGCCGATACCGCCCATCCCCTTGTTCTGCTCGGGGTCAGGGAGGATGAGCGGAAGGGAGGACGTTTCTTCACCGGTTTCCTTGCCGCGGGGAACGTTGTGCCCCCGCACTGCATCGCCGTTCTTTTTGATGCGGAAGTGAACATGGACGACGATTCTCTTCTCCTGTGGAAGGCGTTTAATAATGTGGATCCTCTGCGGGATATTGCCATCAGGAAGACCGGCGCCGTGATCGATGCGACCAGAAAGGGCGTGGCGGATGGCCACAACCGCCCCTGGCCGGAGGACGCGGTGATGAGTCCTGAAATGAGGAAACGGGTTACGGAAAGGAGTGAGGAACTGGGGATCTCCCACGATGAGTGAAGCGCTGAAAAGCACGGTGAAAAATGCGCCCCGCGCGACCGGCGTTTACCTGATGAAGGACGCCGCAGGCAAGGTCGTGTACGTGGGGAAGGCCAGGGACCTGAAGAGCCGGGTCCGGGCCTATTTCAGGATGACGGACAAGCGGCCCATGATCCCCCTGCTGGTTTCCCGCATCGCGGATGTGGAGTTCATCGTCACGGGTACGGAAAAAGAGGCGCTCATCCTCGAGAACAACCTGATCAAGGAATACCGGCCCCGGTACAATGTCATCTTCCGGGACGACAAGACCTACTTCCATATCAGGATTGATGCGAGGGAACCCTTCCCCCGCTTCCAGTTGGTTCGCCGCCCGAAGATCGACGGGGCGAGCTACTTCGGGCCCTATCCCTCCGGCGGCGCGGCACGGGAAACGCTCGAATTTGTCCAGCCGGTCTTTACGCTCCGCACCTGCCGGGACCGTGAATTCAAGAGCAGGAAGAGGCCCTGCCTGGAATACGAGATAGGCAGATGCCTGGCGCCCTGCGCGGGCAGGGTCGAGGAATCCTTCTACCGGCGTCTGGTGGAAGACGGGATCGCCTTTCTCGAGGGGAAGGAAAAAAAACTGCTTGCCGGTCTCCGGGCAAGAATGGACGCCGCTGCCGAGGAGATGCGTTTCGAGGAGGCTGCCGCTCTGAGGGACCGCATTGCGGCAGTCGAGACGACGCTGGAGAAACAGCGAGTGGCCACCATGACAACGGCGGACCAGGATGTCTTCGGTTTTTACCGGGAGGAGGACCGCACGCAGATGTGCGCCCTCCAGGTGCGGAACGGGCGGCTCATGGGGCAAAAGACCTTTCCCCTGATCCGGGTCGGCTCCGGGACGGACGAGATACTCTCTTCGCTCATCAAGCAGTATTACGATGGGGAGATTTACATCCCCGCGGAAATCATCGTGCCTGTCGCGGTGGAGGACGGCGGCGTCATCAGTGAGTGGCTCTCGGAAAAGCGGGGCAGGGCAATGGCGGTGGTACTGCCCCGGCGGGGACAGAAACGGGGACTCCTCCGGATCGCCCTGCGCAATGCCGAGAACCTGTTCCGGTCGGAACAGTCGGCGGTGAGCGATCCGAACGATGCGCTTCGGCTGCTGGCGGAGGCGCTGGGGTTGAAGAATCCGCCGGCGCGGATCGAGTGTTTCGATATCTCCAACATCGGCGGAGACTACGCCGTGGGGGGCATGGTGACGTTTGCGGACGGCGTTCCCTGCAAGCAGGGGTATCGGCGTTTCCGGATCAGGACGGTGAACGGCGCCGACGATTATGCCATGATGTACGAGGTCCTGAAGCGGCGCTACGAAAAGAAGGAGAATCTTCCCGATCTGATCGTCGTGGACGGCGGCAGGGGGCACCTGGGCGTGGCGGTTTCCCTCCTGAAAGACCTGGATATCCGCGGGGTGGATGTCATCGGTTTTGCCAAGGAGGCCCGCAGAAAAGATCCTTCTGCGCCGGACAAGAACGAGGACCGGGTTTATCTGCCCCGGCGCAAAGATCCCCTTTACCTGACGCGACGCCCGGCCGCCTTTTTCCTGCTCCAGCGGGTGCGGGATGAGGCGCACCGGTTCGCCGTTTCGTATCACCGGCGGCTGAAAGAGAAAAGCGATCTCCATTCGCTTTTGGACGAGATTCCCGGTATCGGTCCATCCCGGAAAAAGGCGCTCTTGAGCCATTTCGGCGGCATTGCGGCGATCTGCACGGCATCGCCGGAGGCGCTGGAGCAGGCGCCGGGAATCGGCAAGGCAAGGGCCGCGGAGATCAGCGCCTTTTTCAAGGCCCGTTCCTGAGGGATACGCCGGAGGCATCGTCGTTCGGGGATGAAGCGTGTCGAAGCCCGTTGCAATAAACTGCGGCGGGCTTTGATGTTCGCGGAGGAAGGATTTGATGAAACCACAGGAGCAAAGCGGGCGCAGGATATGGGTCTAAGAAGCACGTTCGATCGTACCTTTTCATCGCTCAAACACCGGGATTTCCGTATCCTCTGGATCGGTACGATCATTTCCCATTCCGGAGACTGGATGGATCAGATTGCCCTGAACTGGCTCGTGCTGGAGATAAGCAACTCCCCCCTGAGCCTGGGACTGGTGAATCTCTTTCGGGCGATCCCGGTGCTGATCTGTACGCCCCTGGGGGGCGTGGCGGCTGATCACTGGGAACGGCGCAGAATTCTCCTGGTAACCCAGAGCATATCCATGGTCCTGGCCTTCGTACTGGGGGCGCTCGTTACCACGCAATGGGTAAACCTCTGGGAGATATATATTATCGCCGCCCTGCGCGGCGCAGTCATGTCCTTCAACATGCCCGCCCGTCAGTCCATGATCTCCAATCTGGTGCCCCGCAAGGATCTGCCCAATGCCGTGGCGCTGAACATGGCCACCAATCACCTGACCCGCGTTTTGGGGCCGTCCCTGGGCGGAGTCCTGATTGCCCTTCTGGGGATTGACTGGCTGTTCTATTTGAACGGCATCAGCTTTCTCGCCATACTCTACACGCTGCGGCTTCTTCGGGATGTGGGGACGCACCGGACGGATACGAGCCACTGGCAGGAGCTCAAAGACGGCTTTCAGTATATCCGCCGGAACAGACTGCTCCGTTACCTGGTCATGCTGGCCTTGGTGCCCATGTTTTTCGGCCAGCCGTACCTGACGATGCTGGCGGTGTTTGCCCGGAGCATCCTGAAGATCGGGCCCATGGGGCTGGGGCTGCCCACCTCCGTCGCTTCCCTGGGGTCGATAACGGGGGCGCTGGCCGTTGCCGGACGCCGCCGGGGACCGCAGATCAGATTGATGGTGGGGGGAATAATCGTTTTCGGGGTGTCCCTGGTTCTTTTCTCCTTCAGTCGATGGCTCATTCCTTCGCTCCTGTTCCTTTTCATCGCCGGCGGCGCGAACGTCTTCTACAATTCGACGAACAATGCCATGATCCAGATGAGCGTTGAAGACAACTACCGGGGCCGGGTCTTGAGCATGCTTTTCATCAACCGCGGTCTCGTTCCCCTGGGCACGGCCTTTTCCGGTTTTCTGGCGGAGAGCAGGGGGGCGCCTGCGGCGGTGGGCTTTATGGCCGTCATGCTGATCGTGCTGGGCATAATTGCCATGCTGACGCGGCCAAGAGGGGGCGCGGCAGCGCTTGCGGCAGGTTGAGACCTTTGAAAAACTCGCTTCCGGTCATTGCGAGCGCTTGACGCCGGTGTTGCGCATCGGTGGTATTGATGAAAGAAACATTTGGTTGCAGGAGGAATATTATGGAAAGATTATATTACCAATTGATCCCCTCCCGCTTCGGGCAGGCGGGATTGGTCTGGAGGAAAAGCAGCGACAAGCCTCCCATCCTACGCATTCTTCTGCCGCGGAAACGTGCGGCCCTCTTGGCTGCTATCCGGCACGCTTTTCCCGGGGCGCAGGCCGCATCCGGCGCCGCGACGAAACGTCTGGGATTGCAAATCGGGCGCTACCTGGAAGGGAAGCCCGTTGCCTTTACCCTCGATGAATTGGATATGAGCGGCTGCTCCGCTTTCCAACGGCAGGTGCTGACGCGTACCCGGCAAATCCCGCGGGGAAAGGTTGTGACCTATGGCGGGCTGGCGGATATGCTCGGCCGTTCCGGTGCGGCTCGCGCGGTGGGGACGGCGCAGGCCCGCAATCCCTTTCCCTTCGTTATTCCCTGCCACCGCGTCGTGCGCTCCGGCGGGGAACTCGGCGGTTTCGGAGGTGGCACCACCCTGAAGAAAGCCCTACTGAAAATGGAGGGGGTGGAGTTTGCCGCGACGCGGAAGGTAAGCAGCCGCTGCCTCACCCCTTAAGCAGTCGTTCCCGCAGCCGGGAATGGCTGATTGCACCTACAAACAAACGACAGGTAATAATTGCCCTATCAAAGATTATTGAAGGTAATGTTGTATTGCAATAGATTGTTGGGACAACTCTCCCCGGCACCAGAAAACCATGTGGGATCATCAGTAGCATCGAAGATCCGTCCGTATAATCTGCGACAAAAGGTCTATTGCTTATCGGCAATGAGGCCAAACTTTATTTGTAGCTTTCGTCCATACTCAATGGCATCCGGCGGCGCCGCCATGACTTCCTTCAGCAAATCGCCCGTTTCCTTGCCGACGCCCACCTCATAGACGTTGGAAACCATGCGTTTCACCCGTGCATCGAAGTCGGGGTCCTGGACCATCTTGCCAAAGGCGCCAATAAGGATGGACGCATATTCCTTCGGCGTATTGCGCGGCGCCACCAAAAATTTGTCTACCAAGTCACCACCCAGCCATGCCATATAGGCTTGCCAGGAAATACCAGTCGGTTTTTTCGTGCCGAGCACTTCAACAAATGTCGGCACATCAGGAAAATCTTTTCGACGGATAAATTTATTATTTTTCCAACCACCGTTCACGGTAATGGCAGTAGCCAAACCCTCGCTCTGCAGGCGTTCGATGATAAATGAATTGGAAGTGCCGAACATATCAATTTCTTTACGCCGAAATGCCAGTTCCATGTCGCTGGTGCCACTGTAGCCGGGGATCCAGCGGACATTCCAACCGAGGTATTCTCTCCCCCAGATGGGCATGGTCATCCATGGTTCCTCGCCTTCCTTGGTTCCGCATACCACCGGTTCCGCTTTGGGATCGTAAAGGCGATTAAGAACCTCTTTACGGACCAACATGAGACTGCTTCCGCGGTTGACGTGGCCGATATGCGTATACTTCGTCAGATCATATTTGGCAATGTCGCGACTTTTCAACTGAAGACTGATGGGAGAGGAGGAATTCATCATCAAGTGCAGTCCATCCGGCTGTCCGTTGGCGTAAAAGATATTGTTGGCTATTGCACCGGCGGCGCCCGGCGTGCTGCGCACGACAATCTTGGGATTTCCGGGGATGTGCTTGGGGATCACGACAGCAATGATGCGCGCCATGGTGTCGGTACCGCCGCCCACACGGGACTCACCCATAATTTCAATTGTTTTCCCTTCGTAGTAGGGTGCTGTATGCCCCGGCTCCGCCGCAAAGAAAAACCCGGTAACCAGTAGCAAGATCGATACACTACTACCTGTAAATATTTTCATCTTCTCCTCCTTTTGTGCCGGTTGCTTTCACCCCTGTTACCGTGTATTCAACGTTCCGTTACTTGTGCAGGCTACCAGAACATATCGTGGTTGGCAATTGGAATTTTGTCCAACACGGTATCCCTTGATCCACCACCAAAAAAATAGAAAACCTCGTTGATCCTGATAACACAGG
>CAZTLA010000149.1:0-7808 GCA_964614365.1 uncultured Syntrophales bacterium | reverse complement strand
TCCAGCAGGCGATAAAACTGCTTCAACTGTCGCGGCTTGAAATGGTGGACATGATTAATCAGGAAATGGAAGAGAATCCGCTTCTGGAAGAGGCAGCAAGCTCAGATTATCCTGAAGGTGAGGCGGAACAGGATCAGGAGGACATGCAGTCCATCGACAGGGAGGGGGCGCCCGCCGTTGAACGTACCGAGGAACTGACCGGTGAGGGCGACGGCAAGGAGGAGTTCGACTGGAACAATTATCTTGAGGATTACCGTTCCCTGGGAGGAACGAGCCACGAACACCGGGAAAGCGATGCTTCTTCCTGGGACAACATTCTCGCCACGAAGGCTTCCCTCATTGATCACCTCATGTGGCAGCTCAAGCTCTCCCGGTTCACGGAACGCGAGATGAAAATCGGAGAACAGGTCATCGGCAATATCGATCAGGACGGCTATCTGCGGGCCACACTGGAAGAGATTGCAGCTTCGGAAAGCGCGGCTGCCGACGAAGTGGAAGGCGTCCTGAAAAAAATACAGGAATTTGATCCCCCGGGCATCGCCGCCCGTGATCTGAAAGAATGTCTGCTCATTCAGGCAGGGATTCTGGGGCATGTGGGCGATCCGGTGGAACTGATCATCAGGGATCATTTGAAAAGTCTCGAAAACAGGGATTATTCTTATATCGCCCGTAAGCTCAAGCTGCCGCTGCCGGAGGTACTCCAGGCAGTTTCCGTCATCAGTCACATGGATCCTAAACCGGGGAGCATGTATAGCGAGGATCGTGTGCAAAACATCATTCCCGATCTGTACGTGCTCAAGGTAGGAAATGAATACAAAATAGTCCTCAATGATGATGGATTGCCCAGACTGAGAATAAGCAATTTCTATCGGGAAATCATGGGGGGGGGAGGCAACAACTCTCATGTCGACGGGAGCAAGAGATATATAAAAGACAAGGTTCAGTCGGCCACCTGGCTTATTAAGAGCATACAGCAAAGACAGAGAACGATTTACCGGGTTGCAGAAAGCATCGTCAAGTTCCAGCGGGAATTTTTCAATGAGGGGATCAATTATCTTAAACCCCTGGTGCTCAGGGACATTGCGGAAGACGTGGAGATGCACGAATCAACCATCAGCCGGGTGGTGACCAACAAGTACATGCATACGCCGCGGGGCATTTTCGAACTCAAATATTTCTTCAGCAGCAGCATCCATAAGGCGGGGGGCGATGTCATCGCCTCAAAGAGCGTCAAAGAGGAGATAAGAAGATTAATCATTTCTGAAGATTCGAAAAAACCCTATAGCGATCTTGAAATCGTGGATATCCTCAAGAATTCCGGAGTGAACATAGCGCGCCGAACAGTGGCAAAATACCGGGAAATGATGAGGATACTGCCATCGTCGAAACGGAAGAAGTACTTTTGACGACTTCATGCAATAGGATCGACAAAGGAGGAAAGAATCATGTTGGTTTCGATTACGTTCAGGAATGCGGAAGGGGAGACCTGGCAGCGCGAATATGTTGACGAAAAGCTCAAAAAATTAAATAAATATCTCGATAATCCGTCAGATGCTCACGTGGTGCTTTCGGTCGAGAAGTTCAGGAACGTGGCGGAAATTAATCTGAGCGCCAACGGTCTGAGCGTGAACGCCAGTGAGGAAGCAAAGGATATGACACTGGCTATCGACAACGCCATCGAGAAGATTGAACGCCAGCTCAAAAAGCACAAAGAGAAAATCAGAGGACATAAATCGAACAATTCCAGGGAAGAGGGAACTTCCATGCCGAGGTTCGGCTCTGACGAGACGGACGATGCTCCTGAGGCAGTGATCGCCGAACACAGGAAAATTGTGTTGAATCCCATGACGGTCGATGATGCCGTGATGAGCATGGAAACGTCCAAGAGCCGCTTCATTGTTTATCGGGATTCCTTTACGGGAAAGGTCAGCGTAATGTACCGGCGTGAGGACGGCAAGTATGCCCTCCTCGAGACGAATGGTTGAGCGATTAAGGAAGAGCAGATGAAGATAGCGGACATCCTGAAACCGGAACTCGTCATTGATGATCTGAAAGCGGAATGCAAGGACGATGCTCTTGCGGAGCTCTCTGCACGGATCGGGCAGACGCGGCGCAACTGTGATCCTGAAGCCATGGTAAAGGTTCTGTTGGACAGAGAAAAACTGGGGAGCACAGGGATCGGGGACGGTATTGCCATACCCCATGGAAAGATCAAGGGCCTTGATGACATGGTCATTTCCTTTGGGAGAAGCAGGAAAGGCATCGATTTTGAAGCATTGGACAACCGACCCGCCCACCTGTTCTTTTTGTTGTTGGCGCCGGAGGAGTCAGCGGGGAAGCACCTGAAGGCGTTGGCCAAGATATCCCGCATGCTCAAGGATAAGGCATTCAGAAATAAACTCATGGACGCGAAATCCAGTGCCGATTTGTACGCTATGATCGTGGATAAGGTGGATAAGGACGACGCACGTTGACGTCCAGGATAGATTTCACTTCATGAAGAACCTGCGCGTTGTCGTCATAACCGGGATGTCCGGTTCGGGAAAAAGCAACGCACTCCGTGCGCTGGAAGATATCGGTTTTTTCTGCGTCGATAATCTCCCGGTCGTTCTCCTGCCGAAATTTCTGGAAATCCGTTCTCATGCTCAGGATATTTCCAACGTCGCCCTGGTCATGGACCTGAGAGAAAAGGGCTTTCTGGATAAATATGAACGGGTATTTGCCCGCCTTCGGGAGAGAGGATACAAAATTGATATCCTCTTTCTGGATGCGGGAGACGATATCCTGCTCCACCGTTATAGTGAGACGAGAAGGGTGCACCCGCTCTCCGTCAAGGGTTCCGTCATGGCGGGAATCAACCTGGAGCGGGAAAAGCTCCTGCCGTTGAAACAGATGGCCGACAGGGTGATCGATACCACCTCCTCGAACGTTCATCAGCTCAAGGAAACCCTGCAGAGATATTTTTTCCCCTCCGGTGCGGGAGTAAAGAAGCTCCTGGTCATCACCGTGATCTCTTTCGGGTACCGGTTCGGCTTGCCCGCCGATGCCGATCTGGTGATGGATGTCCGTTTCCTCCCGAACCCCTATTTCGTGGAAAATCTCAAACAGCACGACGGGCACAACCCGGATGTCCGAGACTATGTGACGGCGTCGAAAGAGGGGAGGGTTTTTTTGAAAAAAATATACGGTCTGATGGAATTTCTTCTTCCTCTCTATGAAAAGGAGGGAAAGGCACGCTTAAACGTAGCGCTTGGTTGCACGGGCGGCAAGCACCGTTCCGTCGTCATGGCGAACCAGTTGGGCGCCTATTTTTCCGACAAGGATTATCTGGTGAATATCAGCCATCGGGATATCGGCAAGGCCTGACGAGCGTTTTACGGAGTTACCTCCATTTTTTTGTAAACGTTGTCGGCAATCCAGTGAGAATCCCACCACTCTTGCGGGTTCACGAACTCACCTCCCACGATAATGCTGAAATGGAGATGATCGCCCGCTGCAAGTCCGGTTGCGCCGGATGTTGCAATGGCCTCGCCCTTTTTTACCGACTGTCCTTTTTTCGCGTTTATGGCGGAACAGTGCCCATAGAGGCTATAGATGCCCAGACCGTGATCAATGATGGCCGTATTGCCGTAGATGCCCAGCAAACCGGTAAAGACGACGGTTCCGTCGTTGGCTGCTTCAATGGGGGCATGTGCCGTCGAAGCAAGATCGACCCCCAGGTGGCCACTATCGCCGATCGTTTTTCCTTGGTAGATGTAGGTTCTTCTGTCACCGAACAAGGCCATGGGTGAGGCATTTTTCATCCTGAGGAAGGCATCATGCCAAAACCGCTTCGGAGAAACCCTACGGCACAAGGAACGGATGAAGTCTTCATTTTGTAAACGCATCTGGCTGTTGACGAACTGGAAGACTTCCAGAGGCGTTTTTCCCTTCAGGGACGGGTATATGCTTTCGAATTCGGGCATTTTCTTGAACAGAAAATTATCGCCCAGGGACATCTTGTCGCTGCGGAATTTCTTGTTCTTAAGGAGAAACGGAAGGGGGACGACGGACTGGTTTCCCGCCTCGTCTCTGGCAATGATTCTTATGCTGTTTTTGTTTTTGTCTGCGTTGACGGGCAGGGCGAAGTAGCAGACGAGTGCAGGTTTACCGGAAAGGACGATCGAAGCGGCAGGGAAATAAGTATCGCCCACCTGCACGCCGGTCGTTAATGCCGGCTCAGATGTTTTATAGACGATGACACAGGCGCCGCCGGGATTGATGTTGTTCACGGGATTCATGAGGAACACCTGCGGCGGCCTTAAATCAACGGTAAACGATTGTTCAAGGAGCCCCTCGTTTTTCAGCACGGAATAGTCGAGGGCCGATACCCGTAATTTGGCGGCACCCTCACGGAGTTTCATCGCAACAGGATCGATCGCGACCGCCACGGATTTCTCCTTGATACCTCTTTTGGGATATGCGATGGATGCCAGAATACGACTCTTGTTGTCCTGGATCACGGTAATGGTTATACTACGGAGGCCGCTGTTCGTATCGGCACAGGCAATGTCGATGACTTTCGATTGTCCGACGGCGTGGAAATTCTGGTTCAACCTGATCGTCGGCTTTCCCGACTCGAAGTAATGGTGGATCAACCACCAGAGTATACCGGTCATGATCAGGGTAATAAGGGAGATGCACAATACGGCAAATAACGTCAGCTTTTTCATTTACAACCTCGGGCAAGGGGAATTAGAAGGCACGCAGTGTATAAAGAGAATCATTTTTTTTTGCAAGTTAAAATCCGGTCTTTTTTAATTTCTTGATCTTGTTGTCCATAGTTGCTATATTTTAACTGAAATATCAATTCAGTGTGTGGTTCAAACGGGAGAGGTTAAGAGATTGTTGCGGGGAACGAAAATAGCATTGGGGATTACCGGCGGCATCGCGGCGTACAAAGCAGCCGAATTGACGAGGGAGCTTGTCAAAGAAGGGGCGGATGTCCGAGCAATCATGACGGAGAACGCCGCAAAATTCATTACACCCCTTACGCTGGAGACCCTCACGAGAAATCAGGTCTATACTGATGCCTTTTCCCCCATCAGGGAGTTTGAAATTTCTCATGTTTCCCTTGCCGACTTTGCCGATATTGCGATTATTGCCCCCGCAACGGCAAACGTGATCGGTAAGATCGCTTCAGGAATTGCCGATGATCTGCTCACAACCACGATCATGGCCACCAACGTTCCGGTGCTGATTTGCCCGGCCATGAACACCTGGATGTATGCAAATCCTCTGGTGAAGGGTAATATTGCCAAACTGGCAAGTCACGGTTACTTCTTCATGGAGCCCGGGTACGGGGAATTGGCGTGCAAGTCTGAAGGTCAGGGACGACTTGCGGAGATACCGGAAATCGTAGATGAAGTAAAATGCATCCTCACTCCCAAGGATTTTGCCGGGGAGCATGTACTGATCACTGCCGGTCCCACACGCGAAGCGTTTGATCCCGTACGGTTTATTACCAATTATTCCTCGGGCAAAATGGGGTATGCCCTCGCCGTCATGGCCGCCCGCCGCGGCGCCGACGTAACACTCGTCAGCGGTCCGTCGTCACTGCCGGTACCCCGTAGGGTGAAATTTATTCCCGTGTCCACTGCCCTGGAGATGAGGGACGCGGTGATGAAGCTCTATAAAAGATCAACGGTCATCATAAAGGCGGCAGCCGTAGCCGATTACCGGCCGGCGGCGCCGTCAGCCTCGAAGATCAAAAAGGGCGATGAAGGTCTGACCATTCATCTGGAGAGAAATCCCGATATTATCGCCGAGTTGGGCCGGAGGAAAGGAGACCGTATTCTGGTTGGCTTTTCCATGGAAACGGAAGATCTCATCTCGAACTCGCGCGCCAAGATGCTTGCCAAGAAGGTGGATATGATCGTGGCCAATGACCTGAATGAGAAAGGAGCCGGCTTTCAGTCCGATACGAATGCCGTCGTGATCATGGACGTCGATGGGCAGGTGGAGAGACTGCCGCTCATGAGCAAAGGGGAAGTTGCGGATAGAATTCTGAACAGGATAGAGCACATTATTGCAGCACGCCGGCAATGAGGACGGAAGGGTTTACATTCCATGACGGATTCAGATGGTGAAAACATGAGAGGTGAACTGCTTCAGGCGGTTAAATCACTGAAATCACGCATGCAAGAAGGTCATGACCCTGATTACGGATCGAGACGCTTCGCTGCCGCTTTTTGCCTGCGGGGGACGCTGTCTGGGACGGGGGACGGTCGTACCGGTTCATCACCTCCACCGGGGACGGCGCCGGATGTTTGTGCGGCCATGGTACGGACACTGGATACGGTTCGACGGGAACTGGGCGACTGCCGCCGATGCAGCCTGTACGGGGAGAGGAAAAATATCGTTTTTGGCGAAGGGAATCAACAGGCCGAACTGGTTTTTGTCGGTGAGGCCCCGGGTGCCGACGAAGACATACAGGGGCGGCCTTTTGTCGGCCGCGCCGGACAGCTCCTCACCAAGATCATCGAAGCCATGGGGCTCAAGCGGGATAACGTCTATATCTGCAATATCCTCAAGTGCCGTCCCCCCGGCAACAGAAATCCTGAACCCGATGAGATAGAGGCATGCGAGCCCTTTCTGGTGAAACAGCTCCAAGCCATCGAACCGAAGATAATCTGCGCTTTGGGCACCTTTGCAGCCCGTACGCTGCTCAAGACGGAGATACCCATTTCACTTTTACGCGGTAGGTTTCATTCCTACCATGGCGTGAAGCTGATGCCGACTTACCATCCTGCTTATTTGCTCCGTAATCCCGGCGCAAAAAAACAGGTATGGGAGGATGTCCAGATGGTGATGAAATCGTTATAAGAAGAAAACCATGCTGAGAAGAAAACTCATAATGCTTTGTTTTCGCCTACTGGTTCTGACGGGTCTGTTCAGCGCACCCGCTCTGCTTTTTCCTGCTGAGGGGGGGGCAGAAAAGACCATTTTCGATGCCATTATCGTTAACGCCGCCATCACTCCTCCCGTCGCCCAGTACATTCTGCAGAGCATCGATCAGGCTGATAAATCCGGCGCTGACGGTCTTATCATTCTTCTTGATACCCCCGGTGGACTCGATCTTGCCATGCGCGATATTGCCAAGGGCATCCTGAATTCGCCGATTCCCGTTATTGTCTACGTGTATCCATCCGGGGCGCGGGCGGCCTCGGCGGGCATGATTATTACCGTGGCGGCTCATGTTGCCTCCATGACGCCGGGAACGAATATTGGAGCGGCCCACCCCGTGGGTATCGGCCTCGGCGGCGGCATGGACAAGACCATGACGAGAAAAGTGGAAAACGACGCCGTGGCGTACATACGCGGAATCGCGGCGAAGAGAGGCCGGAATATGGATTGGGTGGAACGGGCGGTGCGGAAGAGCGAATCTGTAACAGCAGAGGATGCCCTTCGCCTGAAGGTGATAGATTTTGTCGCGGCGGATATCAACCAGCTGCTGGAACTGGCGGATGGTCGGGAGGTTCAGCTTGCCGGCAGGAAAAAAGTCCTGAAGTCGAAGGGGGCGGTCGTAAATCAAAAAAAGATGGGGACGAGACAGGGCGTCCTTGCAGCGCTCTCCGATCCCAACATTGCCTATATCCTCTTCCTGGTGGGCTTGGCCGGTCTGTATTTCGAGTTCACGAACCCCGGCGCCCTGCTGCCGGGGATCATCGGTGGAATTTCCCTGATACTTGCCTTTTTCTCCATGCAGACGCTGCCCGTGAGTTATGCAGGCGTCCTACTCATTCTCTTCGGGGTGCTCCTGTTTATTG
>CAZTLA010000148.1:0-7960 GCA_964614365.1 uncultured Syntrophales bacterium | reverse complement strand
CCACATCCCGTACGCCGGGATAGCCTTTTATGTTCTCAAAAAGCAGGGCAGGCCCTCCTTCAAGAGATCGCTCGATCGCGGCGATCTCATAAATAGGGTCCACCGCCTCCTTGATGGTCAGGACCTCATCGTGCTTTTTTAAATAGTCTATGACGCTCCTCATGCTGTTCCTGTCCTTCGGTTCCATCTTTTCTCCCTTCTTATCTTATATCTTGCCCTCCGCCTTGAGCCTCTCCACAATATCCCGCTCCAGCACCTTTTTATCTACCTTCTGCACATCCGCCACCAGGGGCAGGGCATCCATTATTTCAAGCCGTTCGGGTAACTTGAAGACCGCAATCTCCATCTTTCTCAGGAATGAAACCATTGCCTCAAAGGTAAACGTCTGACCCGCTTTTGGCACAACATAGGCACAGGCCTTCTCTCCCATCACCGGATCGGGCATCTTGACGACGGCAACATGGTGAACATTCGGATGCGTTTCCAGAATGCTCTCGATCTCTATCGGGTAGATGTTTTCTCCTCCCCGCTTGATCATATCTTTCTTTCGCCCTGCAATGATCGTATTTCCCCTCTCGTCAATCCTGGCCAGATCGCCCGGCCTGTACCAGCCGTCTTTCGTCCAAACCTGCCAGGTCGCCTCAGGACTCCGGTAATAGCCCGCAACGCCTGCGGGTCCTCTCAGCATAACTTCCCCGATCTCTCCGGGCGCCACCTCGTTTCCCTTCTCATCAATCAGCTTTATCTCATGGTCAGGTATGGGCTTGCCGGACGTCAACAACCGTTCTTCCCGGGGAGCTTCGATCACCGAACAGAGCCCGGCCCCCCAGTCCACGGCGCCGTATATCTGTACGATGCGTCCCTCCGTTCTATTTTCTACTTCGGTCGCCAGATCATACGGTGGGGGGCCGCCGGCGCAGACCCACAACCGAACCGAAGTCAGATCGTACCGGGAACGATTCGGATGGGTCATCATCTTCGTTAATAAGGTAGGCACAAAACCAAAAGCGGTCACCTTCTCTCGTTCAATGAGTTTCAGTGCTTCCTCCGCCTCAAAGGTCTCCATCATGACAACCTTGGCGCCCACCAGGGCGGCGGACCAGTAAACGATGATGTTCGGCCCTCCCGTGTGGGGAGATATGGCGGCGATAATATCGTCTCCCGTGATCTTCCAGGCGGTTGCATAGGCTTTGCACAGATTCATGCGGGCACAGGCCGCGATCTCCACGAACTTGGGGAAGCCCGTCGATCCCGTCGTGTGACTGATCCAGGAAACCTCGGTGGATGCATAGCCTCGTCCCTGAAGGTAATCCGGCGAATACTCATCCTCCAGCGGCTGCAAGAGCATCCCCTCCACGGAGATCGCGCCCTCCGGCGCCGCGCTGCCCGTCACGAAGAGGTGTTGCAACCGGGGGAGACGGGAACGCAAATCCTGTATCATGTGAAAATGATCGAAATTCCTTAACGTCCGGGGGATGACCATTCCCTTCGCATCGACATACTGCAGGATGTATTCCAATTCCCGGTGTCTCAAAGCCGTGAGCACCGGCAAACAGAGGATGCCGGCCTTTTCACAGGCCAGCCGCAGCAGGCAAACCTCGACGCTGTTGGGCAACTGCAGGACGAGCACGTCATCTTTTTTGAAGCCCCGACGCAGAAGCCCCAGGGCAAGCCGGTCTATCAACTGCTTTGCCTGCGACCAGGTCAGCCTGGTCGTCGAATCGACGATCGCCTCCCGGTGGGGATAATGAACGGCATTGCGATCCCATACTTCCGGCCAGGTGGTGCGCTCCCAGGAGCCTTTTCGCAGATACTCATCGATCATCTCGCCGGTGTACCTGGTAGGTTTGGACATGGGAATTTCTCCTCTTATTGCGGCAAACGCCTTCGTACGTAGAAGCCATCCTTCAGGGAAGCATGGGAAGCATCGATTCCTCAGGAACGGCATGGCTCATCATACCCTCGCTTACCCGTAAAGCACGTTCACGTTCGGGTTGCCCGTTTCTTCCCCTGAAGGCCGCATTAGGAATAAAGGTAAATCCGGCAGCAGGCGCATTCCTTTTGAGCCATCTGCGGGGTAAGCGAGCGATTGCTTACCTGAGAATTTCTATTACCACCTTTCCTGCGCGACTGTCAACTTGATCTAACAAACCGGAAAACGATGCCGGATTTTAATTTCTTTTTCTGGTATATAAGTAGACAATCATTTATAAAATCCCTCCCACCCTCCCTTTTTCAACGGGAGGCGAATAGAGCCCCTCTTTGGAAAAGAGAGGGCAGGGGAGATTTTCAATCTGCCGGAACTTTTGCAGTATCGGAAAATTCTATGGACAATAGGTCGACCGACCAACCATCGCAAAAAACGCTCAAGCTTTTCCTGGGCGCGGCCTTCCTGGTAATTCTTGCCCTGCCCTTCCTGTATCGCCCCGCGGCGCCGGTCAAAAAGCCCGGCGTCTCCGGTCCCGCCCGAAAGCTGGTCATTGTTTCGCCGCACTGGGAAGGAATCCGCCGCGAATTCAGCCGCGCCTTCTCCGCGTGGAGCGAAAAGAACCTGGGCTACGCAACCGACATCGAATGGCTCAACGTGGGCGGCACCTCGGATGCCGTGCGCTACGTGCGCTCGGAATTCAAACGTGCGCCCGCTGGAATCGACGTGGATATTTTCTTCGGCGGGGGGGTGGACCCCTACCTGCAGTTTAAAAAAGAGGGACTGCTCCAACCATGCCGGATTTCAGCCCCCGTTCTCGGCAAAATTCCGGCGACCTTCTCCGGGATCGAACTGTACGATCCGGACCGGCGGTGGTTCGGCGCCTGCCTCGGCGGATTCGGAATCATTTATAACAAAAAAGTCCTGGGAATCTTGAAGCTGCCCGAGCCCCGCGAGTGGGCCGATCTTGCCCTGCCCCGCTACTTCAGTTGGGTCGGCGCCGGCGATCCCCGTTCGAGCGGCAGCGTGCATATGGCCTACGAAATCATCCTGCAGGCTTACGGCTGGGAACAGGGCTGGTCCCTTCTCCTGCGCATGGCGGGCAACACCCGCAACTTTTCCCGCTCCGCCAGCGACGTCCCCAAGGACGCCGCTCTCGGTGAAATCGCCTGCGGACCGGCCATCGATGTGTATGCCTGGCGTCAGGTGGCGGAAACGGGTCCCGACCGGATCGGATTCCTGCTCCCCGAGGGACTCACCGTAATCGATCCCGACGGCATCGCAATCCTCAAAGGAGCGCCCCATGCCGATCTCGCGGAGAAGTTCATCGAATTCACGCTTTCCCCGGAAGGCCAGAAACTCTGGGTTCTCCGCAAAGGAACGCCCGGCGGACCGCAGGATTACGAACTGGGCCGAATGCCCGTCATCCCCGGCTTTGCGGCAACTTTCGGAAATAATGCCGCGGTAAAGCTCGATCCCTTTCAGTGGAAAGGCGGATTCACGTACAACCCCGGGAAAGGTTCCGGGCGCTGGAACCTGCTGAACGATCTCATCGGATCGGCGCTCATCGATAACCATAACGAACTGGCGGCGGCATGGGATAGAGTGAGGAACAGGAGCGGGGACGACCCGCTCGTCAGAGAGCTGACAAGCCCGCCGATCTCGGAAGAAGAGGGTTTGGGCCTGGCTTCGGAAGAATGGAACCGCCCGGAACAGAGATCGAAAATCCGGTCGCAGTGGGCAGCGGAAGCGAGGAAACGGTATCAACGCATAGCGGAGCATTGACGATGGACGACATCATCCTGAAAAACGTGACCAAGCGGTTTGGAAAAACGATCGCGGTAAATAACGTCTCCCTCGAAATCAAGGCCGGTTCTCTGTTTTTTCTGCTCGGACCTTCGGGTTGCGGCAAGACCACGCTTCTGCGGATGGTGGCCGGTTTCTGCGACATCGATGAAGGAGACATCCTCTTCGGCGCCCGCTCCATCATGGCGCTGGCGCCCGGCAAGCGCAATACCGCGATGGTATTTCAGAATTACGCCCTGTGGCCGCATCTGAACGTGCATCAGAACGTGGCCTACGGGCTGGAAGAGCGGAAGGTTCCCCGAAGCGAAATCCGTTCGCGCGTAAGGGAAGCGCTGAGGAGCGTCCACATGGAGGAATACGAATTCCGGAAACCCAATGAGCTCTCGGGCGGGCAGCAGCAACGGGTCGCGCTGGCGCGCGCGCTCGTCGTCAAACCGGATGCCGTACTTCTGGACGAGCCTCTCTCCAATCTCGACGCCAAACTCAGGATGGAAATGCGCGAAGAAATCTGCCGCATCCATGACGAAACGGGCGTCACGATGATCTACGTCACCCACGACCAGAAGGAAGCCCTGACGATGGCCGACCGGATCGCCGTCATGAGCATGGGACGCGTGGAGCAGATCGGCACGCCGCAGGATGTATACCGGTCCCCCGCCAACGTGTTTGTGGCAACCTTTCTCGGCGACGCCAACCTGGTCCCGGGAGAACTGGTCGAAATCACCGGGGGCTTTGGAATGATCCGGACTTCCCTCGGCGTCTTCAAAGGGCGGCTTGCCGACACGGTCATGCGCGAGGGAGACGCCGCCTGCTGCATGGTACGGCCGGAAAATCTTCGCCTTTCCAATCCGACACCTGGTTCGCTATCCGGTGCGGAGGCAAATTGGATTCCCGTAACGGTGAACAGCGTCCTCTTTCTCGGCGAATCGGAACAATATCTGCTCAAGACCGGCGACGTGACGCTCAAGGCGCTCGCCGTGGGTTCCCCCGATTGTGCAGGAAACGGCATCGCGAAGAGGAAACAGGCAAATGCGACTTTTACCGTGGAAGACACTTTGCTCTTACCCGCGGGAGGGGAAAACAAGCCATGAGAAAAAACACGACCCTTTTCCTGGTGCTTGTTACGGCCTTCCTCGGCATGTTCCTCTTCTATCCGATCCTGTACGTGCTCCGGGAATCCTTCTTCCCGCAGGGGCATTTCTCGCTCGCCTACTTCCGCCACATCCTCTCCAACCCGGCAACCCGTACGGCCATGGCAAACAGTTTTTCGCTCTCGCTGGCGACCACGTTGGTCACCGCCCTGCTGGCCATACCGCTGGCTCTCCTGACGACGCGTTTCCGGTTCCCCGGCAAGACGCTCCTGTCCGCTCTCCTGCTGGTGCCGATGGTCATGCCGCCCTTCGTCGGCGCCATCGGCATGCGTCAACTGCTTGCCCGCTTCGGTTCGATCAATCTTTTGCTGATGCAGGGGGGGTGATCGCATCGCCGATCGACTGGCTCGGTTCCGCCCGTTTCTGGGGCATCGTCATCGTGGAAGCGCTCCATCTGTATCCTATCTTCTACCTGAGCGCCTCGGCCGCTCTGGCGAACGTGGACCCGGCGCTGGAGGACGCCTCCCTGAACATGGGCTCGAACCGCCTGCGCACCTTCCGGCGCGTTACCCTGCCGCTGATGATGCCCGGCCTCTTTGCCGGGGCCATCCTGGTGGCGTTGTGGGCCTTTACCGACCTGGGAACGCCCTTGATCTTTGACTACCGGAATGTCCTAGCCGTACAGATTTTCGACCGCGCCACCGATCTCTCCGACAATCCGGAAGGTCACGCGCTGGTCGTGCTGATGCTCGTCATTACCTCCATTATCTTCCTTACGAGCAAGAAATTCTTCGGCACGAAGGGCTACGAGATGATCGGCAAGGGCACTACGGGGGCATCGGACAAGACTTTGGGCGCTGTCGGGGGACTCGCGGCGATGGTTGCGGTCGCCGGCGTCGTGCTGATTGCCTGCCTCCCCCACATGGCCGTCATTCTCACCTCGATCCGCGAGAAGTGGTTCATGACGGTCCTGCCGAAGAGCTACACCTTTCTGTACTATGCAAAAGCGCTGGGACACAATCTGACGTTGCCCAGCATCAAAAACAGCATCCTGCTCAGCACCATGAGTACGATGCTGGATATCGCCATCGGCGTTTCGATTGCCTATCTCCTGGCACGCCGCACATTCAGGGGAAAAAACCTGCTCGATGCCGCCGTCATGCTGCCGCTCGCCATCCCGGGGCTGGTGCTGGCTTTCGGCTACCTGGCCTGCTTTGCAGGAACCGTCCTCGATCCCCGGATCAACCCCATGCCGCTTCTGGTGATTGCCTATTCCGTCCGGCGCCTGCCCTACATGGTCCGGATAGCCTACGGCGGATTTCTCCAGATCAGCCGGTCGCTCGAAGAGGCGGCGATCAATCTCGGTTCCGGCACGTTCCGTACGGTGCGGAAAATCACCCTGCCGCTCATCAGCGCCAACGTTATCGCCGGCGCCATCCTGGCCTTCTCCTTCGCCATGCTCGAAGTCAGCGAAAGCCTGATCCTCGCGGTGAAGGAGCAATACTTCCCCATCACCAAAGCGATCTACCAGTTGCTGTCGCGCATCGAAGACGGCCCCTACATGGCCAGCGCCCTCGGTGTCTGGAGCATGGCGCTGCTGGCGATTTCCCTGCTCACGGCCGGCGTCCTCCTCGGTCGCAGACTGGGACAGCTATTCCGGGTATGACCGTAAATCCGGCAGCGAGCGCATTCTCCGCAGCTTGCCGCCCCTTTTCAAAACGTACCAGGTAATAGGCCGCGTTCTTTCCAAGGTTTGAAATAATATAACTGATCACCCCCTCGGAGGAACGAGAACCGCTGGATGCCTCTTTACATCCTTAAAGTTTCTGCTTGCGCTGATATATAAAAACTTATATAATACAACACGTGATTATGAAACCCCTGAACTTTATAGGTTCAAGCCTCGACGATCTCCGTAATTTCCCGTACGAAGCTCGTAAAGCAGCGGGCTTTGAATTATATTCCGTTCAATGCGGACTTGAGCCGAACGACTGGAAACCTCTGCCCGGTATAGGACGTGGAGTCAAGGAAATCCGTATCCATGTCCTGGGAGAATGGCGCGTTATTTACGTAGCGAAGTTCGAGGACGCGGTATATGTGCTCCATTCTTTTCAAAAGAAAACCCAAAAAACGAATCAACAGGATATCGAATTAGCTCGCAAACGATATAAGCAAATTGGAGGATAACATCATGAAGGAACCTATTGTTAAATCTTCAGGCAACGCATTTCTTGATCTCGGGTTTCCCCCTGAAGAAGCCGCAATTCTTCAGATGCGTTCTGAAATCATGGCTGATCTCCGGAAGTTCATCAAGAACAAGAAACTAACGCAAACAAGGGCGGCTGAGATTCTTGGCGTCAGTCAGTCCCGCGTCTCTGATCTCATAAGAGGCAAATGGGAAAAATTCAGCTTGGAAATGCTTATCGCTCTCGCAACAAAAGCCGGCATGCGTATCAGCCTTAAACGGGCCGCATAGATACGAGTGAACCAGTCCTTCGAGCGGTCATGCCGCCTTGCCGCCACTCATGGTGAGTGTCCGCAAGTGTCCACTCACTCAGCGCCGACTGCGGTCGCCACTCAATTCCGCAGTTCGGCGAGTAAATGAAATTCTGAAAGGAATGATTTTGCCGGTCGGTTCCCATAGCCAGCAAAACGATTTTATGTTGAGGATTAAATGGCAGAATACAAAAAGATCTTTTTTAGATACTTTGCAACTGCTTTTGCGTTATTGCTCTTCATAACTTCACTGGTTCAATATCATGATTTTGGAAAACTTGATTTTTCCTTCTCCATTCAGCTTTCTTTTGTGGTCGCTATTATAGGCGGCGTAATTGGATCTTTTGCAGTTAGTTCGTTCAGAAGCTTAGATAAAAGCTTTGAAAAGTATCAACCTCCGAATGAATCTGAAACAAAAGGCTTTAGGAATTTCTTGTATGGCTCTGTCCCCTTGATGTTTACTAGCCCATATCAGCCTGAAGAAGCTGCCAGAATCCTTGAAGCCAATATCAAGACATCCCCGATACTGTTTTGGAGTTATCCTGAAGATACCGTCTTGGGAAAAGTGAAAGTAAGCAAGGTCAAACTAATATGGCTGAGAGCAAATATTGGGAATTCATTTAACCCCGTGTTTAACGGG
>CAZTLA010000147.1:0-7980 GCA_964614365.1 uncultured Syntrophales bacterium | reverse complement strand
CGAGGAGGATGGACTGGATGAGGAGCGCCCCGCAGCCGTACGAGTGGCTCATGGGTAGGAAGGCAATGAAGGTGTCGTCCTCCGTCGCTTCCACGCCGAGGCTGTACGCCCAGCCGGCCTTGATGACCTGGCACTGGGATATCATGGCGCCCTTCGGCTTCCCCGTGGTGCCCGAAGTGTAGATCAGCATCGAGAGGTCGTCGGGCGCGATGTCCCGTGCAGGCGCCGGGAGGGCCTTGCCCCCGCGGTTCAGATCTTCCAGGGAGAGCACTGCTCCATCGGCGAACTTTGCGCCCGGTTCCGAGGGAACCAGGATGATCTTCTCGAGGGAGGGCAGTTCGGACTTCATCGCCAGGAGGGTGTCCAGGTACTGAAAGCCCTGCCAGGACTCGCTGATAAAGACCATGCGCGCGCCGGAGTTCTCGATGATGAACCGGGCTTCGCGCTCGCGGTAAAGGGGATTGATCCACGCCACTGTTGCTCCTATGGATTGGAACGCATAGAAGCCGACGATCATTTCGATGCAGTTTTTAATGTACATGGCGACGATGTCGCCCTTACGGACACCGGCCGCAGAGAGGCCGGACGCCACGCGGCGCGACTGTTCCAGCACTTCCGCATAGGTCGCGCGTTTGTTTCCGTCAACCACGGCGATCTTGGCGGGCAGTCTGTTCGCGGTCTCTTCCAGAGCACGGAAGACCGTCCAGGTGCTGAACTCGTTAAATTTTGCGGCACTCTCCGATAAGACCATGTTCTTTCCCTTTCATTTTGCAAGGTGAAATAGCATTTCTTATAGCGTCTGTAGGGTATTAGCATGGCGCGTTTCGGCTGTCAACCGTCGGCATCACCGTCGGCATCGCCGGGATAGACCATCCTTAATACAGTATGATTTATGGTGTATATAGTACCCACCAAGAAATGGAGCGAGACAGCAAAGAAGGCGAAGACGGTGGAGAAAGGGGAAAAGTCATTGATCAAGGCAGACAGAATCAGTTCTATTTTTTGGCTTTTATTGTCCGCGGTTATCCTGAAAGAGAGTTGGGCGCTTCCGTTTGGAACTCTCTCTCGGCCCAAACATGGTTTTTTGCCCTTTATCATCGGAACGTGTTTAGGGGTTTTGTCCCTTGTTTTCTTTGCAAGATCCTGGTGGGGGGGGAAGGGGAGAACAGTAGGAGAATTTAATTTTTCTCCCGATCAGGGAGCATGGAAGAGGATCGGCTTGACCGTGGGGAGCCTTTTTGTCTTTTACCTGATATTTGAATCTGCGGGATTCCCCATTGCCACCTTCTTTTTCGTATTGGCGCTGCTCAAGTTTGTCGTGCCGCAGAAGTGGCTCTATTCCGTTGGGATAGCGGCCGTAATTTCATTATGCTCCTACCTGTTATTCCAAGTAGTATTAAAGTCTAATCTTCCCATGGGAATTTTAGCGCGATAGAGATTGTAATTCCGAGGAGGAGGCGATGGAAACGCTGCACAATGTGCTGGTGGGCTTTAGCGTTGCCCTTGAACCCGTCAATCTGTTATTTTGTTTTATCGGTGTCCTTCTGGGGACCTTGGTCGGGGTTTTGCCTGGTTTGGGGCCGGTAGCGGCGATATCTCTGCTTCTTCCCGTAACGTTCAAAATGAGCCCGATCGCAGCGATCATCATGATTTCCGGGATATATTATGGAGCCATGTACGGAGGTTCCACGACATCTATTCTGGTCAATATCCCCGGGGAGGCAGCCTCGATCATCACCTGCATTGACGGTTACCAGATGGCCCGGCAAGGAAGAGCGGGGCCGGCATTAGGCATTTCCGCCATCGGATCATTTATCGGGGGTACCTTTAGTGTGCTTATGCTCATGCTTCTGGCCCCGCTCCTCGGCAGGGCTGCCTTAAGTTTCGGCCCCCCCGAATACTTCTCTCTGATGGTTTTTGGATTGACCCTTCTCACCTACATTTCCAAAGGGTCCATACTGAAAGCTTCGATGATGGGGCTGGCCGGATTGTTTGTCGGCGCTATCGGCATGGATCCCATTTCCGGATTAGAACGGTTCACGTATGGCAAAACGGTCTTGATGGATGGCGTTGGTTTGGTGCCGATGGCCATGGGAATGTTTGGGGTGGCCGAGGTTCTGACCAATCTGGAAGAGATCACGGAACAGGATATTTTACAAACCAAGGTCAAAAACATCTGGCCAAACTGGAAGGACTGGATTGAAAGCCGCTGGGCTGTCTTGAGAGGTTCGATCGTCGGTTTTTTCCTGGGAATTCTCCCGGGACCAAGCGCCACGATTGCCTCTTTTGTTTCCTACGCCCTTGAAAAGAAAATATCCAGGCATCCGGAAACGTTCGGCACGGGAGCGATTGAAGGGGTAGCGGGGCCGGAATCGGCTAATAATGCGGCGGTTGGAGGAGCCTTCATCCCGTTACTCTCTTTGGGGATCCCGGCCAATATCGTCATGGCGTTATTTTTTGGGGCTCTCATGGTCCATGGCGTTCAACCAGGTCCTCTGTTTATTGCCGACAACCCCAATCTCTTTTGGGGGCTCATCACGAGTATGTATGTCGGCAATGCACTGCTCGTTATCTTGAATCTTCCCTTAATCGGCCTCTGGGTAAAATTGCTTAAGGTCCCTTACCACTTGCTTTTTCCCCTCATTCTCATCTTCTGTCTCATCGGAGTTTATACGCTCAATAACAATACATCGGAGATTCTGATAATGCTTATCTTCGGCATAATCGGCTATTTGATGAGGAAGTTTGAATACGATGGCGCCCCTTTTCTTATTGCCGTGGTCTTGGGACCGATGATGGAAAATAATCTACGGCAATCCCTCCTCATTTCTAAAGGCGCCCTCGCCATCTTTTTTACCCGGCCAATTTCCGTAAGTTTTCTTCTTGCCGCTCTGATAATGGTGTTGACGTTAATGCGTCAACATCTCAGAATCAAGTGAATAAGCCAATCCCCAAACCCACCGTTATCCGGATTCCGAGGGCAGCAGCGTATAGTTTGGGGCGGGGTTATTACCTCTCTGCAAAGAGGGGACTTCCCTTACGTGATAGGGAGTTTGTCCAGGTTATCCCCGTGGTGATGACAGAACCCCGTTAGGAATTTCACCACGCCATCAAAAGGGTCGCATGGAAAAACGCAGATATTATACGAGCCGAGTCCGGATTGAAGGAAGGGCTGCTCAGGATTGACGAAATTCATGATCGGTTCCGCACCGCCGAACCCGGAAATATTCGGCAGAAAGTCCTCAAGCACGACTTGCTGAGTATTTCCTTTACGATCGGGGCGATCCTCCTGGCAAGCCTGGCGCGCACGGAGAGCCGTGGCAGCTTTAACCGCAGCGATTTCCCGGCAAAGGATGACGCCAACGGGCTCAAGAATTCCTGCATGCGCTGCCGTCTCGAACGAGACGAGTTATTTCTTGCTCAGGAGAAGGTCTTAACGTCACCTTCCCCTTTACAGTGATTCTTCCTCCAGCGCCTTCTCCAGTTTTTGCCGTTTGTAGGCAATGCTCGGCAGGAGCGCCGTCGTCAGCAGGAAAAGGCTGATCGCGAGGATGACTGCGGAAAGGGGGCGCTTGAAAAAGATAAACGGGTCTCCGTAAAGCAGGGACTGGCGAAAGGCCGTCTCCAGCATCGGTCCCAACACCAGCGCCATCAGAAATGGCGCCCCTTCAAAACCGAATTTCCGCATCAGGTATCCTAAAACCCCGAAAATAATCATGATCAGAATTTCATAGATATTCTCGTTGAGGCTGTAGACCCCGAGAAAGCAGAAAAGGATTATTAAGGGGAAAAGATTTTGATAGGGAATCTTTAGAATCTTAACCCAGAGTCCGATGAGGGGCAGGTTTAAAACTAAGAGCATGCAGTTGCCGACGTACATGCTGGCAATCGTTCCCCAAAAGAGTTCGGGATGCTTTACCACCAACAGGGGCCCCGGCTGTATGCCGTGAATGATGAAGGCGCCCATGAGCACCGCCATTACCACGTTGGCCGGTATGCCTAGGGAGAGGAGCGTAACCAGGGAGCCGCCGGTGGCGGCATTGTTGGCTGTCTCCGGTCCGGCCACCCCCTCGATGGCGCCCGTCCCGAATTTTTCCGGGTGGCGCGAAACTCGTCTCTCCACCGTATAGGAAATCAACGTCGGAATCACCGTGCCTGCACCCGGCAGGATGCCCATAAAAAACCCTATCACCGATCCCCGTATGATCGGCCACCTGGAGTCAATCCAGTCCTGAAGCGTTGGAAAGATGTTGTCGATCTTCGTGGTAAAAATTTCCTGCTTGATATCTTCCTCGATGTTCGTCAAGACCTCGGAGATGCCGAACAACCCCATAGCCGCAGGGACGATTCCCACCCCATCCATCAAGGTCACACTTCCCAGGGTAAAGCGGGTCGTGCCGCTGATCGGGTCCTGTCCGATGGCTGAAACGGCAATGCCGGCCACGGCCATTATCAATCCCTTGATGATTGATCCCATGCAGAGGTACGTTACCATCGACAGGCCGAGGATCATCAGGGCAAAAAATTCGGGTGGCCCGAACCTCAGGGCGAAGCGGGAAAGAAGGGGCGCGAGCAACATCAGACCCATGATACTTAGCGTGCCGCCGATGAAGGAGCCGAAGGCCGACATTCCCAGAGCCGGTCCGGCGCGGCCTTTGCGCGCCATCTGATAGCCGTCTATGCAGGTCACGACCGAGGCCGCCTCGCCGGGGATATTCACCAGGATGGAAGTCGTGGAGCCGCCGTACATGGCGCCGTAATAGACCCCCGCAAGCATGATAATGGAAGTCACCGGATTCATCCCGAAGGTGACGGGCAAAAGGAGGGAAATGGTCGCGGTAGGCCCAAGCCCCGGCAATAACCCGATGAGGGTGCCGATCAAAACCCCCAGAAAACAGAAGAAGAGGTTGCTGGGACTGAACGCCACCCCGAAGCCAAGAAAAAGATTGTGAACAATATCCATCCGCTATATTCCCCAAAGTCCCTTCGGCAACGGTTGTTTTAACAGCAGGACAAAAACCAGATAAACGCTCAATGCAGAGAAAAAAGCGATCAACAGAGTGGTCCTCCAGCGCTGCGGTCCCGCTCCCCGGATCAGGAGGATCAAAAGGAGGAAGAACGTGAGCAGATAGCCCAGCCGCTCAAAGAGAAAAGTGGCAAGCACGATTATGGAAACGGTATAGACGACTTTTTTCCATCCTCCCCGCAGCAGGGAAGGGGGGGGAGTTTGAGGCGCCCGCCTCTTTGCCTGGACAAGCATGACGAGAGAGAGGACAATCAACAGGAATCCCAAGAACAGGGGCAAAAAGCCCGGGCCGGGATCGGCGATGTTCCCAATCCGGTAGGCGGTTGACCAGAGAGAAATCAGCAGGCCGAGGCATAGCCAGAATAAGCCGCTGATGATGTCGGGATATTTCATTGTTTCCCTTCCCCCCATGTTACTTTGTCAGGCCCATCTCTTTCAAGAATTTCACATAAATTTCGTAATTATAGTTTGTATATTCGGCAAGTTGTTTACGGTTCCGATGAACAATGGGGAGGAGGAGGTCTTCTTTCATTCCCTTGGTAAAGGCCGGCTCTTTCAAGGCTTTTGTATATGCGTCTTCTATCTTCTTGATAATGCCTTCAGGAATGCCTTTCGGCCCAAAAACATTGATCGTCATCGGGGAGGGGATGTCGTAACCGAGGTCCTTCAAGATCGGGGTTTTGGGGTACTCGGCAGATTGCTCATCCCTGAGCAGCAGCAAAGGCCTGACCTGACCTGCCTCAACCAGTGACGCGTTGAAATCACCGGCTCCAAAAAGAATATGTCCTCCCAGAAGAGCGATCTGCACCTCGGGCGTCCCCTTAAAGGGAATGTGGGTTATTTGCACCTTCTCCTTTCTGGCTATTTGTTCCATGATAATATTCTGCATGCTGTTGGCGCCGGACGTTCCATAGGTCAGTTTTTTCGGGTTCTGGCGGGCATAGTCAATCATATCTTTGAACGTCTTAAAGGGGGAATCGGCTTTTACGATGATCCCGAAATTGTAACCGCCGAATTGCATGATCGGCTCTAAATTCTTGATGGAATGGTAGGGCACCTTTTCTATGAGGGGAACCACAAACATGCCGCTGTGACCGCAATAACCGATTGTATACCCGTCCGGTTTTGCGGCTGCAATGGCGGCAATCCCTATGGTCAGGGTACCGCCCGGTTTGTTAGAGATGACAATCGGTTGTCCAAGATGTTTTTCCGCTTCCTTTGACATGAGGCGAATGGCGAGATCCGTGGGACCGCCCGGAGGAAGAGGAACGATAAACGTAATCGGATGACTGGGAAATTTGGCGACCTCCGATTCCTCGGAATAGCCTAATGGTGTGAAAAGAAGAAAGAGAACAAGGCACAAGAAAACAGATACCGTTACGTTCAAGAAATTCTTTTTCATTTTCGTTTTCCCCCTTTTTGTATTCAGTGGTTTCTTTGCTCTTTTCCTATCCCACATTCTTCTCCTGAAGCACACCGCAATACATTGCAGAGAATTCGATTTCGCAATCGTCGAACGGTGCTCACTGTGGGAGGCAGTGTAAGGAAAAGTAAATTGTGTGTCAAGGGAAAGTGATCTCCCCTTTTTCCCTTGTATCAAGGAATTTTTTTGATTTGTATTCGGACCGTTGCAGAGTTCCCGGTGGAACAGCTTCCGCCTCCACGCGCATCTCCAGGCACTCCCGGAGGTCTTTTTTTAGACGCTCGGCTATTTCCTCGGCAGACCTGCCGGCGGATAATTCGAGCATAATCTTCAGGTCTGCCATGCCTTTTTTCGTGTAAGCCACGATCTGATATTCTTCGCCCGCGCCGAGGTATTTTTCTACGATCGCCCCTATCTGGGAGGGGAAGACATTCATGCCCCGGATCGTGATCATTTCATCCACCCGGCCGATGACGCCGCCCTCCAGAAGTCTGAATGACCTGCCGCAATCACATCGCTCTTCGCTGACCTTGACGATGTCCCCTGTTCTAAACCGTATTGCCGGAGAGCCGATGCGCCCCAGGTTGGTGAGAACCAGCTCACCCGTGCCGGCCCCCTTGATTGGCGCCCCTGTTTTCGGATTGATCAGTTCAAAGAAGAATTCCGCCTCGTTTACGTGCACGGCCAGGTCCTGGGTCTGACAGTGAAGACCATAGGCCCCGACTTCCGTTAAGCCCGGATAGTCGTAGGGTTTTGCGCCCCAGGCATCGATAATCTTATTCCGTATGGAGGGAATTAATACCCCCGGTTCGCCGCCGTGAAAGGTGATGCGCACCTTGCTTTTTTTCAATTCAATGCCGTTTTCCGCCGCTACCTCGGCCATCCTCAGGCTGAAGGTTGGCGTGCAGGCCACCACGGTCACGTTGTTCTCCACGATGAATTTCACCCGCTGGAGCGTATCCCAGCCGCCGCCGGCGATGGCCAGGGCGCCGATCTGGAAGGCGCCTTCCCATATTCCCCAGAAAGCCACGTGGGGGCCGAAAGCAAAGGGGAAGAATATGGCGTCGGCGGCGGTTATGCCGGAGGCGGCAAGGGACATGGCTGCGCATCTGCCCCGCCAATTCCACCCCTCCCGTGTATCGAGCCATTTGAGCGGTTTGCCGGTGGTCCCCGTGGTCTGATGAAACCGCACGTAGTTTTTCAACGGCTCGGTGAGGTTGGTGCCGTAGGGAGGATTCTCCGCTTGATCCTTTTGAAATTCCCCCTTGTGCGTGTAGGGCAGCTTGACCATATCCTCGAGAGAATTTATCTCATGGGGACTCACCCCCTGTTCCATAAATTTCTTTCTGTAAAAGGGATTGCCGCTATATACGGTTTCCAGCAGTTTTTTGATGCGGGCGAACTGCCTGGCCTCCATTTCTTCCCTGGCGGCGGTTTCTCTCTCTTTGTGAAAGTAGCCGGACACGCTTTCTCCTTTTTTAGTGTCCCCTCCGGGGATGGTGGAAACCCCTCGCCTTTAGGCGAAGAAGAG
>CAZTLA010000146.1:0-8031 GCA_964614365.1 uncultured Syntrophales bacterium | reverse complement strand
GCACGTCCGGTGGTGTGGGAGGACGGCGGGGGTGACCCCGCCTCCTACCCGATTCTATCTGAGCCCGGCCAGGAATCTCCCCGCCGAAACAATTCGGCCCCCTCTCTCCAGCAGGTCCACCTTATCCTTTTTTACCACCTGATAAATATAGGGGATTGACAGCCTGTCCCGAAAATACAAGAGGTTCCGGGATAAAGCAGTCTCATTGAGTTTCACTTCAACGGCAAACCAGGGTCTGCCATCAATGGTCACGAGAAAGTCCACCTCGCGTTTATCCACGTCTCTCAGATAGGAAAGTTCCGCCCGGTAGCCATCGTGATCGGTGATAAAATGCACGAACTTCAGAAGGTGCGAGGCTATCAGGTTCTCGAAACGGTTCGTTTCATCCGCCACCTCCGACCAGTCCCAGAGATAAAGTTTCGGCTCTTTTTTAAGCGAACGGATTTTCTTTGCCGAGTACGGATAGATCCGGAAGTGATAGTAGAACGCTTCCAGAATATCCATCCAGTGGGCAACGGCGCGATGGCTGACTTCCAGGTCTTCCCGGATGGCGTTGAGCGACAGGCGCGAGCCGACCTTTCCGGGCAGGATATCGCTCAGAAGCTTCATGTTGCCGATGTCACGAATTGCTTCTATATCCTGGATGTCTTCCCGGAACATCCGTTCGATTTTCTCATTATGCCAGCGTCTGAGCTGTCGCATGTTCTGTTTGGTGAATGGTTCGGGAAAACCTCCAAAGCTATCGAGCGTGTCCAGGGCATCCTGGTGAAAAGCACGATCCAGCCTTAACTCGCCGAGAATTTGAGGCGGGTCGGACATACCCTCCATTTCGGCCAGGGTGAAGGGGTGCAGCCGGTAGTAATGATACCTCCCCTGCAGGGAATCGCCGCCTCTCCTGTAAAGGTCAAGTCGCGCGCTGCCAGTAACGAGGAACTTGAATATCTCTTTATGTTTGTCGTATTCCCCCTTGATGAGCCCCTTCCACTGCCGGTACTTGTGAATCTCATCAAAAACGAGGAGTTCCGCATCACCCGGCCAGGTTGCGGCCATGATCGTCTTGCGGTCGGCCCGGTTGTCCCAATTGAAGTAGGCGGGATTTTTGAAGTGGGTCGCCACAAAATTCCGGCAGAGGGTAGTCTTTCCCACCTGGCGAGGCCCGCCCACAAAGACCATTTTGTCTTTCAGGTCATCCAAAATGTACTGCGTAAGGTATCGTTCTTTCAGCATGTGTGCATCATACAATACTTTTGCGTGAAAGCAAAATAATTAGCGCATAATATTGCCTTCACGAAAGAAGGGTTTTCTTAATAGCTTCCTGCAAATTTACACAAAATATTTTATACCGCCACCACATATTCCTTGAATTATGCTTTTTATATGGGTAATAATAGAGCAAATTCACGCCTTCAAAGGGGATGAGATGAAAAAGCTGTTTTTCTATAGAATAGTACTCTTCTCCCTCCTTCTCATTTTCCTATCCACCCCAGCCACGGCAAAAACGATGAGTATCCTCGTCTACCCCTTCGAGAACACAGGGGATAAAAAATACTCCTGGATCTCCGCAGGCATGACCGATACGGTCATCAATGACCTCATGGGAATAAGAGAGGTCAGCGTTATCTCCAATGCCGACAGAAAGAAAATTATGGAGGAGACGAAGTTCATCCTCTCCGGGCTTGTTGCGGAAGAGACGATGGTGAAAGTCGGCAAGCTTATCGGCGCCAACGTCATCTTTACCGGAAGCTATACGGTTTCAGGAAAGAACATCCGTGTTATTGCCCGTCTCATCAACGTGGAGACAGGGAAAACTGAGAGTTCCGCCAAGCTCGATGGCAGCCTCGAAAAAATCTTTGATCTCCAGGACAAGGTCGTTTTCACACTGCTGGCTGACACAGGCAAGATGAATATCCCTGATGTAAATCCAGTTAGAATTGCTGAAACTGAGAAGAAAAAGATAGAAGAAAAACCACGACCAGAAACGACGGCCTATGAATTATATGCCAAGGGTCTCGAACTTCAAGAGACAAACCCGAAAGAGGCTCTCGCCTATTTCATGAAAGCCCTGGACATAGATAAAAACTATGTTCATGTCCTGATTAATGCTGGTTTTACTGCTGGTAGCACACTGAGCCTCTTTGATGAGGCTTTAGGCTACCTCACCCGTGCTGATAACATACTGAAATCCCGTGAGGCTACTAACACCACTGACTATGCCACCCTCATGAGTAACATCGGTATTGTCTATAGATCCAAAAGCGACCTTGACCGTGCCTTGAAATACTACATGGATTCTCAGGCAATTGAGGACAGACTCGGGTTACAGAATACGGCTCGTTATGCCGGCCTCATGATGAACTTCGGTGTTGTCTACTGGTCAAAAGGCGACCTTGACCGTGCCTTGAAATACTACATGGATTCTCAGGCAATTGAGGACAGACTCGGGTTACAGAATACGGCTGACTATGCCGGCCTCATGATGAACATCGGTCTTGTCTACAGGTCGAAAGGCGACCATGACCGTGCTTTGAAATATTACCTGGATTCTCAACAGATACGGGACAAGCTCGGGTTACAGAATACGGCTAACTATGCCACCCTCATGATGAACATCGGTATTGTCTACTGGTCGAAAGGCGACCATGACCGTTCCCTGAAATATTACCTGGATTCTCTGCAGGTAATGGACAAACTCGGATTACAGAATACGGATAGGTATGCCGACCTCATGATAAACGTCGGTATTGTCTACTGGTCGAAAGGCGACCATGACCGTGCTTTGAAATATTACCTGGATTCTCAGCAGACACGGGATAGTCTCAATGTACAGAATACGGATGGCTATGCATCCCTCATGATGAACATCGGTATTGTCTACGGGTCGAAAGGTGATCTTGACCGTGCTCTGAAATATTACCTGGATTCTCAGCAGATGCGGGACAAGCTCGGGTTACAGAATACGGTTGGCTATGCCTCCCTCTTGTTTAATATGGGGCGTCTATATGAAAAACAAGGGGACAGACGGATGGCGGGGAGATATTACAAAAACTCTTATGATTCCTATGTCAGAGCCGGATATATAGGCCCACTGAAAGACAATGCCCTCGGAAATGCCCAGCGGCTCGGGTATTAACGACGAACCCCTTAGGAGGGCGCGGTGGATTATATACCGACCCATATAGGCAATGTTGTACATCGGCAGCATTATGAGGATCGTCCATGGAGCAGCGTGAAATAATCTTGCGGAGAGTCGCCTCGACGTGTATAGATTTTGCGGGGCAACTTTCCTATCATAGATCGCTAACTAAATGCAGAGGTAAGTTCCGGCTTACTTTCTGGACAAGCATATTCAATAATACCATTGACTTTGCTGTGTTGGATTGGCTTCATCTATTTGGTTCGCATAGTGATGACCTGCACTGGAAGAGAATTGTTGGCAATACAAAAACTTTCAGGGATGGCTTATTGGAGCATTTAGGACTTGATGAAAACGAATGGGAAGCTTACAGGCAAACAGTGAAGGAATATAGAGACAAGGATGTTGCCCATATCGAAGTTCGCCCTGTAGGTAACGTGCCTCGTATGAATACCGCTCTTGAGGCAGCGGACTACAGCCATGAGCAAAGTGACCTGATTGACTATCATGCGAAAAGTTTGAAACAAACTGAGAAAATTGTTTCTCTGGCTTATGTCGCAACAAGAGAAATAGAGGAAAGAGTGTTATGACGAATAACCAGCGGATAACCCGACGAGCAACCACGGGGTAGGTTTTTCGGCTCTATGCGGACGTCGTTTTGGCGTGGTTGCTCGCGGGTTATCCGCACGTTCCCGGCGACTGCGTCGCCGGGAATCGCGGCGCTGACTTCGTCCAGTGCCTTGCCCCGGCGCCTTGCGCCGGAACAAGGCACTGGACCCGACTGCGCTCGTCGGATGCCCGCAGGCGAGCCTGCTCCCATCCGCCGTGCTCGCGGGTCAGCGCCGCGATTTTCTGAAAGGAAGATATCGTAATGATAAAACCCTTTGTCAATGAATGGATCGAATTGATACGCCCCTTGTTTCCTAAGAATGCACGAATTGAAATCGATGCAGGAGATGATGTTGTTTTACAGATTGATTGGAAATTGGGAAACGATCCAGATAGACCAAATAAGAGAACGCGACTGATACGAGTGATCATTTCTAAAGAAACCATTGATGACTGCACGGATGCTAAAACAGCAGGAACAAGAATTAAGAAAATCATCCATGATAAATTGTCCGCTTTCAATCCAGACCATGATACCCGCAAAAATGATAGTCGTCCCATAGAGAAATGGGTCTTATCAACGTTCGATATAAACTAAGCTGCACCGGATCGCTGATAAAGCCAACTCCCGGTGACCAGTAACTTTAATCTGGGCACTATTACCCGCAATGACGTAATGGCGCTGACCCAAGAGGCGGCCAAAGTTTCCGGCATTCCCTACGTCATGGAAGCGTCTCTCAAAGAGGCGAAAAAGATTCTGTCCCGGTAATCTTAAGGAGAGAGAGGGCAACATTCGGGGGGGGGACGACGTCTCGCCTCCCCCCCTTAGCCTGTCAGGCAGGTAGAGATACCGAAGCCGGATGGGAAAGGGATGCGGACACGGGGCATGCCCACCGTCCCCAAATAAGGTCTTGACTTTCCCCCGTTCAGTTGCGATAATTGAGTCGCCTTACGATAAAGAGGGGCAGCATTCGGGAAAGGAAGATTTGGTGCACCGTGAATTTGGGGAAATTTGGTGAACTGGAAGAAAAGATAAAGGGTATCATCGGAGATTATGCCTTACTGAAAAGAAAGAACCAGGAGTTGGAAGAATCAATAAAAAATAAGGAGTTGGAATTAGGAGAGGCGAATAATAAGATAAGGGGGCTGAACGAAGAGAGGGAGACCATACGCACAAAGGTCGATTTGCTTCTGGAGTTGCTTCAGGATATGAGCACGCCACGATAGGTATTTTTGAGGATTTGTCTTGAAAAAGCGCTATCATATCAGAATACTGGGGCAGGAGCTTTCCGTCTTGAGCGAGGCAGGGGATGAACATGTAGCAAGGATTGTAGAGTATGTTGATAATAAAGTGAAAGAGCTGGGAGATACACCGGGCAATATCAACACGATGAACGTAGTCATTCTGGTTGCACTGAATATTGCCGATGAGTATTTGAGTGTTAAGGGAGTAAGCGACGAAATTTACGACCAATTAGGAAACAGATCGGAAAAACTGATTCACCTTATTAATGAGATTAGGTAAAATTTTACGAAGACATAATCCCCTGCGTTGTGCGTGATTAAACATTTGTTTTTTGAGCCAACACCTTGGAACCGGGAGCCGATCTTGTCTGCCGTGAGCGTTTCCACCGCTATCCCGCAGGTGCGGTAGGTGGAATACCCGAAGCGACAAAACCAAGCGCCCACGTTTTTCGTCAGGTTCAAAAAGGTGGTTAACACGGCATATGCGGGGGTTTTGTTTTATCGAATGTTAAAAGCGCGCCGTCAAGATTACGAAACGGCCCCTTTATCCCTGCTCGTCTCCGTCGTTCCTTTCTCCCGGCTTATTCCCTTTTCTTGCATGTGTGAATCAGGCAACAGGTAAACCGATTTGCTGAAGGTAATTCCTTCAGGAGCGAAGAGGCTCCGCGGTTTACTGCCGAAGGCTTCAATTTTCAGAATGGCTGAACAGACGGGCTGGAAGCGCATTGCAGCCATGTTATCATTTAAGGAGGTGAACCAAGTTGCTATATAACGGTTTGATGATAGTAATCATATTAGCGTTCACGGCGATCGGGGTGGTGTCGGGCTACCTGTTCAGGCAGGGGCTCTCCAAGAAGAAGCTGGATTCGTCGGAGCATCTTTCAGCGAGAATTATCGCGGAGGCCAAGAGGGAAGCGGACACCATCAAGAAGGAGTCAGTGCTTCAGGCGAAAGAAAATCTGCTCCGGCTCAAAACGGAATTTGAGAAAGACACCCGGGACAGAAAACTTGAACTGGATAATCTGGAAAAAAGACTCCGTTCCAAGGAAGAAAATATCGATAAAAGGACAGACTCCCTGTCGCAAAAAGAGGCTGCATTCGAAAAGCGGGAGAAAGACCTGGTTAAAAAGGAAGGCCAACTCGAGGAAAAAAATGAGCGGCTGAGTCACCTGCTCTCGGAACAAACGGTCAGACTGGAAAAAATCGCCGGCATCTCCTCGGAAGAGGCAAAGAACCACCTGATTCAATCCATGGAAGCGGAAGCAAAGCGAGAAGCGGCCATGACAATACGGAAAATAGAGGAAGAGTCCAAGCGAACTGCCGACAACAAGTCCCGGGAGATCATTGCCTATGCCATTCAGCGGTATGCGGGTGATTTTGTCGCAGAGCATACCGTATCCGTGGTTTCTTTGCCCAATGACGAGATGAAAGGAAGGATCATCGGCAGGGAGGGACGGAATATCAGGGCCATAGAAGCCGCCACGGGGATTGATCTGATCGTCGATGACACGCCCGAAGCGGTTGTTCTCTCGAGCTTTGATCCCGTCAGGCGCGAGGTGGCAAGGATATCCCTGGAGCGGTTGATCGTGGACGGCAGGATCCATCCGGGAAGAATTGAAGACATCGTTAAGAAAGTGCAGCAGGAAGTCGATACGGTCATCCGGGAAACCGGTGAACGGACGTCCTTCGATGTGGGTGTTCATGACATCCATCCGGAAATCATCAACCTTCTGGGCAGCCTCAAGTTCCGCACCAGTTTCTCCCAGAACGTGCTGCAGCATTCCGTGGATGTGGCATACCTTACAGGCATGATGGCGGCGGAGCTGAAGATGAACATCAAGGAAGCAAAACGGGCAGGGTTGCTGCATGATATCGGGAAGGCGGTGGATCACAAGATTGAGGGAACGCATGCCGCCATCGGGGCCGATTACGCCAAGCGGTTCGGCGAGTCCCCACGGATCATTCAGGCCATCGCCACGCACCACGACGATGGTCTCAATAATACCCTTCTCGGCGTTCTCGTCCAGGCAGCGGATACGCTTTCCGCGGCAAGGCCCGGTGCGCGCAGGGAAATGCTGGAGACCTACGTGCGGCGTCTGGATGATCTGGAAAAGATCGCCAATTCGTTCGGCGGTGTGGATAAATCGTACGCAATTCAGGCGGGGAGGGAAATCCGTATCCTCGTGGAAAACGACAAAATATCCGACAACGATGCCGTCATGCTCTGCAAGGATATTGTGAAGAAGGTGGAAACGGAATTGACGTACCCGGGGCAAATCAAGGTCACGGTGATCAGGGAGACAAGGGTTTCCGATTACGCAAAATAAGGCTGCGATGAAAATTTTGTTCATAGGCGATATCATCGGCAAGCCGGGCAGGAAAGCGGTTCGCGAACTTATCCCGCGGATTGTTTCCGGGCACGGGATTGATCTCGTCATTGCCAATTGCGAGAATTCTGCATCGGGATTCGGCGTAACCCGCGAGGTGCTGGAGGAGCTTTACCAGAGTAATGTGGACGTATTGACCTCGGGGAACCACCTGTGGGACAAGAAAGAGGTAACGGAGTTCATCGAAGATTATGAAACGCTGCTGAGACCCGCTAATTATCCGCCCGGAGTGCCGGGACGGGGGTCCGTGGTTGTGCCGACGCCTTCCGGTCATTACGTGGGCATTCTGAATCTCATGGGAAGAATCTTCATGCAGCCCCTTGATTGTCCCTTCAGGACGGCGGAAAGGGAGATTGAAAAAATAAAGAAGAAGACCCCTGTTATCATCGTGGACATCCATGCCGAGGCGACATCGGAAAAAAGAGCCCTGGGATGGTTCCTCGACGGCAGGGTCAGCGCCGTGTTGGGCACGCACACGCACGTGCAGACAGCGGATGAAGGCATACTGCCGGGCGGCACCGCGTATATGACCGATGCCGGCATGACGGGCGCTTTTGATTCGGTCATCGGGATAAAAAAAGAACTGGTGCTGGAACGATTTTTAACGCAGATTCCCAACAAGTTTGACGTGGCCAAAAACGATGTGCGCCTGCAGGG
>CAZTLA010000145.1:0-8039 GCA_964614365.1 uncultured Syntrophales bacterium | reverse complement strand
CAGCGCAGCAACGAAAAGCACCCGGATATGATTATCATTCCCGGCTCTGAAACAACGCCGTTTTACTATTGGAGCGGCAGTCCCTTAGCCGGCAATCTGACCGCCCATGACCACGAAAAACGCATCTTAACCGTCGGTATGGAAAGTCCTGAAGACTACCGGAATCTCCCCATTCTTCACAACCACTCTTCCCCGAAATTCGTTTTTTCGCTCCTGCCCCTTATTATCTTCCTCTGCCTTTCCCTTGCAGCCGTTTATTATGCCGTACGATCAACGAGCCGGCGCCGGATAGCCGCCGTGGTTTTTTTTGCGGTCTTTCTCGCATTTGTTCTGAACAGCAGACCGTTTCGCACCTCCCCCTTCGATCCTTACCACGGCAAGCAGGGGGTCGCCCCTTACCAGCTTGTCATTGATTACGTCGCTTCCAAAAAAGGGATGACCTTTTGGAACTACCCGGAGACGAAATCCGGGGTGCGAAAAATGGGTCCGATTCAGGTCAGCACCCTTCCCTATCCGGAGATACTGCTGGAAACAAGGGGCTATACCGGATTTGCCGCCCTTTACGGAGACAATATCACGGTGACGGAACCGGGCAACATTTGGGACGTCACGTTGAAAGAATACTGTCGGGGTTATAGAGAACGCCCGCCCTGGGGCATTGCGACGGCTGATTTTCATGCTGAGGGTGAAAGCGGTGAGATCCTGGGAAATTTCCAGACGGTTTTTTTCATCCATGATAGAACGAAAGAGGAAGTCCTGAAGGCTCTGAGAGAGGGTAAGATGTACGCCTGCCGCGTCAAGTACCCACAAACCGTAAAACTCGACGAGTTTTCCGTTGCTTCTCCAGACGGCAGCGCAAGAGGAATCTCGGGCGATGAAATCTCTCTTACGGGCAACCCCAGGATTGCCATCTCCCTGTCGGCGGGGAAATATGCCGTTGATCACGAGGTGACGGTGCGGCTCATCAGATCGGGGGAATTGATCAACGTCTTTAAGGGAAAGCTTCCCTTTCAAATAGAATATGAGGATGAGTACCGGAAGCCCGGAGAAACGATCTACTACCGCATGGATATGAAGGGACATGGAATAATTGTCTCCAATCCCATTTTTGTGACTTTTCAATAGCGAGGCGCCAGAAAGTCATGATCGTTGCCGTTCATCAGCCCCAGTATCTGCCCTGGCTCGGTTATTTCGACAAGATAGACAAGGCCGATGTCTTTGTGCTCCTTGATTGCGTCCAGTATAAGAAAAATGAATGGCAAAACAGAAATAAGATCAAGACGGCAGGTGGCTGGCAATGGCTTACCGTCCCGGTGACCTACAATTTCCCGCAGCGTATAAACGAGGTAAGGATTAATAGCGGGGAAAAATGGCAGCACAAGCAGCAGCAGGCCATACTCTCAAATTATCGCAAGGCCCCCTGCTGGAATATGTTGGAAGATTTCCTCAAAGAGCTCTTTTCCCGTGAATGGCAAACCATTTCCCAAGTGAATATTTTTGTGGTAAAGAGACTCGTCGAAATGCTCGGCATCGAGACCCCCCTGTACGTTGCCTCCGAGCTGGAGACGTTGCCGGAGGATCCCGATGATCGGCTTATCGCCATCGCCAAATATTTTGGCGCCGACACCTATCTGGCAGGCGCAGGTGGAAGGGAATACATGGAGCTTGATAGGTTCGAGAGAGAGGGCGTACGGGTTCTCTTTCAGGAATACCATCATCCCGCGTATAATCAGCTTTTCGGCGATTTTGAGCCATGTATGTCTGTTATCGATCTGATGTTCAACCACGGCAGTGACAGTCTTAACGTTATAAGGAGGAACCCGTGAAGATTCTCGCCATTGGAGCCCATCCCGACGACATCGAAATCGGCTGCGGAGCCACGCTTTTAAAATATTCAAACCTCGGCCATGAAATCTACCTCATGGTCATGACGGAAGGCCAGAAGGGCGGTACTGCGGGAGAGAGACAGAGAGAACAGAGTAAGTCAGCCGAGATATTGAAACCCGTGGACGTAATGTGGGGCGGGTATCACGATACCGAGCTTCCCCTCCACATGAATCAGATGATCATCGATATCGAGAAATATTTAAAAAAAATCGAACCCCATTTTATCTTTGTCAATTACGGCGAAGATACGCACCAGGATCACCGAGAGCTTTACAAGGCCACCGTATCGGCCACACGGTATGTAAAAAACGTTCTTTTCTATGAAGTCCCCACCACCAAGGATTTCTCTCCCTCCATATTTATTGATGTCAAAGACACCATTGAGAAGAAAATTGCCATGCTCCAAGCGCATGGCTCCCAGGTTATGAAAACCAACATCGAGGACCGTTCCATTCTGGAAATCGCCAAGTCAACGGCAGTCTTTCGGGGCATCCAGGGGAGGGTCCAGTTTGCAGAAGGTTTTATCCCCTTAAGATTATTCATCAATGTTCTCTCCCCGGGTACCGGTGGATTATGATACCCCATTCCCGACCGACTCTGGATCGGAGTGATTATCGGGCCGTCATGGACGTCCTTAAGCGCGGTTCGCTCGTACAGGGCGAACAGGTAAGAGGGTTTGAAGAAGCATTATCCTCTTTTATCGGTGTCCGCGGCGGCGTGGCCGTCAGTTCTGGTACGGCAGCCCTCCATCTCTCGCTGCTTTCCCTCGGCCTGGGGCATGGGGACGAGGTGATCATCCCCAGCTATGTCTGTTCAGCCCTCCTGAATGCCGTCCGCTACGTGGATGCCGTCCCCGTAATCGCCGATATCGAGCCGCGCACTTTTAATATCGACGCAAAGAAACTTCCCCGTCTCATAGGCAAACGGACAAAAGCCATCATCGTTCCCCATATGTTCGGGCTTCCTGCCGATATGGATGAAATCCTGTCCTTCGGGATTCCCGTAATCGAAGACTGCGCCCAATCTCTGGGCAGCAGCTACAAGGGGGAAAAAACGGGCGCCATGGGTCTCCTTTCCATCTTTTCCTTTTACGCAACAAAAATGATCGCCACCGGAGAAGGCGGCATGATCCTCTCCGATGACGACAGTCTCCTGAAGGTCCTCAGAGATCTGCGGGACTATGACCAAAAAGAGACTTACCGGGTAAGATATAATTACAAAATGACCGATATTCAGGCGGCGCTCGGCATCAGTCAGTTAAGAAAATTACCTTTTTTCTTAAAGAAAAGAATGAAGTATGCCGATCTATACAAACGAAGTATAAAGGGAACCGGGGTTCAGCTTCCCTTCGTGCCTGAAGGGAGGGAACACATCTTTTACCGATATGTTCTTCTTCTGGATAATCCGAGGGGATTTATTGAAGAGATGGAGAGAAGGGATATTGCCTGCAGGAGACCGATTTTCAAGCCTCTGCACCGCTATCCTGGTCTTCAGGAAGGTTGCAAGGTCGCTGACCGGATATGGAAGGGAGCAGTCTCCATCCCCATTTACCCTTCTCTAAAAAGGGTGGAAATTCATGATATCGTTGAAGGCGTGCAGCGATCCCTTTATAAGAATTGATATTATGACCGGTTCCGAATGCCCGGTATCGACCGGGAAAATATACTGGCTTCTTTCCCTCTTTTTCTTTTTGGCTCTCCTGCTGCCTCCTGTGCGGTATCTCTTTTTTAGCGGCATTGGCAGATGGCTGTACATCCTCCTCTTTGCCTTCCTTCTCTCGGTCCTATTGACGCCTTTGATGGAAAGGATCGCCTTAAAACTGAACATCGTCGATATACCGGGCGGGAGGAAAATCCACGCAAAAAACACCCCCCTTTTAGGCGGCGGTTCAATCATCATCGCCTTCTATGCGTCCCTGACGGCAAATATGATCCTCGACGAAAACATGGTGGCCCTGCTCTGCGGCGGGGTTGTCCTGGCGATAGTGAGCGTTATCGATGACTGGAAGGGTGTATCGGCCCGCTTCAAGCTGTTGGTGCAGATCGCTATTGTCCTGACACTGATCCGTTACGGGATCGTTTTGGATCTCTTTCCCCCCGTTACCCTCTGGGGTTACTGTCTGAATGTTGTTTTTTCCCTGTTATGGATCGTGGGGATCACCAACGCCATGAATTTCTTTGATGGGATGGACGGTCTTGCTTCCGGTATCGGGGCTCTTATTTCCTTCTTCATGGGTATCGTGGCCTTCCAGACCAATCAGCCTTTTATGGGATGGATCGCCGTAGCAATGATGGGAAGCTGCCTCGGCTTTCTCCCTTTCAACTTCAAGCGAGGACAGTCGGCGGCGATCTTCCTCGGCGATACGGGCAGCACCTTTCTCGGCTTCATGCTATCCACCCTGGCGATCAAAGGCGATTGGGCGGAAAATAATCCCATTCTGTCCTTCTGCGCCCCTCTTCTGATCTTCTGGGTCCTTATCTTTGACATGTTTTATATTACCGCCGAGAGAATACTCATGGGCAAGGTAAAAACCTTTAAGCAATGGATAGACTATGTGGGAACGGACCACCTGCATCACCGCATTTACAAACTTCTCGGCGACAAGCGAAAGTCGGTGATCTTGATTTACGCTCTCTGCGCAGCCCTTGGCATCAGCGCCATTGCGCTCAGAAACGCAAGACCCGTTGACGGAATCCTTCTGGTGGGACAGGCCTGCATGATCACCATCATCGTCTCGATCCTGGAATATAAAGGGCGACATCAGCCCTGGCCGGAGTTTAAAGAAAAAACCCTTCGGGAATCCTCGGAAAAGATAACCCCCTAATATACTATTGACACTCAGCCCCCTTTTCCGTACAGTTCCGACAGCACATCAACTATCAAGCGGTTGAAAAAGGCCCGGAGTGAAGACCAGAAAAGAAGTATCAGGGTTGAATCGAGAGCGCTCCCCGATTTCTTTGCCGGGAGAAGAAGGCGTTTTTTTCCAGGAATGGCTGGCCGCAGGCCAGCCCCCTGAGCAACTCTCGATCAGTTCCGTTTGCAATGCGCGCTGCCTCTTTTGCTCAAACCGGATGAATCCTTTCCCCCTAAAGCAAAATGTGTTTCGGGATATTGAAGACGTTAAGCTCCAGTTGTCTCTCTCTTCTGCCGATTATGCCGGGGCAATTCATATGAGCGATTCCCTGCCGGGACGGATTTCCGAAGGGGAGGCCTTTCTCCATCCGCAATTTTTTGAAATTCTCGACCTTGTCCGCGAGAAATTCCTTACGAACCATCTCCACTTCACTACCAATGCTTCCCTGCTTGATGAACCTCTCATTCGGAAATTGGCGCAATTTCGGCCTGTCGAAATTAACGTCTCCCTGCATTCCAGACAGCCGAGATTGTGGGCGCGAATCTTTCAAAGCACGGAAAAACGGGCGCACATTGCCTTTAAGTCTCTCAGTCTCTTAAAAAAGCATCATACTGATTTTACCGGAACCATTGTTCCTTTACCTCGAATTTGCGGTTGGAACGACCTCGAGAAAACCTTTGATTTTCTTGTGGCCGAAGGCGCCAAATCCATCATCCTCTGGTGGCCGGGGTTTTCGGAAAAAACTTCTCAGAAGCTAAAAAAAGAAATTGCATGCCCCTGGGATGAATTTCATGCATTTGTAAAACGCATGCTGGAGAAATATCCCAAGGTTCCCGTCTTTCCGCAGCCGGATCTTGCGGAACCATTGAGATTGCCCATAAAACGGATCATGAATTCCACCCTGCAGGGGAATCTCAAGACATTCGGGGGGGTGTTTCGCCAGGTCCTTTGGCTGGTTTCCGAAGCGGCTTATCCGGAAATTTCCCGACTGGTTGGGCAATTTGCGAAAGACGTATCCAATGAACATCAGGTCTTTCCGGTAAAAAACAGATCCTACGGCGGGAACATACAGGTCAGCGGATTATTGATGGTCTCCGATTTTCTCACCGCCGGAAAGGAGGCCCTGGAGCGTTGGCCCGCCGCCGATCTGGTGCTCATCCCCCAAAGGGCCTTTGATTCCCTTTTCCGCGATCTCAAGAAAACGCCCGCTTATAAGATTCCCGAATCTCTGGGAAGAACCACCTGGCTGATTTTTGAAAATGGTGCGTTCCGCCCGCTCAAGGGTCGGGGGTTTGTCAAACCGGAAAAGGACCTGCATAAACCCCTTGAGAAGATATTAAAGTTTTTTTACCAGGCGATGCAGGAAGATAAATTTGCCGCCCTTTCCGCTATTGTTGCCTCCTTTCCGATCCCCACATCGGAAGGGCTTTTAAAAAAAGGTGAATTCCAGGAATTTGTAAGACAGGCAAAGTCACGCTTTTCTCGAGACGCTCATTTTGAAAAGCGAATATTTGAAAAGTTGGACGACAATCGAGTCCTTTGCATGGAGGATTGGCCGACTGAAGACCCTTCCATAACTTCTTCTCGATGGTTTTTCTTCAAGAAAACCGGGGACGATTGGAAGGTGGAGCAGATTTTTCTCGGACAAGGAACCATTGATCAGGCAAAAGGCCGGCATAATTACGTTGACATTAAGTACCAATGATATAATATGCGAGCGTACTTTAAGGGCAGCAAGGAGAAATGTGCAGGAGGGAATATGGAAGACAGCAGAAAAAAATGGACCCAGCCCCAGTTGATCATCCTGGGCAGGGGGGCGCCGGAGGAAAACGTCCTGGCCGGCTGCAAAATGTCCACCAATGTTATGAAAGGTCCATCTGCCACAAGGACTGCATGTAAAAAGAAAGCCTCCGGCACTCCTTGCAAAACCGCGTGCAGCGCACTTTCCACCACGTCTTAGAAATTAAACTCAGGATTGCGTGTATATACGAAGGGTCACCAATGAAGGCGTCGGGAGTATCCCCCGCATCCCCCTGGAAGGGGAGATTGATTTAACCTACCGTTGCAACTTCCATTGTCGCCACTGCTGGTTGCGCCAGCCGGCAACGGACCGGGCAGGGAAAAAAGAACTTCCCTTTGACGATATCGGCAGGATTGTCGCCGAGGCGCGGGCGATGGGTTGCCAAAGGTGGTCAATCTCCGGCGGCGAGCCCCTGCTCCGCCCTGATTTCGCCGAGATATTCGACTTGCTTACACGCAGTTCCCTACCCTACAGCCTGAACACAAACGGCGCCCTGATAACACCGGTCATTGCCCGCCTGCTGAAGGCAAAAGGCGCGAAGATGGTCGCCCTCTATGGGGCGACGAAAGAAGTCCACGACCATATTACCCGCACCTCCGGATCGTTCGAGGCAACCATGCAGGGTTTTGCCTACCTCATGGAGGCCAAAGCCGGCTTCATCGTGCAACTGATCCCCATGCGCGACAACTATCACCAGTACAATGCCATGATCCGTCTGGCAAAATCATTGAGCCCGGTGTACCGCATAGGAGCGCCATGGCTTTATTTTACCTCCTGCCGGAGCACTGCCCGCAACCGCGAAATCTCCCGGCAAAGGCTGGACCCGGCTGCGGTAATCCGTCTTGATCCGCCGGACATAACAGACGACTGCGATGAGACGACACCAGCCACACCGGCTGATAAATCCCGCGCCTGTCTCAATGCCGAGAAAGACGACCGCCTTTTTGCGGCTTGCATCGCCTGCCGCCGGGATTTTCATATTGATCCCTACGGCGGCATGACCTTTTGCTGCTTCGTCAAGGATTCTGCTTTGCGTTATAATCTTAAGAAGGGAACATTCCGGGAGGCCTGGGACGAATTCATCCCCTCGCTTGCCGATAAGGTACGGGGCGACAACAAATACCGGGAAAACTGTGGCCCTTGCGCAAAACGCCACGATTGCCGATGGTGCCCTGCCTATGCCTATCTGGAACACGGGCTACACTCCGTGAAGGTAGAGTACCTCTGCAATCTGGCGGATGAAACAGTGTCTTACAAGAAAAAATGCCGGACCCAACATCGCCGGTACTACCGGATTGCGGGAATGACCATCCAGATAGATTCCGACCTGCCCCTTACAGAAAAGACATTTGACCCCAAATTCAGAAAATTCCTGGCCGATGGGCCGGGAGAAGACATGATTAGGCTTAGTCACCATTTTTCCCTGCCGAAATTTCATAGTTCCGATCTGGGTAAGGAGGTTTACCGCAAGCCGCCCTGGGCAATCTACCGCAAAGG
>CAZTLA010000144.1:0-8052 GCA_964614365.1 uncultured Syntrophales bacterium | reverse complement strand
CCTGTGTTATCAGGATCAACGAGGTTTTCTATTTTTTTTGGTGGTGGATCAAGGACACGATATTAACGATATTAACGGCCCTGCGGGCTTGTCCCGCTGATGGCGATTAAGAAAAGAATGTCTTTTTCCGGCGGTCTCGCTATATAATGCCGTTCCAAAATACGGAGGAATGATTACCTTGAAACTGATTTTAGTTCGGCACGGCGAGACGAGCTGGAACCGGGAAAGAAAAATACAGGGCGTGAGCGACATCGGGCTGAGCGAGTTGGGATGCCGGCAGGTGCAGAAACTCGCCCTTTCTCTCAGGAATGAATATATCGAAGCCATCGTCACCAGTCCCCTGAAGCGCGCCTATGAGACCGCACGCGCGATCGGCCGATACCATGATGTGCCGGTGGAAGTGGAAAATGACCTGCAGGAGCTCAACACGGGGGACCTGGAGGGGCTGAGCATGCCAGAAGTCATGGCACGGTTTCCCGCCTTTCTCTCGGAGTGGAAAAGCGACCGTACCGCTGCCCTCGTCCTGCCGAACGGCGAATCGCTGGTTGAACTCCAGAGGCGCGCCTGGCAGGTAATTCAGCGGACGATCGGCACTGCAAGGAATACCGTCGTCGTATCCCACAATTTCGCCCTTGCCACCATCCTGTGCAAGTTGCAGAATCTGGATATCTCCTCGTCCACCCGCATCCACCTCGGCGTGGCCTCAAAGACATGGGTGGATATAGAAAACGGAAAAGCCGTGGTCTCGTCCTTGAATGAAACGGACCACCTGAAAGACGCCTGAGAGGGCCACACCCACTTTCTCAAAAGGCCGCCATAATCGTCCGAAGCGCTACCAGCGCCAGTAAAAGGGCCAGGCCCCGCATAACCCAGACATCATGAATGCGGCAGGATATCTTTGCCCCAACGGGCGCACCGAGGAGGACGCCCACGGCGAGGGGAAGCGCCTCTCCCATGCCCTGGGAAAATATTCCTGAATAGACGTGCACGCCCGTGCCCGCAAGAGCGGTCACGGCCAGCACGAATTGAGAGGTCGCCGTGGCAATGTGAATGGGAAAATTAAGAACATGTATCATGACCGGCACGTGGATGATGCCGCCGCCGATGCCGAGCAGGCTGGAAAGGCAGCCGATGAGGAAGCTCAAGCCGATGCCGCCGGCGCGGTCGTAGTTAAACGTATGGAGAGTCCCGTCGGCCCCGACAATATTCCGGGTAACGTGGAACGAGCCTGTACACTCCGCCGGTTCCCCGGACTTTCCCGGCCTTGCCAGCAGGAAGGCCGACCCGGCAATCATCAACAGACCGAAGGCTGCATCAAAGAGGCGGCGGGGTATATGCGCCGTGCAGTATGCTCCCAGGATCGCGCCCGGAATCGCCACCGCGGAAAAAAGGATGCCCGATCGGTAATCGATTCTTCCCTGCCTGGCATAGGCCGCCGACCCCGAAAGGGCGTTGCAGAAGACAACGGCAAGGGAAATACTGGTGATGAATTCCGGGCTTTTGTCCGGATGGAGGAAAAGCAGAAGCGGCACGAGGATTGCCCCTCCGCCCACGCCGATGAGCGTCCCGAAAGAGCCCACGATCACTCCCAGGACGACAAGGAGCAGAAACTGCCACATAGGCTATTTTCTCCTCAACATCTTTCCACACCCTCAAGCGTTCCGATAAGACTATTAATATCCGCGATGCCGTGTTTTACCAGGTAAGCGGTCAGGCCGTCCAGGATATGGGAAACCGCATGGGGATTCACAAAACTGGCGGTGCCCACCTGTATGGCCCGTGCGCCGGCAATCAGAAATTCCAGGGCGTCGCCGGCGTTCATGATGCCGCCCACGCCAATTATCGGTATCGCTACCCGGCGCGCAACCTGCCAGACCATCCTCAGGGCAATCGGTTTGATCGCCGGTCCCGAAAGCCCGCCGGTTACGTTTTTCAGGTGTGGAATCCTCCTCTCCACGTCGATGGACATGCCCGTGATGGTATTGATGAGGGAGAGGGCATCGGCGCCCGCCGCCGCTACGCTTTCCGCAATGACCGTGATATCCGTGACGTTCGGGGTGAGCTTCACGATGACAGGAAGATCGGCCGCGCCCTTGACCTTTCGCGTCACCTCCGCCGCCATGTCCGGATCGGCGCCGAAGGCGATTCCGCCCTTCTTCACGTTGGGGCAGGAAATATTTACCTCGAGGGCGTCTATTCCCCCCGCCCGGCCCAGCATCGCGGCGACCTGCCGGTACTCCTCCAGGGTTTCGCCGAATATGTTGGCAATGACCGGAACATCGAACTCCCGGAGAAAGGGGAGCTTTTCATTGATAAAAGCCCTCACGCCCACATTCTCCAGCCCGATGGCGTTCAGCATGCCGGCAGCGGTCTCCATGATGCGGGGCGGCGGATTGCCGGCCCGGGGCTCGAGAGACAGCCCCTTGACGATAATGGCGCCCAGTCGGTTGAGATCGTTAAAGCCGGCATATTCCTCGCCATAGCCGAAGGTCCCGGAAGCCGTCATGACGGGATTCCTCAGGATCAGCCCGCCGATATCCACCGCCAGATTGGGTTTTAGCGTATTTTCAGAATTCTTATTCATAGATCTGCTTTCGTGATGAACCGGGACTTCAGCCATCCCAGGCAAGCTCGGTAATATCGAAAACCGGCCCGTCCTTGCACACCCGTTTGTACGAATGCCCGCCGCCCGACGTTTTCACGGGCACTGCGCAACCAAGGCACGCTCCCAATCCGCAGGCCATGCGCTCCTCCATGGACACCCGGCAGGGCATCGGGTGAGTTTCAAGCAAGCCAGCAATCCGCCTGAGCATGGCTGAGGGACCGCACGCGTACAGTATCGAATCGCGAGCGCCCCGTGAACTGATATCCTTTTCCAGAAGCTCCGTCACAAGACCATGATGCCCCCGGCTGCCGTCGTCGGTGCAAACCCGAATGTCGGAGCAGGAGGCTTCCAGCCTGTCCAGTCCGACGAGTGCATCGGCGCTTCCGGCCCCTACGTAACAGGTCACCTTCGGGGCCGCGCCGCCCAGATGTTCCTGGCAGTAGGACGCCAAAAAAGAAAGCGGGGCAATGCCCACCCCGCCGGCGACAAGAAGGACATTTTTTATGCCCGGAAAAATCGGAAAGTTTCCTCCCAGGGGGCCCAGTATCTCCACATCCTCACCGGCTTGAAGAGCGGAAAAAAGAAGCGTCCCCTTGCCCACGACCTTGTAAAGCACTTCAAGAATTGATCCCTCCTCCCTGCGTTCAAAGGCGTAAACACTGAGAGGTCTTCCCAAAAGAGGGGCACTCCCGTCTTTCGCCCTGAGCATGATAAACTGGCCCGGAAAAGGCGTCTCGAAGGCGAAGGGCAATTCGAGGGACATGACGAAATATCCTTCCGCCACGGCCCTGTTTGCCGTGATTCTGCCATAGGTAACTGACGGGTGGTCACTCATCGGTATCCTTGCTTTTTTCTCCGAGCTCCGCCCACATAATCAGGGCATCCTCCCCGGTATCGGAATAATAAAGCGGTCTTGCGCCTTTTACCACAAAACCGAGTCTTTTGTATAATTTTATGGCTGCCTTGCCCGAGGGGCGCACCTCGAGAGTTGCCTGCGTGGCCCCCTCCGCACGCGAACGTTTGAACATGGCCTTCATGAGTTCCGCTGCAAAGCCGCGCCCCCGCAGATCGGGCCTCACGGCAAGATTGTGGAGATGAACCTCGCCGGCAATAGACAGGTAAACAACATACCCCGCCACTTCGCCGTGCGGCTTTCGCCGTAATTTTGCAACCAGAGCGTGGGAATGGGCGGAATTGAGCTCCTCGACGAACATGCTCATAGACCAGGGAGCCGAAAAGGATGATTGTTCGATCGACAAAACCTGCGGGAGATCGTCCACCGACATCTCAACGATATCAACCGGCGTCTTCCCTTCGTTATCTGCCATGGACGAATTCCAAAATCGCCACAATAGTCAGGAATGAGGCGCTGAAAAACGGAATCGTGCCCCGCAGGTTGATCGTATTGATTGCCACGGCCACGCCAAGGAGCGGAAGAAAACAGTGGGTAATCTCCAGCGCCTTCATCACCGGCAACGGCAGGCGGGGAAAAATGAAGGCAAGCGCAGAGATGCCGGCGAGAAGGGAAACGAACAGCAGAACCGTTGTAAGGGAAAAATGTTTCACCAGCCCCATCAGGTGCCTGCGCGACAAGGCGGCGGTATCGGCCCTTTTCGCATCCTCGATGCCCGCCAGTGCAAGGGCGTCATTGGAGGAGATGATAAAAGAATCCATTTTCCGTCCCAGGTAGCCGAAGGGAAGAAAGAACAGGACGGACAAAACGACCAGTTCGTCCGGGACACCGCCCAGTTGTCGGCCGATCATGATGGATGACGAGGCCACAAGAATGGCAACCACGGAATCGTTGGGCGGGATGCAGGTGCCCACGGGGAGGCGGTCGATCCAGAAAAGCTCGATAAATGCGCCGGAAATGAGGCCCGTATAGGGATCGTTCAGGATTAATCCCATAAGCGGCGCCGCCACAATGGGCCGCGACACCATGGTCTGGGCAAACGCCCTGTCAAGACAGATGACCCCGCCCGCTACGGATGCAAGTAGTGCTCGCAGGAACATGGAATTACCTGGAATGATACCGGCAGAAATGATGCCGGCCGGGATGATGCCGGATTGAAGCTCTCCTTGGGCACGTTTCGGAGAATCTTCGATCCCTCATGGCAGCACGTAACGATTCGCTCGCTCACCCCATGAGCTCGCTGCGGGAAATGCGCTCGTTGACATATTCAGTGAGCGATTTTTTTCATGACGTCGCAGATGTCGATAGCCGTTTCTCTCGGAACGCGCCTCAGTTCTATTTGTACGCCGGCAGAGTTCAGGAGGGTCAGGAGGTTTTTAATATCACTCTTGCCCAACACGACGGAGGGAGAGCAGGATTGCCCCCATTCATCGCCGCATTCCACATTCCCCAGATTGAGGCGGTCAAATTTGAAGCCCAGGTTGAACGCCCTCAGCGCATCTCCGATCGTGCAGAAAAGAATGATTGTCTTCTTTCCATTGACGGCTATGTCGGCATAACTGCGGGCAAACTCTTCCACGCTGCTGATGACGACGTCCACGCTGTTGGGAACGGCCATTCTGATAACCGACTCGCGGAAGTAATCACCGGCCACGCTGTCATCCACAACGACGATTCGCGAGGCTCCGGTGAAGGGGACCCATGCCTCCAATATCTGGCCGTGTATAAGCCTGTTATCGACTCTGACAAGCGCAATATTCATCGCAATGCTCTTCTCTCAATGGTTCCCAGGCAATGGTTACCCGACAATGGTCACCCGGCGACCTTTTTTTTCAGGATCTCACTGGCAAGGTATATGTTCTTCATACCATAGTCCCGAACCTGGCAAGCCAGGTCCTGCAGGGTTGCGCCTTCCCTCATTTCGGTAAGCTTCAGAATCATGGGGAGGTTGACGCCGGTCAGCACCTCCACCTTTCCGGGCTTCAGGAAAGACAGGGAAATATTGGAGGGGGTTCCACCGAACAGGTCGGTTAATATCAACACTCCCTTCCCGTTATCAAGTTTCTTTACGGCGGTGCTGATCTCCTTCTTGATGTCTTCCATTCCCTTAGCCTGATCGACGGAAACGCAGATCAGGCCCTTGATGCTGCCCTTGATCAGTTCGGCAGCCTTTATCAGCTCACAGCCCAAGTTTCCGTGGGTCGTAATCAGCACACCAACCATCAGTTACCTCCATGAGGCTTCTTGTGACGGTGAAGGCTAATGGATTGCCTCTCAATTGTCAAGGTTTTATCAAGGACGGTTAACCAGTCATAATAATTACGGAATAATCCAAGCCCCCCTGATCAACCCATCAAATCTCCTGTCAAACGTTGCCGCCAGGTCATCGTGCAGGCTCTTGCCGTGGGCATCCATGGTGATGATCCCGGGGAATTTATGAAACCGTATCTTCCAGAAGGCCTCGGGCAAACCGAATTCCTCCGCCTTGAATACATCCAGAACATCGGGAACGGAGGCCGCGTTGTAAACGCCTGCCCCGCCGATGCCGTGCAGATAGACCGCCCCGTACTTTTTGCAGGCCGCCAACGTGCGCGGCCCCATGCCGCCCTTGCCGATCACGATCCGGACGCCGAATGCGGCGATCACCTTGTCCTGGTAAATCTCGTCGCGGATGCTCGTCGTCGGTCCGGCGGATACGAAATGCCATTTTCCCCCTTCCTTGCGAACGACGGGACCGCTGTGGTAGACGGCGCCGCCCCGGAGGATGGATTCAAGCTCCTCGTACATGTTCTTGTCTGCGGAAGGAAGAGGCCGGGGGCCTTCGATGAGCGTTTCCACCAGGTACTTGTGGGCGGCATCCCGTCCCGTGACGGCAATGCCGGAAAGGAGCACCCGATCGCCGGCGTGAAGCGTGCGAATCTGTTCCTCCGAAATGGGTGTTGTAAGCTCGATCATGTTCGCTTCCTCAGCCAATTCCGGTGCGCATCCGTCCCGACCATCTTCAGCACGTCACGCGGTGCGTTCCGTCCGGCTCGATTCTCATGGCGCGCCGGCGATGCTCCCAGCACATATAGGTGATGGTCACGAAATAACAGGCGGGCACACGATGAAGTGCGCCGATCTTCACGCCCAGCAGGGTGCTTTCTCCGCCCAGACCAAGCGGGCCTATTCCCAGGCGATTCCCTTCCTCAAGAAGACGGCCTTCCAGTCTTGCCAGGGCAGAGTCGGGATTGATGTCGTCAAGGCGGCGCAAAAGCTGGCGCTTGGAATCCGCGTAACCGGAGCCGCGATCACCGCCGATGCAGACGCCCAGGATGCCCGGCGGGCAGCCTTTCCCCGCGGCCCGGCGCAGGGCGTCAAGCACAACGATACGCACCCCTTCCAGGTCGCGTCCGGCGTTCAGTTCGTCGCAGGGGAGGCTGTACTGACAGCCCATATTTTCGCTCCCCCCGCCTTTGAGCATCAGCGAGACCTCAATGGCCGGATCATCCCATTCCGTGAAATAGATCGGGGGGAACCCCTGCCCCACGTTGTTGCCGCTGTTCTTCCCCGAAAGGGCATCAACGGCGTTGGGCCGCAGATACTGTTTCCCCGTGGCATCCGCCAGAGCTTCTTCGCAGAGTCGTTTCAACAAGCATCTCGAAATATGTCCGGAGTGCGAAATATAGAAGGTCGGGGCCCCCGTATCCTGGCACAGGGGAACACCCCGTTCCTTGGCCATTTCGATATTCTTAAGAAACGCGGAAAGAATAAACTCTGCATTGGAGCCGGCCGCTTCTTTCCGCTTGCTGGCAACGAGCGCCGCTTTCACATCTTCGGGCAATTCCGTCGCCGTAAGGCGTATCAGTTCCGATAGTGCACCGGCAATTTTTCTTTTATCCATTTTTCAAACCAATAGGAGAAGAAAGGTCCGCTAACCTACCATGCACCCCTTTTGCAGCGCAACAGAAAAACGGGGCACCCCGAAGGCATCCTGCCCTGACAGTGCTTTCTTGTTGACAGGCGTCTCAGGTAAATTCTATAACGGGTACGCGCAGCACGGTGATTGGACAAGCGATAATTATAGGAAACGTTTATGACAACGAAACCAGCGAGAACCTGTCCGCGCTGCGGTGAAATAATGGAGAGTTACCGGAATCCCCTCCCCACCGCGGATATCATCATCGAACTTGCGGGGAAAGGCATCATCCTTATCATGCGGAAGAATGAGCCGCGGGGGTGGGCCATCCCCGGCGGCTTCGTTGACTACGGCGAATCCCTCGAAGATGCGGCGATACGGGAAGCAAAAGAGGAAACGGGGCTTGATGTTGCCCTCACCGGACAGCTCCATACCTATTCAAAGCCGGATCGCGACCCCCGCCACCATACGATTACCACCGTTTATACGGCCACGGCCTCCGGAACTCCTGTGGCAGCCGACGGGCCGGGCTCCCGGCGGCTCCTGGGGTCGGCTCCTGGGCTCCTGGGGTCGGGCCACGGCAAGTACTTGATTATCCAGCTTCAAACGTCCCAGGGATAGGTGTTTTCAAGGCCT
>CAZTLA010000143.1:0-8075 GCA_964614365.1 uncultured Syntrophales bacterium | reverse complement strand
GGCGGATGAACTATACGCCGGATACGGAAACGGAGCTTCTCCCGGAAGAATACGTGGATGTCTACGGCATCCCCTTTTCGGTAATTCCCTACAAAGGCAAGCCATCCCGCACGCCGCCCGACAGACCGGTCAACCACGTCTATGCCCTGCAGGAACGATCCGCTTTTGAACTGCGTTTCCCGAATGTCGAGGGGTATGTCTATGCCCTCCAAAAACCGTCGGTCAGAGCCGACTTCCACAATCTGGAGAGACTGGTCATCGAACCGGAGAACACCCCCACCGCCACTTTCCTGCGGATCATCACGGACCATCTCGAAGGCGGCGCGCGCGGAGGAGGCATCGGTGCATACCTGGAACACAACCGCGCCGAATACTATGCCCGGCACAACCTGCAGGAGATCGAATTCGAGATCACCCGGCAGATTGTCGCGGCCCTGGTGGGCGAGGGGGAGCAGGCGCCTGTGCGGGGAAGCGCCCGGATGCGCGGTCTGGCGCGACATGCCCTTTTCCCGCAGGTACTCAGGATCGTTCGCGGCTACGTAGCCGGCAAGGTGGACTTCCGGGGAGTGCATCCCTGTGAACTCGGCCTTGAGAAGTACGTGCGACGGATCAAGGAGCGGCTGCTGGATGCGATTGTCCCCAATGAACAGGAAGGAGAAGTGCCGCTGCAACCGATCCTGAACCGCTACAAACCCATCGGCACAACCGCCGACGTCGATTTCACCACAAAACGGAATGTCCACAGCACGCAGCGCTCCCACGTGAACGCCGTTGTCCTGGACAGCTCATGGGAACAGACCGCCGCGTTTTATCTGGAACAGCAGACCGACCACGTATTCTGTTACGTGAGGAATGACCGCCCCTTCGTGCTAATCCCCTATGAATACGAAGGTGTTCAGCACCATTTCGAGCCGGATTATCTCGTTCGGATGAAGAATGGCAAGACCATGATCCTGGAAATGAAAGGCGAGGAAGACGACCAGGATCGCGCCAAATACCAGTCCGCCCGTCGTTGGGTCACTGCCGTGAACAATTGGGGACGCTTGGGTGCGTGGGCTTTTGCGATCTGCCGAGATCCACAGAACCTGCCGCGGCTCGTGGCGGGTATTTCATGACAGGGCGCGGTTGGACATGGCATCGACACGACATCACCAGGGAAAACCGAATCATCGATTCGGAATTTCATCTCTGGCAATCTGCTATGAGACACTTAAGAAGTTATTTGCTGCATAGTACGTTCATTTTATGCGTTTGAAACTGGAAACCATTTTCCCCTTTTCCTGGAGCTGTTCCATGAGCACCTCCCGCATCAGATTGCAGGCCTGAATAATCTTGGGATTTGAGATCCGATAGTAGATATTGACCCCGTCCCTCCTGCTCAGGACAACTCCTTTGGATTTCAGGACACTCATGTGCTGGGAAAGATTAGCCTTGTTGATACCGATAGCTTCGCTCAATTCACCGGCGGACATCTCCCGGTCTTTCAGCATGTTCAGAATCTCCAGACGCTTGGCATTTGAAAATATCTTACACATGTCGGCATGCAGTTCATAAATCTGCTTCATTCGTTGTTCCCCCTTTCTTCAGCGTCAAGGCCTGCTGCGGACACGCCGCGATGCAAAGGCCGCACTTGAGGCAATCCCATTCCGGGACCACCACTGCTTCACCCCCCTCTGGGCGATATTGCCACCGCTTAATCTGGATCGGACACACTTTGTCGCATTTCGTGCATTCATTGCATGTTGAGTCGATCGTCAACGGATACCTGCTCCTTCCAAGCCAACTGCTCATGGTGCCGATCGGACAGATCACACACCAGCTCCGCGGATGAAAGGCCATTCCCAGGACGATTCCCACCGCCGTGGTCACCGTCAGCATCGTCACAAAAACCAAACCCATGCCGTCAATGCTCGGCCAAAATCGCGGCAACTGCGTTAAGAGAACCAGCATTAATAATGCCATCACGAGAATCCTGAATGAATTGTTCCAGAGAAGGGGAGGTATCGTTCTTTTCGTGCTGACGCGGCTGAGAGCAGCGTCCCAGAAACTTCCGCGGGGACAGAGCCAGTCGCACCAGGAGCGGCCCCGGAAAACCGCAATGCCCAAACCTGCCGCCATACAAAAAGGAATGAAGTAGCCGAGCACGGGATACCGCCATCCGGCAATCACCACAAACGGCAATATCCACCAGATCCAGTTCTGTCGCCGAGTGCGTCTTTTGATGGCTAATTTCAAAGGGCTCATACCGCCTCCTCGCTAATATCTATTAGTTTCATAGTTATTTAACTATAATATTACAATTACTATTGTCAACGATTATTTTTCTTGTATCGAGAGCGAATAAACACCTTGACACCAAGCCGGCATTGCCCTAAGTTTTTTGCATGCATACTCAAGGAGGAAGCGCCTTATGAAAAAATCTCTCGGAGCAAAAACGGTGGTGTACCCCACGCCGGTGTTCATCGTGGGAACATATGATAAAGAGGGAAAACCGAACGCCATGAATGCCGCCTGGGGCGGCATCTGCTGCTCCAGCCCGCCCGCGGTCATGGTGGCGCTCCGCAAGGCGACCTATACCTACGGCAACATCATGGCGCAGAAGGCCTTTACGGTCAGCATCCCCTCGGAAAACTACGTCAGGGAGGCCGACTATTTCGGCATCGTCTCGGGAAGGGACGTGGACAAGTTTTTTGCCACCGGCCTTACCCCCGTAAAGAGCGAGCGGGTGAACGCCCCTTACGTGGGCGAATTCCCCTTCGCCCTGGAATGCCGACTCATTCACCATCTGGAGATTGGCTTGCATACCGCGTTCATCGGGGAGATCCTCGATATCAAGGCCGAGGAGCGTGTGCTCGGAAAAGAGGGACTCACGGACATCGAAAAGGTGAAGCCGGTCCTCTTCGATCCGGAAAACCGGCGCTATTTCGCAACCGGAGAGTTCCTGGGTAATGCTTTTTCCATTGGGAAAGAGTTTATGACCGACAAAGGGAAAAAATAACACCGCTTCCTGTCCCGGTATGCTATAAGTCTTGAAAAGACTACATGGCGAAAATCTCCCCTGCCCCTCTTTGCCAAAGAGGGAGATTATTCATCCCTTGGGGAAAGGGAGGGGAGGAGGGATTTTGCAAATCAATAACACTCCCACACTATGCTGACACTCCTTACCGTTTTCTTCTCTTCGTTTGTCATCGGCCTCTCGGGCGCCCTGATGCCCGGACCGCTTTTGACGGCCACGATCAACGAAAGTTCCCGCCGCGGTTTCCTGAGCGGGCCCCTGCTGATACTGGGGCACGGGATCCTTGAACTCGCGCTCGTGCTGGCGCTGCTGGCGGGCATGGCGCCTTTTCTCCGGGCGGACTGGCTTTTCGTCGCCATCTCCCTGGCAGGCGGCGCGATCCTGCTCTGGATGGCATACGGCATGTTCCGCACGCTCCCTTCGCTGAGCATCGATCGGATAACCGGGCCGACACCTGAACCGACAATCGCCAGGGGAGAACGCCGTCAACTGGTGCTGAGTGGAATATTGCTCAGCCTGTCAAATCCGTACTGGACGATCTGGTGGGCATCGATCGGCATCGGCTACATCCTGTACTGCCAGCGGTTCGGTCTCTGGGGAGTCGTTTTCTTTTTCACCGGCCATATCCTCGCCGATCTTGCCTACTACTCCGCCGTCGCCGCGGCGGTCGCAAAAGGCAGGCGCTTTTTCAGCGACCGCACCTATCGCGGCATCACCGCGGTCTGCGCCTCTTTCCTCGTGGTCTTCGCCTGCTATTTTGTGTATACGGGTGTGCAGAAGATAACGGCGCTGATGTAAAGGGATGGTCATTTGGTTGTCACCGCCCATACGCCTTTCCAGTCTGACGGCGGGTTGGCGTTGAGGAAGCGGCATTTTTCGGCATAGGAGGAGGCCGTCCGGTCCCGGTCCTTGATGCCGGCAAAGATCGTCTCCGCCTCGGCAAAACGGCCCTCGTAAAACCCCTCCAATCCCCGGGAAAAGGCGGTGAGGTCATCCCTGCGGGCATCGTAATCCCCGGGGGGCATCGGTTCGTAAATCGTCACCGGTTCCCGCCGGCCCACGACGGAGACACGGGAAAGCTCGCGGACGGAGAAGACCCCGGCCAAGAGGTCCACGGTGGCACGGGAGACGATCGTGTAAGTCCCGAACTGCTTGTTGATCCCCTCCAGGCGGGAGGCCAGGTTCACGGCATCGCCGAGCATCGTGTAATCGAAACGAGTGCGGGAGCCCAGGTTGCCGACGACGGCCGGTCCGCTGTTGATTCCGATCCGCATATACAGATCCCTGCCGATCCGTTCGCGCAGGGAGGATCTCATCCGCGCCAGCTCTTCCTGGCAGCGCAGGGCCGCCCGGACGCAGCGCACGGCGTGGTCCGGCTGGGGCAGCGGGGCGTTCCAGAAGGCGATAATGGCGTCGCCTTCGAACTTGTCCACCGTTCCCCCCTCCTCGTGGATGATGTCCGTCATCGCCGAAAGATACTCGTTGAGAAGGGCCGTCAGCGCCTCCGGTTCCATGCCTTCGGAGATGCTCGTAAACCCCTCCAGGTCGGAAAAGAAGATGGAGAGGACCCTCCTCTCCCCGCCCAGTTTCAGTCTTTCCGGATGCCGGATGAGCTCTTCGATAACCGCCGGACTCAGGTACTGCTTGAAGGCATTCTTGATGAAGAGCTTCTGCCGGCCCTCCGTCGTGTAGTAGATCACCCCGGCGCCGAGGAGCGTCACGGCGACGCCGACCTCCTGAATGACAAGGGGGAGCCAGAAACCGTTCCGGTAGGCGATAAGGCACGAAACAACGGGGAGGAGGATGAAGAAGCCGTAAACCAAGAGGCTCTTCGCGATGCCGGAGACGCGCGCCGTCGCGCACCCCGCCAGAAGCGTCATCAGGAGGGTCAGCGCCAGAAGGAACGGCGCGGAAGTCCGTCTCATGAAGTCGCCGGCAAGGAGATTATCCAGGGCCGTGGCATGGATCTCGACGCCCGGGTAGACGCCCGAAACGGGGGCGGGCCGCAAGTCGAAGAGTCCCGGGGCGGAGAATCCGAAAAGGACGTAGCAGTCTTTGAAAAGATCCCTCCCCTCGATGGCGGGCCTTTCACCCTGTCGAAGGCGGAGCTCGCTCTGGATAACGGCTGCGGCGCTGTAGGTTTGATGCGTTCCCGAGGGTCCCCGGAAATTGAGGAGCGCCCTTCCCCGCTCGTCAATGGGGACAATCCGGTCTCCCATCCGGAAGGCGCCTTCGGAGATGCCGAGGGTAGTCCCCGGATGGGCCGCACGGTATGCGGCGAAGGCCGGCGAGGGCACGCTCCGGCCGTCAAAGACGCGGAAGGGTTTCACCCGGCGGTAGACGTTGTCCGGGTCCGGGTTGAGATGCGTGTCGGCCAGGACCCGGCTCGCCGCGGCGACCTCGTGAACGGGAAACAGGGCCCGGTGGGAGAGGATCTCCCCGACGGCGGTTTGTTTGAGCCACGAATCGAGGCCGTCGATCTTCAATGCCTGCGGCGGGAGAGAGGGGGGCCATGTACTCTCGGCGCCGGTCTTGTCGCTCAGGAAAACGACACCAATGAAGGGGGGACCGTTTTTGATCGCCGCGCCGAAGGATCGATCGTCGGCGACGCCGTAGCCGGAAGGCTCCGTGAACAGGACGTCGAAGACCACCGCCCCGGCCCCCTGGCGCCGGCAAAAATCGAGGATGGGGTTGTACATCTCCCGGGGCCAGGGCCAACTGAGGCCGTTTTCCTTTTTTCCCCAGTCCAAGCTGTTCTGATCGAGGAGGATCAGGCGGATTTTCCCGGTGGCCGGGCCCGGTTTTGCCAGCAGGTTGACCCGCCAGTCCCAGGTTTTTCCCTCCCAGAGGTCAAGCCAGTCCGGAATCCAAAGGGCCAGCGCCACCGCAAATCCGATGGCGCCCGCCAGGAATCCCAGGAAAAGTTTTTTCATATCTGCCCCATTGCCTGCTGAAAACGCGTCTGCCGGGATGCGGGCGGCCGGACCGCCGCATTGCCGGGATATCTCTTTTGAATCTCGGCGACCCGGTCATCCGGCGAGGGGTGGGTCTTCGCGAAATCGAGGCCGCCCGGTTTCAGGTTCCTCTTCATGAGCGTCAGCATTTCCGTGAGGCCGTTGGGGTCGTACCCGACCCGCCGAAGAAGCGTCAGGGCCGCCTGGTCCGCTTCGTACTCCGCGCTGCGGGCGTAGCCCTTGTTGATCAGGGTGTTGGTGATGTCCGTGATGGCGCCCTCGAAGGTCCGCGTCAGCGCGGCGACCTCCTTGGAGCCGAGGGTCTTTGCGCCCTCCGCGGCGATGGTGGTCAGTGCCTCGGTGACGCGCGCCTTCTCGATGGCCTGCATCCCGTGTCTGAGCTCTATGTGGCCGATCTCATGGGCGAGAACCGCCGCAAGGGCGTCTTCGCTTTTGCAGCAGCGCAGGAGCCCCCGGGTGACAAAGATGAGGCCGCTCGGCGTGGCGAAGGCGTTGATGTCGTCGGAGTTCAGGACGAGGAAATGATACCCGGCGAATATGCTGGGCAGATCCGAGGCCTGGGCGAGGGTCTGACCGAGAACGTTCAGATACTGGTTGACCCGGCTTACGTCATAGGCCTTGTATTTTGTCAGGACGACGGCCCCGACGGAGCGGCCGATGTAGTATTCCTGTTCGGGCGTGAACTCCTCCGCGCTCCGGGCAACCGCCTTGGAGGTTTTCCGGATGGATGCCGCCTGGTTTTCGGTGATGGCGCCCGTGCTCTTGCCGATCACGGTGGCAATGTCGGCGGCGGATTCCATTGTCTGGCAGGAGGCAAGGGAAAGAGCGGCGATGATCGGCAGACCGAGCGAGAGAAGGATTTTTTTCATTTTGCACCCCCTTCCGCCGCGACCACCTGCCCCTGTTTCAGGAAGGCCCGCATCTCCTCAGGCGTGACGGTAAAGCGCTCCATCCGGTCCACCCAGGTGAAATCAATGTTCTTGTTCTGGCTCTTGTACTGCTTCTCGACCTCTTCGCTGAAGCCCTTGCCGGCAAGGGCGATCTCGCCTCCCGTGGCGGTTGTCTCCACCGGCGCCGCTCCGGCCCGCAAAATGAGTGTTTTTGTGGTCAGGGCGGAGGCGTGCATCCAGCCCTGAACGCCTCTCACGGACACCTTCTTCCAGGCCCCCTGGTCCTGAAGCAGAACGACGCGCTCGCCGTAGGCCGGCTTGGCCAGGATGGCCCCCAGGAAGGAGGGGGCGCTCCGCAACTGGCCTTCCCTGACCTGAACGCTCAGTGTCTTCTGGGCTTCCCCGGGCCATGCGTAACCGACCAGCATCAGGAAACAGCACACCGTCATGAAGATTTTGAAATGTCCTGGCATATCCTTCCTCCCGTGGTCAATGACCGCCATAGAAGTAAATTTTCAGCGACTCCCGGCAAAATGTCAAGGGAAAGTGTTTATCAAGTTTATCCAGTTCATGTATCCAGTTCACCATTGACCTGAACAGGTTACCCTGCTATCTTAAAATCCCAATATGGTCAGGGGGAGGTACTGATGCTTATCGTCATGAGTCATCGCGCCACGGAGGCCGAACTGGATGCCGTCGTTAAAGCCGTTCAGGACATGGGTTTGAGGGCGACGCCCATACCCGGTCGTGAACGGACGGCCGTAGGAGTGCTCGGCAACGAAGGGTATGTGGATGATCTGACCATCCGGGACCTTCCCGGCATCAAGGAAATCATCCATGTCTCCAAGCCCTATAAGTTGGTTTCCCGGGACTTTCATCCGCAGAGCAGCGTGGTCAACGTACGCGGCGTTGCCATAGGCGAGGGGCGCCGTCCCGTCGTCGCCGCCGGTCCCTGCGCCGTGGAAGGAGAGGAGCAGATTGTCAAGACCGCCCTGGCGGTCAAGGCCGCCGGCGCCGATCTGTTGCGCGGAGGGGCCTTTAAGCCGCGGACCGGCCCGCACACCTTTCAGGGCTTGGGGGAAGAGGGCTTGCGTCACCTGGCCCTTGCAAGGCAGGAAAGCGGTCTCCCCATCGTGACGGAAGTGATGAGTCCCGAAAACGTGGGGGTCGTTGCCGAATACGCGGATATGCTCC
>CAZTLA010000142.1:2312-8095 GCA_964614365.1 uncultured Syntrophales bacterium | reverse complement strand
ATCCCGTCGAAATCCTCTCAGATCCCTCAAATCTGAAAGCAAACTGCGGAAAATGCGCTAATCGACAATACCGGAATAGGGCCGGCCGGGCCAGTACTCGCCAAGTTCCTTATTCACTTTGATGTACCAGGGCTGCGGGAGAATCAGTCCGTTGGCACGCCGCACCCGTAAAATATCGGCGCCGGGAATCGACGTCGGCGAGACCGTGGCGATCACGTTGCGCCCCAGGTATTTCCGCGGTCCGGGCTCCAGCTCCTTTATCGTCAGGCTCAGTTCCCGCGGCCCTTGAATGCTCTCCGGGTCTTCTATCCAGGCCATGTACTCTTTCATGCGTAACCCCTTTCTCTGCTTCTATCCGAATGACGGGCCAAATGACGGAACACGCCCTACGTTAATCCGTAGTCCTTCCAATTCTTCAGTACCCTGTCTTTGACCTCCTGAGGATAAATATCATCGAAGGAAGACTTTATGGGCAGCGATTCTTTATGCCATTCCGGTGGCCAGGTGCAATCGAAGACCGCCACTCCCCCTTTCTTGTGTTCCCGTTCCTCGCGACTGTAACAGGGTGTCAATTCATTCGCCTTCCCCGCCGCCACCTCGCTCATCGCGATTCCTCTCAGGGGATGGCACTTAACGGCGAGGGCATGGATAACCTGATTCATATCGAAGACGTCCACGTCGCTGTCCACCACAATGATTTTGTTGATGGCCGCCCGCCGCGCCGTGACAATGTCCTTGATCTTCTGTGCCACCTTTGAACCGCCCTCTTTTACGCCGACCACGACGAGATGGGTAACTCCCTCGGGAGGCGCATAGACATCCGTGACGGGAATATTGTGCCTCTTGAGGCGTCGTTTCACCGCCAGCGAGGCGGTCAGAGCGGCAGCCACCGAGCTGTCGTCCACCGGAATGCCCAGGCTGATCATCGTCAGGATGGGGGACGTGCGGTAGGTAATCGCCTTGACGACGCAGACAATTCCGTCTCTGGCTTTCCCGGTGCGGTAGCCCGGATACTCTCCGAAGGGGCCCTCGAAGCCGATCGCGTCGGGCAGCAGTTCGCCTTCTATGACGATCTCCGCATGGGCCGGAACCAGCAGGTCGCTTGTCTCCGCTTTTACCAGCTCCACCGGCGCCTGGCGGAGCGCACCGGCGTAGTCCGCCTCATCCTGTCCGATACCGTACCCCGCCGTCGCCACCATGTGGCACAGCGGATCTGCCCCGATTACAATGGCAACCGGCATCTTCTTCCCGGCGGGAACGTATTTCTCGCAGAACACCATGGCGAGGTGGCTTGTGAACGTGGCGTCGCCGGTCAGAACTCTCCGGTTGTGGATCATGAAGCGGTACATCCCCCAGTTCGTCCATCCCGTGTCGGGGTCCTTCGTAATGACACAATCCCAGGTCGCAAAATACCGTCCGCCGTCTCCGTCATGGATCAGGGGAACCGGGAACTTGAAAAGGTCCACGTCCTCGCCCTTCATGATGTTCTCTTTGCACGGCCCCGTCGGAACGACCACCGGTTTGACCGGTTTCTGCTCCCTAGCCTCATATTCACGGTAGATATCGGGGATGGGTGTCTCCGGAGGCAGCCCCAGGGACATGGCCACACGCCGGTACGTGGCCTGGACGCCGCCAAGGATTTGGTAGCCCTGGGGATAGTCCTTTATCTTCTCGAACAGGACCGCCGGACCGAGGGTCTCATTCGCGCGCCGGGTAATGGCCGCCGCTTCCAGTTCCCAATCCACCTCGCGCTTGACCCGCACCAGATCGCCGGTTTTCTCGAGGGCCGCACAGAATTCTCGCATGTCGTTGAACGCCATTTATTCTCTCCTTGACGGCTTCGTAAAAAGCCCGGATGCTGCGTTCCGCTTCATCCTTCGTCGCTGCGACGTACCCTGAAGTACGCCTCACTCCTCAGGATTCGCGTGCCTTGCCTGCGGAGCTTTTTACGAAGCCGTCTGAAATTAACCTTTCGGTTGCTCTTTGTGAGTCCATCCTCCTTGGGCCGTTATTCATTCCTCCGATTGCACTTGATTACACTTCCGCTTTCAGTTTGTCCGCGATATCCTTCTGAAGCACCTTCTTGTCTATCTTCTGCCCGCCGCCCACCATGGGCATATCGTCAATCAGCTCCAGTCGTTCAGGGATTTTGTAAAGCGCAATGTCCTGGTTCGTCAGGAACGTTACCATCTCCGGAAAGGCAAGCCCGCATCCTCCCTTCGGCTGGACGTAGGCGCAGGCTTTCTCGCCCATGAGCGCGTCGGGCATGGCGACCACCGCCACCGACGCCACGCCGGGATGGGTCAGCAGTATGGACTCTATCTCCGCCGGGTATACGTTCTGGCCGCCGCGGATGATCAGGTCCTTCTTGCGGCCGACAACGATGAGATTGCCCTCGGCATCTATTCTCCCCAGGTCTCCCGTCTTGAACCACCCGTCTTTTGTCCATGCCTGCCAGGTGGCCTCGGCATCCTGAAAATAGCCGCTGGCGCAACTGGGGCCCGTACCCCAGATTTCCCCGACCTCTTCCTTCCCCACCTCTTCGCCCGTGTCGTCTACGATCTTGAACACGGTGCCCGCTTTTCCCGTTCCCACGGTCATGAATCGTATCTCGGCAGGCGCGTCCAGTTCCGGGATAATGGTGCCGCCGAAATCCGATGCGCCCAGTCCGCTCACGATGGCGCCGCCCAACCGGGCTTCCACCTCGGCTCCCAGTTGGGGCGGCAGGAACGCCCCGGCGTTCCACCAGAGTCTTACCGAGCTTAAGTCGTACTCTGTTCTCCGGGGGTGCTCAATCATCATGCTCCACATGGCCGGAACACCACAGGCTACCGTTACCCGTTCATTCTGTATTATTTTGAAAACCGTTTCCGCCTCGAAATTTTCCACGACCACCACTTTGCAGGCAGCCTGCGGCGCACCGAAGTAGACGACGCAATTCGCTCCGGCCGGGACTGCGCCAAGGGCGCAAACAACGTCCCTGTCCGTCATTTTCAGAGCTTCCACAAACCCGCGCCCCAGTCGCAACCGGGCGGCCATGGGATATTCCACGAATTTGGGGAAACCGGTCGTCCCCGTGGTATGGTTTACCAGCGAGACCTCATCCGGCCGATAGGACCTGTCTTTCAGGTAATCCGCTGAATACTTCTTCTCCAGCGGATTATGCAGCATCTCCCGTACGGAGACGGCCCCCCCGGGAACCTCGTCTCCCAGCACCATGATGTGCTTCAAATCAGGCAGGCCCGCTTGAATCTGAGCAACCATCTCAACGTAATCGAAGCCGCGATACTTCCAGGGTATTACGATCCCGCGCACCTCAAGGCGACCGAGGATATACTCCACCTCCTTGGTTCGCAGGTTCCGCAGCACGGGCAGGCACAGAACTCCCGCCTTTTCACAGCCAACCCGGATCAGCGGCAGTTCGGCGTAGTTCGGCAACTGGATTACCAGCACGTCGTCTTTCTGAAATCCCCTCTCCACCATGGCCAAGGCAAACCGGTTGATTGCCGTCCGGGCCTGTTCCCAGGTGTATCGGTTTTTCTCGTCGACGACGGCCTCTCGGTCGGGATAGCGCTCGGCGTTTCTGTCCCAGACATCAAAAAGAGAATGCGAAAGCCATTCTCCCTGTTCGTAGAACGTTTGAATCGTCTGGGGAGTATAGCGGGCAGGCTTTGCCATGGACAACTCCCCACTGAGAGATTATTTCTGAGGTTTCCGCTTGCCCATGTAATAGGCTCCTCGGGTGCGCTTCCTCAAATCAGCGACATACTTGACGATTTGGTCATCGGTCCTGAATTTAGCCTTGTCAAACTTTTCCCGGTGCAGTATTTCGCCGATCTCCCGGCGGTACGAGGGAATGGGAGTGTAGTCCGCATAGCCCACGGGCACAATATGGGGCAGGGTATACCATTCCGGAATGCCCAGCAGCGATTTCATCTCGCCTTCCCAGATCGGCGTCGTGCTCACCCATTGCGTCCCCAATCCGAGCGAGGCCGCTGCCAGATGTATCATCGTCGTGGTATTGGCTAGGTTAAAATGGTAGGTAACCCGCTCGTAACCCATTACTTCGGCAGCCAAGCTTGTCGCCAGCAGGGTCCGGGTATCGCCGGAGACCACGATGATCACGGGCGCATCCCGGAACGACGGCTGTCCCACATCCAGGGTGCCGGTGACGGGATGACGCAGTTCGGGATTGAGCGTGCGGTTGAATACGTCGACCTGCTTTCGGTGCATCGAGTATAACTCAAATATCTTCTTTCTCACCTGCGGCTTGGTGACCGCGACGAATTCCCAGGGTTGGGCGTTTGCCCCGGACATCGCCCAACGGGCCACTTCAATGATCTTCTCCACTGCCCCCTTGGGAATCGGATCCGATTTGTACCGCCTGATGCTTCTGCGCTTCCTGGCAAGTTCCAACAAGCTGTCGTACGCTGAACTCATGCGTCATCCTCCTTAACTTTTTTTGTACCGCAATTCGCGTCGGCCGGAGGCCACCCGTAAAAGCTCTCACTTCAACCAGACGCACTTGAAATAATTTCCGCTCACTGCCGTTTATTTTCCAATGGAAAAAATCTGCCCCGCCAGTTTCATCAGGTCGTTGAATTTCATGATAAAGTCCTCATCCTCACTGATGAAATATTTCACGTTGGGCTTGCGCCGTACCGAAGGGTCCAGGTAGTCGTTGGGAACATCCAATCGGGCGCTCTCCGTAAGAGAGCTCCTGCCGTAAATGGTCTGCCCTTCTTTCGAATGGAACCAGTTGAGGAATACCTTCGCGGCGTTGGGATGAGGAGCCTTGTTGATATATGCCGCAAGTCCCGGTCCCCCGCCCAGCCAACTGCCTTCCGACACCTCTATCGGCATCAGGGGGGCGCCCGCATGCGTAAATTCAGCGGTGATATCCGGCTGGGGACCGAGTATGACCGGATATTTCTCCCGTGATATCCATTCCAGTTGCAACCGCTGGTCGCGGGTAACGACGATGTCCTGTTTTGCCAGTTCCCGCATATAATCAACGCCCATGATCTTCTCTGCCACGACGGCAAACCACCGGGAGCCGGCCCCTACCGTGGTGGGGTCGTTCAGAATAATCTTTCCCTTCCATTTCGGTTTGAGGAGGTCGCGATAGGAGACAATTTCCCCCTTTTTTACCATGGTGGAATTGGCGACCAGATATTGGGCCGTTGTCAGTATGGGGGACGAAACGTAACTTCTGGCGTTATCGGCAAACCAGAGGCCCCCTCCCCACCATGCCTTGGGGTTGGTTACCTCGGGCAATATGAGCAGCGGCTTCAAGGGCTCCAATACTCCTGCCGGCTTCAAAGAGACGAAGGGGGTGATGCCGCCGATAATGAACAGATCTCCCAAATAGAGTCCCCCTCTCCGTTCAGTGAAGAATTTCTCCGTCGCCTCCGCTCCTCTGCCGGCCACCCATTCCACGTCAATGCCATACTTCTCCTTAAAAGCCTTACCGAGCACTACCCGGGAATTACTGGCCAAAGAGGAATAGATGACGACTTTTCCCTCCTTCTTTGCCCCTTCCACAGCGTTATTCCATTCCGTCTCCCAGGATGATCCTTGATCCTTTTGCGGAGATGATTTACCGGTCGGCGCAGATGCCGAAAAAGCTTGGGATACGACAAACGGTTGGCAGAGGATGCTAAACCAGACGAGCGCACTGATTGCGGTTACGACCAATCCCTTCCTGTTTTTCATATTCCCCCCCCCTTATTGCGTGTGCTTATTGTCAAAACTTTTTTGTCTCTTAGGAAAAAATACCTTTA
>CAZTLA010000142.1:0-2302 GCA_964614365.1 uncultured Syntrophales bacterium | reverse complement strand
TCCATATCTCCCACCTAAGTTTTCATGTAACTTTTGACACTACCGCGTGTGTCAAAAAACTGCGTGGCTAAACGCTCCGTCACTGCCCGTCTCTTCCCGGTCCTACCCCTATGCCGATTATGCGCGCCGTTATCGCTACCAGGATGCAAATGCTGGTAATAATGAGCCCTACTACCATGCCCTTTTCGGGGGACATTCCTATGTAGTGTTCAAGCATGAGAATGGATAATACCCGCGAATTGGGGGAATAGAGTAAAACAATGATGGCAATATCCCTGATGGCTCCTAAAAAAATAATCACCGCGGTGGACACATACGTTGGCGCCAGAAGAGGCACCATGACACGCCGGAAGGTCGTAAGCCAATTCGCACCGGACATTCTGGCCGATTCTTCCAGTTCTTTGTTTATTTGCACCATTGAGCCATCCATTACGCGTACACCCATCGGCATTTCTTTGACAACCACGGCTATGATGAGGAGATAGATGGTTCCGTAAAGGACTTTGAAAATGGGTACGCTTCCCAGAAAAACCCAGAGCAGGCCCACTGCCAAAAGAAGGCCGGGCACGGTCCAGGGAAGCCAGGACATAAAATCCAGAAGCCCGCGGCCGCGAAGCTTGGTCCGGACGCTTATGTAACTGATGAGTGAATAAAAGGTCATACCCCCGATGGCGGCGCTCCCGCACATGATCAGCGAATTCATCGTGGATCTGATAAAGAGGGGATCGCCCAGGACCGCTTTCCAGTGCTCCAGGGTGTAAGGATTTGGCAGGCTGAACATGCCGGATACCTTCATAAAGGTCCCTACCACCAAAATCGTTGCCGGAAGAACAAGGAAAACAATTGCATAGAGAATCACAAAGCCGAAGGTAACGTATTTCCATTTGCCAAGCCGTATGACTGAAGTGCGGTACCCCTTGCCGGTCACCGTCGTATATTGACGACGTTGAAGAATCCAACGATTGAGGAAGATCATGCAGACAACAACAAGCATAAAGACAACGCTCAAAGCCATGGCAGGCGGATACTGGGGAGGCGCCCAGCGCAACAGGTCATAAACCTTGGTGGAAAACACGTAGAACTTGGCAGGCATTCCCAGCAGCAGTTCCACTTCAAACGATTCCAGCGACTTGATGAATCCAAGCATGGTGGAACCTATTATCGCGGGCATGAGCAAAGGAAAGGTGATGCGGATGAGCGTAATGAAATTACTGGCCCCCGACATCCGGGCTGAATCTTCCAAGGCAGCGTCCATATTGCGAAATGCGGGAGCAAACATCAATACCCTCACGGAAGTGGAAAAAGCCATGTGGGCCCAGACAATCCCCCAAAAGGAGTAGATATTGAATACGGGACCGGTAATGAAAGGCAGCTTCATCAGCCATTGGTTGAACAATCCATAGCTGGGATCAAGGAGTAAAATCCACCCCATGGCCATGGGCAGAATGGGGATGAAGAAGTTGATCCACACCAAAACTTCCAGGACTCCCTTGAAAGGGGTATCGGTGCGGACTAAAATCCAGCAGAGAAATGTGGCGAGGATTGTGCTGAGAATGGTCCTGACGATCCCCAGCGAAAAGGTGTTATAGAGGGCCTTGATAATCGTGGGATCGGAGAACCCCTCAACGTACCCCTGCAAGGTAAAATATCCAGGCAACCCCGGGGCGGCGCTACGCAGGCTTCCGTAAATAATCATGCTCAGGGGATACACCGTTAAAAAGCCTACGACGCTTAAGAGAAGTATTATGCCCAGGTAGCGAAAGCTCAACAGTTTCAAGTTAGTCACCTTCCTCTCTCTATTTTGAATTCGGCAGCGAGCGCATTTCCCGCAGCTTACCGGGGGTAAGCGAGGCTGGTTCAATTTTACAGATTGAACCAAAACATAAACACCTCACGAACCAAGCGCCACACAGTAATCGGCCAAAATCTGCACGTAGACCTTATCGCCCTCCCGTATCTGCAGTTGAGGATGCGTCTTGGCCCTCAGACTTTGATCCCCTATGCGCAGGTAGCAATCGATGTATTCTCCCAGGAACATCACACTCTCCACCCGGGCTTCGCAATAACGAGACTCCTGCGGGGCAACGGTACCCACCTGGATTGCCTCCGGACGAATGGACAGCATGACCTTGTCGCCACATTTACAACCTTTCGTCATCAGAGAGGATACGATACCAACCTTCGTATCCACGTGAACCATCTTGTCTTCTTCAACATCCTGCACTTTCCCTTCCAGCCAGTTGGTATTGCCGATAAATCCGGCAATAAATCGGCTGGCCGGCTTCTGGTATATCTCCTTCGG
>CAZTLA010000141.1:0-8102 GCA_964614365.1 uncultured Syntrophales bacterium | reverse complement strand
TAAGCCCGAATGTCCTGCGCACGCTCTACCGGCTCCGTGACAACGGCTTCATTGCCTACCTGGTCGGGGGGTGCGTCCGCGACCTGCTCCTGGGGCGAACCCCCAAGGACTTCGACATCGCCACAGACGCCACTCCCGGTCAGATCAAACGGCTCTTTCGCAACTGCCGTCTCGTGGGCCGCCGTTTCCGGTTGGCCCACCTCCAGTTTCAGGACGAAATCCTGGAAGTTTCCACGTTCCGGGCTGCCGCCCCCTCCGATGAAGCGGACAGGTCAGAGCCGGGTCCGGATATCAAGCCCCCCCGTCACCTTATGAACGAGGACGGAATGGTCCTCCGTGACAACGTCTTTGGCACGCCGGAAGAGGATGCCCTCCGCCGCGACTTCACGATCAACGCCCTTGCCTACAATATCGCAGATTTTTCGGTGATTGACTACACGACCGGACTGAGCGACCTTCAGGCGCGGCTCATCCGTCCCATCGGCGCCCCCTCCGTGCGGTTTACGGAAGACCCGGTGCGCATGCTCCGCGCCGTTCGTTTTGCCGCATCCCATAACTTCGTCATCGAACCCGCCACGTGGGAGGTCCTCTGTGAGCTGTCCTCCAGTATCTCCCGCGCTTCACCGGCAAGGCTCTACGAAGAAATCCTGAAACTCTTCCTGCTTGGCTCGGCGCGACCGGTTTTCAGCCTCCTGGATACAAGCGGACTCCTTGCCGCTCTTTTCCCCATGCTCAGTCAGTGGCTCAGCGAAAGCAGCGATCACCGGACCATCATGCACGAAAATCTTGAAGGCCTCGATCGGCGATATCAAAGCGGAACCCCGCCATCCCCGGCGCTCTTCTTTGCCGCATTCTTCGGTCCCTGCCTGGAGGAAGCGGCGCTTGCACGCCACCGGGACGGCATTACGCGCCGGCAGGCGCTGGATGCCGCGTGCACCGATGCCATGAAAGATTTCTGCAAAACCGTGAGCATCCCAAAGGCGGTCGGCAATGAACTGTGCAGCATCCTTGCCATGCAGCTCTCGCTGCACAGGAGGCCGCCGCGTCGTCCCTCTCTCATGGTTAACAGAGCTGGGTTTGCAGACGCCCTGGCATACCTGCGTCTCGCGGCGGAGGCAAGAGGGGAAAATCGTGCCGCGCTGGAATGGTGGGACGCCTTCCCGGCAGGGGGCGCTTCCGCAATCGGGTCAGAACCGTCCACCGATGAAGCCCCGGCAAAAAAACGACGGAGAAAGAGGCGGCGCAGACGTCGCCCTGCCGCTCCGGCTGCCGCATGACTTCATGCGCTTGAGGAGCGACACGATATGATGATACAAATAACATAAATCAATTGAACGAATTCACGGATTATTCCGGACAGGCGCGATTCAAGTTATTGTACCGATATGCCGAACATACGGCAAGAAACTCACGCTGTCATCGCGAGCCCGACAGGGCGTGGCGATCTCTAACAGCGTGAGATTGCTTCCCTTCGTTCGCAATAACGTAATCAAGTTGTGCTCTCATAGGGCATACGCGGAGGCGCGATGCGGAAAGTCATGGAAACGGCGGGATTTTCGGTTGTCATCGTGCAGGGGGAGTCCCTCTGCTATGCCAACCCGGCAGCGGCGGCTGTGAGCGGCTACACCCGCGAAGAGCTCATGGGGATGCCCTTCTGGAACATCGTCCATCCTGATTATCGGGACGAGGTCAAGGCCGCCGGTTTCCTGTTCCAGTCGGGGAAGATCGCCCCGGAGTGCCGTGAAATCAAGATCATATGCAAGGACGGCGGGGAGGTCTGGCTCCTCGCCGTCATAAGCGCCGCGAAATTCAACGACAGGCCCGCCATGCTGTCCGCGCTCCTCGAAATGCCGGAGCGGAATGCCTGGGAATCCCGCCTCCATTACATGATTGACGACAGCGCCGACCTTATTTGCCGGTGGCGGAAGGGCGGCATCCTTACCTATGTCAACAAGAGCTACTGCCGTTTTTTTGGCCGGACGCGGGCGGAGCTCATCGGGAAAAGTTTTATGACTCTCATACCGGAGGATGCGCTGCAGGATGTCCGGCGGACCATGGCGCTCCTTACCCCGGATAATCCGCTGGATGCACTAGACAAACCAATGCATCGTTGACCGGAAGGGGCGGATCGTCGAGTTCCAGGCCGTGGGACGGGACGTCACCGATGGGATAGAGGCGGAGGCGGAGCGGGAGGAGCACCGGACGCTCATGGAGGCGATCTTCGACGGCATCCCGGACGCCATCGTGACGGTTGATCGCGACATGCGGGTCCTCCAGCACAACCAGGCATTTCAGGTCTGCTGCGGCATGACCGCGGGAGCGGCAAGCGTCCGGCTGTGCGACATCCCCGTCTCCTGCAGCCGGGCCTGCCACGATGCCGTACGGGAAACCCTGGCCGGCGGACGCGCCGTTCGGGAATGCCGCGTCATCTGCAAGCGCGGCGACCGGCCTGGCCAGGTGACCGTGGTCAATTGCTCACCCCTCAAGGACCGGTCCGGCTCTTCCATCGGGGCGCCGGTCGTCATCCACGATATTACCGTCGTCGCGCAACTGGAACAGCGCTTAAGCGGGCGCAACTCCTACCGGCGCATTGTCGGCGCATCCCCACGGATGGAGGAGCTCTTCCAGCATATCGACAGCCTTGCCGACCAGGACACGACGGTCCTGATCACGGGAGAAAGCGGGACGGGGAAGGAGCTTGTCGCCGAGGCCCTCCACTACGGCGGCGGTCGCTCGCTTTTACCGTTGGTCAAGGTCAACTGTTCGGCCCTCGTGGAGAATCTCCTCGAAAGCGAACTCTTCGGCCACGTGAAGGGCGCCTTTACCGGGGCCACGACCACCGTGATCGGGCGGTTCCAGAAGGCCAACAGCGGCACCATCTTTCTCGACGAGATCGGGGATATCTCTCCCCGGATTCAGTTGAAACTCCTCCGGGTGCTGGATGAAAAGACCTTTGAACCCGTCGGCGACTCCAGACCGGTCCGGGTGGATGTCCGGATCATCACCGCCACGAACCAGAACCTCCGGAAAAAGGTGAAGCGGGGGGAATTTCGCTAGGACCTCTTTTACCGTCTCAACGTCATGCAACTGAACGTGCCGCCGCTGCGGGAGCGTCGGGAGGATATCGCCCTCCTCGTAGATCACTTTTTGGCGGCGTTTTTCAACAAATTCAGCAAGACTGTCCGGATGGCAAGCCACGAAGTCTTGACCCGCTTCCTTGAATATCCCTGGCCGGGAAACGTCCGGGAGCTCGAACACGCCCTGGAGAGGGCCTGCCTCCTCTCCCGCGGGGAAGAGATCGTCCTGAAGGACCTGCCCCTGGAAATCAGGGAATACGAGGGCCGGAACGGCATGAAGCCCGCCGGCGACCTGAACGAGCGGGAACGCCTGTTGCGGATCCTCACCCAGACGGGCTGGAATAAGGCGAAGGCGGCCTCCCTTCTCGGCGTCAGCCGTCCGACCCTCTACCGGAAAATGGCGGAGACGGGGCTGAGCCGCTCCTCATGAGTTTATTCCATTTTGCATTCATCATGACATTTTTTGTAGGGTGCGTCAGCGAAGCGTAACGCACCTAATGCCTGATAGGAATTTATCACGGGGGCGCAACTCGTTCCCGTCGCGCCTCCCGTTACACTTCCGTAAAGTTACACAACTGTAATAGTACGGAACCTCTTTGGCGCCGCCGTCAACGACAATAATCCCAACCAATTGCAATAACAGGCTTTATCGCCCCCCCCCCTGAAATTTTCTGGCACGCTACCTGCAGTAGAGACTCCGGGTATCGGTTACGGATCAAGTTGCCGCGCAAATGCAAGCGCACCCTGCCTTCCCATCTCCCCTCTCGCGTCGCGTCCGATGTGAAGTTAACCCAGCGAGGAATGATCATGCCCACACGGGACATTGTCTGCATGCATTGCGGACACGCGGGAATTCTGGACATCCATTGCGAAAAGGATGTCGTTCCGAAAGACCGTATATTTGAACATCTGGGCCATAACCCCTGCTCAGGCGATCTTCACTATCGGTGTCCCGCCTGTAAGATCGTCCTCCTTGTCGATCCCCTGGCGGCACTGGGAGAATTGTTCTTCAGCGGGCTTCCCGGAAAGGGAGCGGATGTATCGTCAGGAATGAGGAGGGGCCCCGGATCCGGACGGCGGAGTCTCTTGCGGTGGTTCAATCGGTTGGGAACAGATAGGGTTTCGAAGGAGATCTTCCCATGGCGAACGTAAAAAAACGCGTTTCCCGGAAAAGGGAAAAGACGGCGGTTCTTCTGATTACGCCGGAGACGGGTCGTCTGCCCGAAAAGATGGGCGGTCTGGCAAACGTCATCTCCGGCAAGAGCGGCGGCCTGGGCGAGGTGATTGCCGCTCTCTGCGGAGGATTGACGGAGCGGGGCGTCGAATGCCATATAGCCACCCTCAACCTCCCCAGACGCTTCCAGCGGGAGAGCCATATTGACGATGAGCATTGGCAGAGGCTCCGCCACTCCATCAATCCGGTCCGGAATGCCGTGGAATTCCAGAAGGAGATCGTCAATCAGACGATCGTCCGGGTCCGGGCGACGAACGGCGGCCGACTCATCGTTCACAGCCACGACTGGATGGCCGGCGGCGCCATCGCGGCCTACGCCCGGATGCGGGGCTGCCCCGTGCTGCATACGGTCCACAATGTCCATAACGCCCATATCCCGCTCAAGATGTTCCGCAGCGTGGATGTGAAACGTCTGCGGCCCTACCTCTATTTTTCGGAAGATCACGGCTGGGCATGCATTGACAACCAGGCGACGGCCGTCAAGAACGCCACCGTCGTCAGTTTCGTCGGCCACCGCTTTCTCCAGGAAATCATCCATGACGACCTCGGCAACATCCTCCCTGTCTCCCAGGCCGTCCGGGATGAGATACGATTAAAGGACCGACTGGGACAGACGGCGACCGTTCTCAACGCCCCGGCGCCGGAGATGTATCCGGAGCGCTGTCCCCATCTGGCGCGAAAATACGGGCCGGAAGACGGCGTCCTGGCCGCCAAGCGGGAGGACCTCGTCGAGTTTCAAAAAAGAACGGGACTGAAGGTTGATCCGGGGGCGATTCTGTTCTACTGGCCGTCGCGCCTCGATCCTGCTCAGAAGGGCATCGGACTCCTGGAGGAGATTGCCCAGTGGTTTCTCATCGCCAACGGGGACGTCCAGATCGCGATCATCGGCGACGGCGTCGGATCGGACCGCACCCATGAGGATATCTGCGGGCGGATCGCCTGCGCGTCGGAGGGGAGGATTGCCTACCGGCGTTTTCATGAACCCCTGTCCATGCTCGGTTTCGCGGCGGCAAACGACGTCTTCGGCGCTTCGCTGTTTGAGCCCTGCGGCCAGATTGACCAGATCGGCAATCTCTTCGGGGCGACGGCCACGAACCGCAATACCGGGGGGTATTGCGACAAGATCACGGAATTGGAATTGCAGGCCGACGGCGCGCTGGAAGATCGGGGCAACGGTTTTCTCTTCCGGGATTACGATGCGGGCGGGCTCTGGTACGGCTTGTCCCGGAGCGTCGCCTTTCACAGGCGGCCGCCGGAGGTGCGGGAGGCGCAGCTTAAGCGGATCATGCGGGAAACGAGGAAGAAACACAGCCTGGACCGGATGATTGACGGTTACATGGCCCTCTATGAAAGGATCAACGGGGGCGAGCCGCTGGGATAAAGTACCGTACAGTTGATGTTCAGGAGGGATTTATGGAGAAAATCATGATTGTGGACGATGAACCGGTGATCCGCGAGTTTCTTCAGGACTATCTGTCAATGAAAGGGTATGACACGGCGACCGCCGCCAATGGCGCAGAGGCCCTGTCGGCCATTGACGCCTTCAGCGCCGACATTATCCTTCTCGATCTCAACATGCCGGTTATGAACGGGTTTTCGTTCCTCGAAGCGCTTTCCCAAAAAAAAGTACTCTGTCATGTCATCGTCATGTCCACGCTCAACGATCGTTACACCAGAAATCTCGTCATGAGACTGGGGGCCGACGCGTACCTGAACAAGCCGTTTGATTTCCGCCAGCTTGACCGGCTTATTGAAAAAAAGACCGACGCCGCGCCGCCGGCAAATCCGGAATCGACTCCCTGCGTCCGGATGTAGGGTGCGTCTGGACGCACTGTTTGTTTCGGCGCGTTACGCCCTTCGACAAGCTCAGGACTAACGCACCCTACGCTCTGAAAGAAGAGATTATGAAAGAGGGAAGGTCACTTATAGGTAGTTTTGCCCCGCGTCTTGATCCTGTAGGTCACGTGGATAGCCAGGTTTTACGAAATTCTTCGTACGGCGTGAAGGCAACTGCTTCCCTTTCCGCGCGGAGGAGATCAATCGTATCCTCGAAATCCTCAATTAATTCCTCAAATCTATGGAATTCTTTCAGGCTGAGCAGAATGCCCTTTTTACAACCCCGCCCGTCAACGAGAAATTTCGGGTTTATGTTTTGCAGTGTTTTTTCCATAGCGACGCTCCTTATCCTTACTTATTACGGCATTATGATACGGAGAGATTACATCGGAGTCAAGAAATTTTACGACAGAGGAAGTTTCGGCGCGTTACGCCCTTCGACAGGCTCAGGACTAACGCACCCTACGACTCCCCCGTCAAGGGGGAGGGGATAAGATGTAGGATGTAGGGTGCGTCTGGACGCACCGTTTATTTCGGTGCGTTACGGCATTCGCCTAACGCACCCTACGACTCCCAGGAGCATGACCTGAAGTAGATGGAAAAGGCGCGGGATATGGCCCGGACGGCCTTCGCGCTGTTCATGATCGTCGGCGTCGTCGGCCTGCTCCTCGCGGTCTTCATGACCATCGCGATTGTCGCGAGCATCGCCATGCCGATCCGGGAGCTTTCGACGCTCGCGGAACGCGTCGCCTACGGCGATCTGGCCGTGGCCGTGGCGACGGAGGCGCGCGCCGACGAGGTGGGAAAGCTGCAATACACCTTCGGCATGATGGTCTCCGCCCTCAGGCAGATCACCCAGGAGGTGAGATCCGTGGCCGAGGCCCTTATCGCAGAGGTGGGCGCGGCCGGCCGTTTCGCCGGCAACGAGTCCGGAGGAGAGGAGAAGAGGAAAACAGAGATACTCAGCCGCCTGGCGGAACTGGGCGAGCGGCTCCGGAAGGTGATCAGCGAATATAAATTGTGAACTACCTAAGGAGGGACGGGACAATGACGGAAAATCAAATGATTGCGGAGTCAATTAATATGCAGGAGCTTCTGACCGTTCTGATGGAGGTCAAGAAGGGGGATCTCTCCGCGCGCGTGCCGGTGGACCGGACCGGTCTCACGGGGAAGATTTACGACACCTTAAACGAGATCGTCGAAAAGCAGGATCAACTGGTGAAGGAATGCGAACGGATCAGCGTCGTGGTGGGCAAGGAGGGGCAGATCACCCAGCGCATCCAGCTCGGCGGCGGGCGGCAATCTGACGTCAACGATGGCGATGGAAATCGAAGGAAGGCCGCTGACCGGCGAGTTCCTGCGCACCGCCCGGACGGCGAACACGATGGTGGATCAGCTCTCCACCTTCGCTTCGGAGGTGACCCGCGTCGCCCGCGAGGTGGGCACCGAAGGAATCCTCGGCGGGCAGGCGGAGGTCAAGGGGGTGGGCGGCACCTGGAAGGACCTGACCGACAGCGTCAACATGATGGCCGCGAACCTCACGGGGCAGGTCCGGAATATCGCGGAAGTGACCACCGCCGTGGCAATGGGCGATCTCTCCAAGAAGGTCACGGCGGACGTCCGCGGCGAGATGCTGGAGCTCAAGAACACCGTGAACACGATGGTGGATCAACTGAACTCTTTTGCTTCGGAGGTCACGCGCGTCGCCCGCGAGGTCGGGATGGAGGGGAGGCTGGGCGGCCAGGCCCAGGTGCGCGGGGTCTCCGGCACCTGGAAGGACCTGACCGACAGCGTGAACATGATGGCCGCGAACCTTACCGACCAGGTGCGCGGGATCGCCAAGGTCGTCACCGCGGTGGCCAACGGCGACCTGAAACGGAAACTGATGGTGGAGGCGAAAGGCGAGATCGCCGAGCTCTCCGATACGATCAACGGCATGATTGACACGCTGGCCA
>CAZTLA010000140.1:0-8118 GCA_964614365.1 uncultured Syntrophales bacterium | reverse complement strand
CGGAGCCGAAGATGAGCATGCGGTAGTTGCTGAAGGCCCGGAGGTATTCCGGCACGAGGATGAGAAAAAGAGCGGCCGTGATGATGCCGGGGATGGATCCGATGCCGCCCAGAACGACGATGGAAAGAATCATGGCGGATTCCAGGAACGTGAAGCTCGCCGGATTGATGAACGTGGTCTTGGCGGCAAAGATGACGCCCACGATGCCGGCCCAGGAAGCGCCCAGCGCGAACGCGGTCAGTTTCGTTTTCGTTCCGTCTATGCCCATGGCCTGGGATGCCGTTTCGTCTTCCCTGATGGCGATCCAGGCCCTGCCGATGCGCGAGTCCTGCAGGCGATTGACGATGAAGATCGTCGCCAGGCACAGAAGCAGCACGAGAAAATACAGGTATATGGTGGATCCCCGGATGTCGAGAGCGATCCCGAAGAAGCCGGGACGCGGGATGTTCGATATGCCGCTCGGTCCGAAGGAGAAATCATTCCAGTTCTCCAGGACGAGGCGGGTAATTTCGCCGAAACCGAGGGTTACAATGGCCAGGTAATCGCCGCGCAACCGGAGAACAGGGAAGCCGAGCAGGATGCCGAACAGGGCGCCGATGAGTGCCCCCAGCGGCAGGGCGGTCCAGAAACCGATCCCGAAATGGTGATGCAAGAGCGCATAGCTGTAAGCGCCTGCCGCGTAGAATGCCACGTAGCCCAGATTGAGAAGTCCCGCCTGTCCCACGACGATGTTTAAGCCCAGCCCCAGAACCGCGTACATGAGGGCGGTTGTCATGATGTTCGTCTGGTAGGTGGAGAAGGCAAAGGGAAAGATAAGGGCAAGGATCACCGCGGCGATACTCACGTACCTGCCCGTTTCCCGTTTCCCGGCAAAAAAACGACCGAGGGTAGCTGCGTGATTTTCACCCTTCCCCGCCTCATTCCGGGCGGTCTCTCTCCGGCTGCTTAGGAAGCGCCACAGGAAGGAGAGCAGAAAGCTTGCCCCTCCCACCCAGATCATGTTTTGCCAGCGCCATTCCACAACGTTTTCGATGGTGTTCACGCGGATTACCATGAGGGGAAAGGTGAGAAACATGAACCAGACCGAAATCAGGAAAGGCTGTTTTAGCGACGTCAACGGTTTCATGGGCTACTCGCACTCAAGGGGTTAAATCAGCCGCTATACCTTCGGGGTGGCGGATCTTCCCAAAAGACCCGCCGGCCTCAAAATCAGTATCAAAATGAGCAGGGCAAAGGCAAAGACGTCTTCATAATCGCTGGAGACATACCCCGTGGCGAAACTCTCCGTCAGTCCCAGCACCAGTCCGCCCAGAACGGCCCCCGGTATGCTGCCGATTCCTCCAAGAACCGCTGCGGTAAACGCCTTGATGCCGGCGACAAAGCCGATGAAAAAGTTGATGCGTCCCACGTGCGAGGCAATCAGGATGCCGCCGACGGCAGCCAGGGCAGAACCGATGACGAAGGTATTCGAGATCACCCGGTTCACGTTAATTCCCACCAGCATCGCCATGTCCCGGTCCTGGGCGGTGGCGCGCATGGCTTTCCCCATCTTCGTGAATTTGATGAGAAGCGTCAGCACCCCCATGATGACGGCCGTTGTGAGCAGGATGATCAGCTCCGTGGGACCGATGATCCCTCCGAAAACCGGCGGTAACGTCAGCTCCGGAAGAAGATTGGGAAAAGGCAGAAAATCCGGCGTCTGCGCCAGCAGGACGTAGTTCTGGAGGAAAATGGACATGCCGATGGCGCTGATGAGGGGGGAGAGGCGCGGAGCCCGGCGCAGCGGCTTGTAGGCAATTTTCTCTACAGTGAATCCGTAGGCCGAGGCGTAGATAACCGCCACAACGGAAGCGAGGATGAGAACGGAAACGCCGCTCATGCCGGACATGGCAAGGACGCTGGAGACGATCAGGGCAATGAAGGCCCCGATCATATAGATTTCACCGTGGGCAAAATTGATCAGCTCGATGATGCCGTACACCATGGTGTACCCGAGGGCGATGAGTGCGTAGATGCTTCCCCGGGTCAGTCCGCCGGCTAAGAGTTCAACAAAATATCCCATATTCCGTCTTCAGGCTGCTGAAAAACGCCCATCTGCGGCGTTTCCCTCACCCTTCACCATTCGACGTACGTCTCAGTACGCCTCATGGCGAAGCATTTCGGGGGCCTTGCATCTGGACATTTTTGAGCAGCCTTCAAAAAAGCACCCTGTGCTTGCCTCGCGCCGCGCGGGTAAGGATTAACGTTTCATTGCGCTCCGAGGCCTGCCTCCGCAGTCGTTGGCCTGTGCTTCCGGAGTGCCGGGCGGTGGGCTATTTTGCTTCCGTGTAGACGCCGTTTCTCACCTGGTAGACGGAGAAACCGACGCCCACGGCGTCCCCCCTGTTGTCAAAACGGATCTTTCCCAGAGGCGTGTTGACCCAATTGCCGTGAAGCGCCTTTCCCATGGCATCGTAGTTATCGCCGGCCTTTTGCATGGCGCTCAGGAGCGCCTGGGTGGCGGCATAGGCGTTCAGGAAAAACGCGCCGGGTTCGGCGCCGTAGTTCTTTTTATGGGCATCGTTGGCGGCGACGGCCAGGGGATTCTTCGAGACATCCCTCGGCCCCGTGGCGTAGACACCTTCGGCATATTTGCCTGCAACCTTGATGAAGGTCTCATCTTTCACGCCGTCATCGGACACGAAGAAGGCCTGCATATTTTTCTTGCGCATCTGGGTGACGAGCAGCGCCGCCTCCGGGTGGTATCCGCCGAAGATGACCGCGTCCGCTTCCGCCCGCCGGATCTTCTGCACAACCGCAGCATAATCGACGGCGCCGGGGGTAACCCCTTCGTAGAGCACGAGCGTTGCCTTTCCCGATGCCTCGATGAACTTCCGGGCGTATTCGGCCAGCCCCTTGCCGTAGTCCCCCTTGTCGTGCAGGACGGCGATCTTCCGCGCTTTCAGCACGCCGACGGCGAAATCAACCTCCAGCCTGGCCTGGGCGTCGTCGGAGGCTATGGTACGGTAGAAATTGGGATACTCGCCTCTCTGGGTCAGATCGGGATTCGTGGCGGATGGAGACATGACGATCACCCGTGCATCCCGGTAGATGCCCAGGGCGGCCTTTGTGGCGCCACTGCAAATGTGACCCAGGACCACCTTGATGCCTTCCGAGACCAGTTTCGTCGCCGTGTTGGTGGCAACCTCCGGTTTGCACACGTCATCCTCGACGCGCAATTCCACCTTCCTGTCCAGGATGCCGCCTTTGGCATTGATGTCCTTCACCACCAGTTCGGCGGCCCGGAGCGAGGGGATGCCGTAGGAGACAAGATCGCCGCTGTGGGCGCCCGCAACGCCGAGCCTGATGGCCTCGGCGGCATGCCCGGCCGGCGGGGCCGTCGGGACGCAGAAGAGTGCAAGGGCGATGATGATCCGTGCGCGGGTAAACCAGGGGTTATTCATAGAAATTCCCTAAAAATAATTCTTGTTGCTGCCGAGAGCGCGACGATGAATGCCGGTTATTACTAAGTTAGTACTAATGGAAAATCAACCGTGAGTCAAGGCAAAAGGCCGAAACGGGAGAGCCAGCCATTCCAGGGCATCAAATGCTTCTCTCTGTTTCCTTTTTCCGTCGGATCAATTGTTTGTAAAACGCGAAAAGCTCCTCATCCTGCCGGTTCCAGATCATCGGCTGCCGGGCCTGGAGATCGGAGTGCATTCCGTCGATCCCGACCGGAAGTTCATGGGTCATGCCGACCTCCGTGCCGTAATAGATAATGGGGGGCTGGTTCAGAGAAAATTGAAGACGCGCGGCAACTTTGAGTTTCTCCCTATCGTTCTGACACTCGTACAGGAAGCGGTTCATGTCGTGGTTGTCGAGGAAGGCCGGAAGGAAATAATCCGGGGGATATTTTATGAGGCGCCGCTTGAGATTTTTGTGAAGCATCTCATCGGGATTGGTGCCCCGGCCGTGCGCTATCTGCGCACAGACCATGCTCCGGAATCGAAAATCCAGAACGCCGTCGAGTTCGCCGTAATATTCCCTCTGGACGCTTTCCTGGGACACCCCGAACATCCAGCGGAGATATTTATGGTTGATCTGAAGTGTCTTAAGATGCCGCCAATTGATGCCCTCCAGCCAGGCCTCTCCGATCAGGATGGCAGCGGGGTAATCTCCTTTTATTTCCGTTCTGAAGTATTTCCAGAAGGAATGCCTGGGACCGATCACATGGTCCAGTCGAAACCCGTCAAGCCCGAGGGACAACCAGTATTTTGCCGCACCAACGATATGGTCTCTTGTCTCCGGATAGTCCAGATTCAGTTTCGGCAGTTCCTTCACGTCGAGGAAGCACCGATAATCATCCGGCCATCTGTGGAAGAGGAACCAGTTGCCGTACCTGCTCTGCCGGTCTTTTTGGGCCTCCTGAAAGAACGGGTGTTTGCGGGAACAGTGATTCGGGACGAAGTCCGCGATGATCCGCATGCCGGACGCATGCGCGCATTCTATGAGCTTTCTCAGGTCGTCCAGGGTGCCGAAGCGGGGCTCGATGCTCAGGAAATCGGTCACGTGGTATCCGTGGTAGGCGCTGGTCTTGCAGAAGGGGGAGAGCCAGAGGGTGTTGATGCCCAGATCTTCCAGGTACGGGAGTTTTTCCCTCACGGCGGGGAGGTTCCCGCCCAGAAACTCCGGCAGAAGCCGTTCTTCGGACGTAAGACCGGCAAACCGGTCAATCAATACGTGATAGATGATTGCCTTCTGAAACCAGTCGGTCGGGGTCATGGAGGATCGCTCGCTGCCGGACACGGGTTGCACGTTATTGTGTACCGCTCCTGATAGTATCTAATGCTTCCCGCGCATCTTTAAAATCCGGATAAATTGCTATGGCCTTTTCAAACTGCGCCGCGGCATCCTGCGTTCTCCCGGCCTCCAGATATGCCCTGCCGAGGTTATAATACAGATGCTCGTCGTTCGGGTTTACCGCCATGGCCTTTCTATACTCTTCAAACGCCTCATGGTACTTGCCCTGTTTCCGGTAGGCAATCCCCAGCCTGTTGTAGGTATGGACATCATCGGGGTTCACCCTCAGTGCCGACCGGAACATCTCCGCAGCTTCATCATTCAACTCCCTGCCGAGCAAGATATCGCCGATCTCCGACTGCAGGACAGAATTTTTCGGTTCCGCCTTGACGGCGCTGGTAAAGGCTGCTTTCGCCTCCTTCGTCATCCCCTGCTCGAGCAGGACCTTCCCCAATTTAGTCTGTCGGGATGCATTGCGGGGGCTCGCGCCGACCGCGTCTCTCATGACCTGGATGCTTCGGCCCGTATCGCCCTTTTTTACGTACAGATCCGCAAGTCCGTCATAGGCCTTGGCAAATTTCGACTCCAGCAGAATGGATTTTTTGTAGGCCTTCTCCGCATCGTCCAGCATGCCCCGCTGCTTGTACAGATCTCCGAAAGCGAGATAGACCCGCGGACTCCGGGAGTTGAGGGTCATTGCCGTCCTCAACTGCTCGATCGCCTTGTTGTACTGACCCGCACTCGCATAGACGTTCGCAAGCCGCAGCATGGTGTCAAGAGGAGACGGGTTAGCCTTTCGCTCCAGAACCGTCATGATTTTCTCTTCGAGGATTTTGGCGACAAACGGTTTGATGATATAGGCGTCCACCTCGGTCTCGGCCGCCTCGGCGATCGTGTTCTCGTCGACCTCGGCCGTCACCATGATGAACGGGATGTTTGCAAACCGCGGGTCTTCCCTCGTTTTTCGCAGCAGTTCCAGCCCGGTCATGCGAGGCATATTCCAGTCCACAACGGCGATATCGATGTGGGACATGGGTAATTTTTCCCATGCGTTTGCGCCGTCCTCAGCCTCGACAATCTGCGTGTATCCCAACTGGCGCAGCATGTTTCGTATGGTCTGGCGCATGTTGCTCATATCGTCAGCCACCAGGAATTTGATCCGCTCCCGGTCTTTTGGGCCTAATTCCTTTCCCATGGTTACCATCCTGTGGAACGAGACAAAACGTTTTTACGCGTTTCTCAGACAATATCCCTTGCTACGGCCCGTAATCAAAGCATTGCCTGTCTATTCGATCTTGGACTTGGCGCGCAGATCGGCGATCATCTTGTTGATAACCTGTTGCTCCATCTGCCGCTGGAGCTGAGGCTTCGCTTCCTCGAATGAGGGGAATTTTATGGCCCGCTCGTCATCGAGCCGGATCACATGCCAGCCGAATTGCGTCTGCACCGGGGCGTCGGTGATCTGGCCTTTCTTGAGTTTGCGCAGCGCAGCGGCGAACGGCGGCACGTAGCGGTTCGCGGGCGACCAGTCGAGATCGCCGCCGCGGCCCCTGGAGCCGGTGTCCTTTGATTTGTCGGCGGCGATCTTCTCGAAGTTCCCGCCTTTCTTGAGCTGGGCGACGACCTGCTTGGCTTCGTCCTCCTTCTCGACCAGGATGTGGCGCGCCTTGTATTCCTTGCTGCCGGTTTCCGCTCTGACGCGGTCGTATTCCTTCTTCATCGCGTCGTCGCCGACGGGGTGGGTCTTCACATAGTGCTGCAGGAAGACGTTGATGAGTACGCCCTGTCGCTGCAACTCCGCTTGCGCGGCGAACTCGGGGGTTTTGTCGAGGCCTTTTTTCGCTGCTTCCTGCGCCAGCAACTCGCCGGTGATCAACTCGTCCTTCAGACGGTTGCGCAGATCCGGGGTATCCGGCTGACCGGCGTTCTTGACCATAAGGTCGAGCCGCGACCGGAGGATGGCGACGCCGTTGACCTTGGCGACGGCGTCGCTGCCTTGCGCGGCTACGGGCGGAATAGCAGCCATGCCCGCGATGGCCAAAACACACAGGTTGAGGGCAATACGAAATTTCATGGAAGCTCCTTGTGATGGTTTTTTTTTGATAAGGCACAGCTTTCGGACGGGAAGGATATAGGAAAGTCCGGTTTCTTTATCAATTATTTTCCCCCCGGTCGGATAACGGCCACATAATATGATGCGGGATTCTCCTGCCTGATTGTCCCCAGGTTTGTACATGTTTTTCAACAGCCTATCCCAGGTTTTTCATCGCTTCCACCAACTCCCGCACCGCCTCCGCCGACTTCTTTACGGCAGCTTGCTCCTCCGGCGTCAGCTTCACCGATATGATCTCTTCAATGCCGCCAACTCCCAGTTTCACGGGAACACCCATGAAGAGTCCCTGTATCCCGTACTCGCCTTCGAGATAGGCGGCGCAGGGCAGGATTTTTTTTCGGTCCTTCAGGATGGATTCGGCCATCTCCACAACGGCGGACGCGGGAGCATAATAGGCGCTCCCAGTCTTCAGAAGCTCAACGATCTCCGCCCCTCCCTTGCGCGTCCGTTCCACAAGGGCTTCTATGCGTTCCGGCGGGAGCAGTTCCGTGATGGGAATGCCGGCGACCGTGGAATAGCGCACCAGGGGCACCATCGTATCACCATGCCCCCCGAGGACAAAGGCATGAATGTTCTCCACGGACACCTTAAGTTCCCTGGCAATGAAGGCGCGGAAACGGGCCGAATCGAGGACTCCTGCCATGCCGATCACCCGGTTCCGGGAAAAGCCGCTCGCGTCGAGCGCCACGTGGCACATGGCATCCAGGGGATTGCTTACGACAATCAGAAACGCATCGGGAGAAAACTTCACGACCTGCTCCGTGGCACCCTTCACGATTTTTCGGTTGGTCGCCAGGAGATCGTCCCGGCTCATTCCCGGCTTCCGTGCGATGCCGGCGGTAATGATTATGATCTGGGAGCCGGCGGACGCCTCATAGCCGTTGCCGCCCGTAATGTGCGCATCGTGTTTTTCAATGGGAGCCGCTTCCGTGAGATCCAGCGCCTTGCCCTGGGGCATTCCCTCTATAACGTCGATCAGGACAACGTCGCATAATTCCTTCTCGGCCAGACGCTGCGCCGCTGTGGCCCCCACGTTTCCCGCACCGATAACGGTTACCTTTTTATCCACGATCGTTCTCCTTCCATATCTTCTCTTGTCTTGTGGACCGGTTCTCAATCGCCCCTCGTTGCGGCAGATGAACTATCTCCCGGATTGAAGCTCCCCGCAGCAAGCTGCGGGGAATCTTCGATTCCTAAGGAACATCATCTTTCATCATTCGCTCGCT
>CAZTLA010000139.1:0-8129 GCA_964614365.1 uncultured Syntrophales bacterium | reverse complement strand
CGTATGGGCGAAGGTATCGGTGATTACACGAAATTTTCCGTCGACTTGAGGCGGCACATGTGGATGGCCGGCGTGGAGACGGAATTGCGCCGGCTCATCTGGCAGATAGCGGTGACGGGAAAGTACATTTCCGCGAAGATTCACGAATCGAACCGGAAACTGGCGGGGTTCCAGAACATTTTCGGGGAAGAGCAACTTTCCCTCGACAGAAGCGCCGACGAGATACTCAAGAACCAGCTCCAGTTTTCGGGCTCCGTGCGGGAGTATGCGTCGGAGGAACAGGCGCAAGTCGTCAAGGTCGGCAAGGGATCGGAAAAATATTTCCTGACGGCGGACCCGCTGGACGGCTCGTCGCTGGTTGATTCCAACCTGTCCATCGGTACGATCATCGGCATTCACCGGGAAGAAGTGTTCGGCGAGGGGCGCAAGACGATGGTGGCGGCGCTCTACATTGTGTACGGCCCCCTGATCACGATGGTTTATTCGGCGGGAAAAGGGACGCACGAATTCGTCCTGAACCGGGAGGGAGAGTACGTCCTGTCTCACGAGAATATCGCCCTGAAGGAGCGGGGCTCCCTATACAGTCTCGGAGGTCTGCGCAAGGACTGGACGCCGCAGCACCTGCGCTATGTGGAATACCTGGAGGAGGAAGGGTACAAGCTCCGCTACAGCGGGGGATTCGTTCCGGACATCAACCAGGTGCTGATCAAGAATGGGGGTGTTTTCATGTACCCCGCGCTGAAGAATGAACCGAGGGGCAAGCTGCGGCTCCTGTTCGAGCTTCAACCCATGGCGTTTATCATGGAACAGGCGGGCGGGGTGGCTTCGGATGGACAGCAGGATATCTTGTCCATCAGGGTCGAAGACCTTGAGCAGCGCAGCCCTGTCTACATCGGGAGCCGCTTTGAAATATTGAAGGCAAAGGAATTTCTGGACAGGAACTGAGAGATCGGGCGGGAAACGGTACGGTGAGCAGGGAGACGGAGGTGGCAACAATGATTTACGAGAACGTGGCGCAATTGAAGAAAGGGAGCGAAGGGGTACTGCAGGTTGCCGACGATGCGGTCAAGGTGCTTGATGAGGCGAAACTGAGAGATTCCCTCATCGACGATCTGGTCTATACCGCCGTTTTCAGTCCCGATAACGAGACGGTGGAAGCCGCCCGCTGGCTAATCCGACGCGCGGCAGCGGCGATCGGGATCGTTTCCACGTCCATTCAGCCCCTTTACGAAGCGATGGGACGCAAGGAGGTGTCCGGTTTTACCGTACCGGCCATCAACATCCGGGGGCTCACCTACCACACGGCGCAGGCGAGTTTCCGCGCCGCCATGAAAGGGCGCGTAGGGGCCGTCCTGTTTGAGATCGCCCGCTCCGAGATAGATTATACCCACCAGCGGCCCGGCGAATACACCTGCGTCTGTACGGCAGCCGCCATAAAGACCGGCTATCGCGGACCGCTCTTCATGCAGGGGGATCATTTCCAGGTCCGTGCGAAGCGGTACGCCAAAGACCCCGCCGCGGAAGTGCAGGAGGTGAAGGACCTGATCTGGGAGGCCATCGAGGCCGGTTTCTACAATATCGACATCGACACCTCGACCCTGGTGGATCTCGCCAAACCCACGGTAAAGGAACAACAGCGAACCAATTACACCCTTGCCGCCGAGCTTACCACCATGATCCGTGACCTGGAACCCGCGGGTGTGACCGTTTCCGTGGGCGGCGAGATCGGCGAGGTGGGCGGCAAGAACAGCACCGTGGAAGAACTGCGGGCCTACATGGACGGGTATCTCGAGGAACTCAAAAAAAGCGGCCAGTCACTGAAGGGCATCAGCAAAATCAGCGTCCAGACGGGCACCACGCACGGCGGCGTTCCCCTGGCCGACGGCACCGTGGCCAAGGTCAATCTCGATTTTGACGTTCTCGAAAAAATGTCGTCCGTTTCCCGCGATGAATACGGCCTTTCCGGAGCGGTGCAGCACGGCGCCTCCACGCTTCCCGATGAGGCCTTCGACAAGTTTCCCGCCATCGGTACGGCGGAAATCCACCTGGCGACCGGCTTCCAGAACATCATCTACGACAGCAAGAACCTTCCCGTGGCGTTACGGGACCAGGTATACAATTATCTAAAAAAGGAACTCACGTCTGAACGGAAGGAAACCGACACGGATGAGCAGTTCATCTACAAGACACGGAAGAAGGGCCTGGGACGTTTCAAGAAAGAGTTCTGGCAGCTTCCGGCGGCGACGCTCGACGCCCTGGGGGGAGAACTGGAAAAGCAGCTTTTCTTCCTGTTCGGCAAGCTGAACGCCACCAACACGGAAGACAAAATACGGACGCTCGTAAAACCCGTGGACGTGCCGCAGAAGGCGCCTGCCACGCTGAGGTCTTGACAGGCTGGTGAATCCGGCGGTGCTCGCGTTCCCCGCGGCTATTGTCCCGGCAGGTAAATATCTCAACCTCTGTCATGCCGGACCTGATCATTCATTGCGGATTGAAGAACATGCAAAACTGAAGCGTGAATTTTTCCGTGCTTTGTGTACCGACATTAAACCCAAGCAAGGAGAAGCACTCATTCATAGTGATAGAGGGTCATTTTTGACGGTTCCACCAGAAGGTGAGAGAATTTTTCCTGGAGGACCTTCCGTTCATTGCTGTTAAACCAGTTATTCCAGTGGCTTATGCTTTTCCACGTGCCGATCGTCAGGTGAGCAGTCGGATCTTCAACAGACTGCATGGTCTCTCCGGAAATAAATCCCTCCGCCGCCATGGCTTTGGTGCGCAATTCTCGTAAAAGCTGTTTAAACTCCTTCTCCTTTGCGGGATCTGTCTTACTCTGGATGAATATTTTCACTATCATACCCATTCTCCTTTCTTGAATTAAGATGAGGGTTACGATGAGCTGTTGGTAAAAATACTATAGGGATAAAAATGACATGTGTCAACAATGTCCGACAGAATATTTTCTAACGGATTTCTAACGGAATAACCTCGCGGAGAGTGCATGCCGCAGGTACCGTATGCTGGACAGAAACAATGCTGTTCCCATGGCGGTATAGAAAACGGCCAGGTACAAGGTGGGGACCGATGAATGACGAAGCAGAACCCCCATCAGACTCATGATCAGGATGAGAACATAGCCCTTCCAGGACATGAATGCAAAAACACATCTTCGACCGTCCATGGCATCAATGCGCGCCAGATTTTTATCCACGACGCGGAGAAGTCCAAAGTGATGGATGAGGATCGCACAAGCAAATCCCATGCCCGTTGCGGCGAGTGCATGACGGGGTTCTTCGGTCTTTAACCATGAATAGGATATGGCGTTCAGCATGATTGCCACCCCAATCCACATCATACCGGAAATAATCAGAAGAACGTTTTTCGGCACACCCGGCTTCCATGATTCTATTTTGGAAATTTTCGATTTCATATCCATCCTGGATACGGCAGCAAAGGCATTCCCGGAGTTTGCCGCGGAAAGCGTCAATAATCGTCGATCCGACAGTATTTATGATACCTCTGGTGTCATGGTCGAGATATTAGGGAGGGAGAGATGTTCTGTCAAGCCTTATCGTGTCATAATGTCGTGTAATAAGAATTCCCCTTGATCTGTTTTCATTTTTTTGGTCAAATGTCGCTCCCTGGGCTTGGAGCCGCGGGATGGCAGAGACGCCGCCCGCAGGAGTCTCCTTCGCGGGGAAATAACAGTGCTTTCAAGGGAAGGGGATTGCATCTGCATGGGCAACGAGGTGAACAAGGTTATCTACTCCATGATCCGGGTGAGCAAGGTTCACGACAAGAAGCCGGTACTCAAGGACATATCGCTTTCCTACTTTTACGGCGCCAAGATCGGCGTGCTGGGAGGGAACGGTTCGGGTAAAAGCTCCCTGCTGCGGATTCTGGCGGGAGTGGATAAGGACTTCGGCGGCGAGACCATCCTTTCCGCCGGGTATACCGTCGGGTTCCTCGAGCAGGAACCGCGACTCGACGAAACGAAGACGGTGCGGGAGATCGTGGAGGAGGCGGTGCTGGAGACGGCGGCGACCCTGAATGAGTTCAACGCGATCAGCGAACGGTTCTCCGAACCCCTGTCGGACGATGAAATGAACAGGCTCATCGAACGCCAGGGAAAGCTGCAAGAGAAGCTTGACGCTCTTGATGCGTGGGACCTGGATTCACGGCTGGAGATGGCTATGGATGCCCTGCGCTGTCCGCCCGGGGACACGCGGGTGGAAGTGCTTTCCGGGGGGGAAAAGAGGCGAGTCGCCTTATGCCGGTTGTTGCTGCAAAAACCGGGCATCCTCCTGCTGGACGAACCAACCAACCATCTCGATGCCGAATCCGTCGCCTGGCTGGAACAACATTTGAAACGCTATCCCGGCACCGTCATCGCCGTAACCCACGACCGGTACTTCCTGGACAATGTGGCCGGGTGGATACTGGAACTCGATCGCGGCCAGGGCATCCCATGGCAGGGGAACTATTCCTCCTGGCTGGAACAGAAGCAGAACCGGCTCCGCCTGGAAGAGAAAAGCGAGAGTGAGCGTCAGCGGACGCTCTCGCGCGAACTGGAATGGGTCCGTATGTCTCCGAAGGGACGGCACGCAAAATCCAAGGCGCGCATAAACGCCTACGATACCCTGCTGGCAAAGGAGACCGAACGGCGCGCAGGCGACGTGGAAATATTCATTGCTCCCGGCCCGCGACTGGGTAAGCTCGTGATTGAGGCGGAGGGCGTGCTCAAGGCCTATGGCGACCGTGTCCTGGTGGAAGGGATGTCCTTTTCCCTGCCGCCCGGGGGAATCGTGGGCATCATCGGCCCGAACGGAGCGGGGAAAACCACGCTCTTCCGGATGATAACGGGCCAGGAACAACCGGATGGGGGCGTGATCCGAATCGGGGAGACGGTGAAAATTGCCTATGTCGACCAGACAAGGGACGTCCTTGATCCGGACAAGACCATCTGGGAGGTGATCTCCGAGGGGCAGGAGGTGCTGCAGATCGGCGATAAGCAGATCAATTCCCGTGCCTACGTGGCGCGGTTTAATTTTTCCGGCTCCGATCAGCAGAAGAAGGTCGGCACGCTCTCCGGCGGCGAGCGGGGGCGGGTGCACCTGGCGCGGATTCTGAAAGAGGGCGCCAATGTGCTGCTCCTGGACGAACCCACCAATGATCTGGACGTGAACGCCATGCGGGCGCTGGAAGACGCACTGGACGAGTTCGCCGGTTGCGCCGCAATCATCAGCCATGACCGCTGGTTTCTGGACAGGGTTGCCACCCACATCCTCGCCTTCGAGGGCGACAGCATGGTTGTCTGGTTTGAGGGAAATTATTCCGAATACGAAGCGGACAGGAAGGCCCGTCTTGGGGCAGCGGCAGACCAGCCGCACCGGATCAAGTACCGGCACCTGACGCGGGTGTAAGCGCGCCGCGCAGGCAGCCGGTGAGCATTGCCTGAGGAGGCTTGCCATAGAAAAATCGGGCAGAAGGTACGGGGCATCGTGGCCGGCCTACGGCTGGATCGGACTGGGTCTGGTGGGGATATTCTGGGCACTGAACTGGTCGATTTCCGGTCTCCGCACCCGCTGGGGGGTTCCCCCCTCTGGCTGGGGTACATCCTGACGGTGGACGCGCTGGCGTTCAGGCGCAAGGGCGATTCGCTCATGACCGGGGATTGGCGCGCCTTTGCGGGACTTTTCCTGTTTTCCTCCCTTGGAACTGTTCGCCCTGTATCACCTGCTTCATGGTTTGTTCCGGCTGGGCAAGGCGCAGGATGTTATCAGGCTCGTGCCGGATGATGCGGCATAGGAGAAAGAGAAAATCGGTTCCATGGTCACCAGACTCAAAGATATGATTACCCTGCGGCCGATGGGTTTCCTGCTTTATCACCTCGTGCATTCCTATTGCCGGACCTTCCGTTTACGGATTGAGAATGAACAGGGATGGCTGGATCATCTGCAGCGGGGAGGAGTGGTGCTCCTGTGCACGTGGCATCAACAGTTTTTCCCCGCCATCCGCCATTTCGAGCGGTACCGCCGCTACCGTCCCGGCATTATGATCAGCCAGAGCAGGGATGGCGAAATCGTCGCCGACGTGGCAACTCGGGCGGGATGGCGTCCCGTGCGCGGCTCCTCCTCGAAGGATGGGCCCAAAGCGATGCGGCAGGTGATCGAGGGACTGAAGCAGTCGCGACTGGCAGCCCATATTGTTGACGGACCGCGGGGGCCGGCCGGAAAGGTGAAGGCGGGGGCCATCCGCATTGCCCACGGCGCCGGCGCCGTGATTGTCCCTTTTTACACGTCTGCGGACCGCGCATGGCATTTCAACAGTTGGGACCGGTTCATGCTTCCCAAGCCCTTCGCGCGGGTGACGCTCCGTTTCGGGGAAATGGTAAGTGTTGAGCCCACGGGCAGCGAGGAAGAATTTGAAAAGCAGCGGCGGCATCTGGAAAACATCATGCTGTCGGAACTGAAACTGCCGCACATGCCCGGCCAAAGCCCATAAAAAGAGGAGGGACGGATGGAAGAGAGAGGAACGAAACCGGGGGCGATGTATCGCAGAGCTTTTCTGAAATTGGCCGGGCTTGCGGGCCTAAGCCTTTTCCCCTGGCCGCAGATTTCGTGGGCCGAGGATGTCTTTCCCGCGAAGAGCCTTACCTGGCTTGTTCACACAAAGCCGGGCGGGGGCGTGGATCTCGTCGCCCGCGCCATGGCGCCGTTTCTCGCCAAGTCCTTCAAAAGCATTTCCCCCGGCGCCAAGGGCGGTGCGGTGCGGATCAGGAACGAGCCGGCCGGCGGGGGGGAGAAGGCCGTGGTAACCCTCTACAATGCCGCACCGGACGGCTATACCATCGGGTCCTTCGTCGCCGCGTTCCTGGCGGAGAAATATCTCGTCAAGAAAGAGTATGATATCGCCAAACTCACCTACCTGGTCCGGCTGGATGAAACGACGCGCCTGATCGTGACCCGGAAGACCGGTCCCGCGAGCTGGGATGAGCTGGTGGCGGCATCGAAACAGGCGCCCATTAAATGGGGCGTGGGGAACTTCGGGCGGGAACTCCACATCACCTCCATCGTCGCCAATGATGCGATCGGGCTTCCCGTGAAATTCATACCCTTCGGGGGAGGCACGATCGAGAATATCAACGCCCTGATGCGCGGCGACATTCAGGTCATTCTCATTTCCGACGACTCGGCCAAGACCCTCCTCGACGCGGGGGAACTGCGGGTCCTGCTTTCGTTCGATAAAAAGAGCACCTATCCCGGCGCCCCGAGCGTTCAGGAGATCGGACACCCCGAGCTTATCAATCTCACCAAGGGACACCGGCTTCTTGCCGGCCCTCCCGGTATGCCGGCAAAACTGGAAAAGACCATCGCGAACGCCTTTCAGCAGGCATCGCGGGAACCGGAGTTTATCCAGTGGTGCAAACGGACCGGCTTTGAGTTCAATCCTCTGTACGGCAGCGACTTGAGGAAACTGGTCCGGGAGGTGAGTGATTATTACCGCGAGAAGGCGCCTCTTATCAAAAAATATCTCCTCTAACCGGCTGCTGAAAAACTAATTTTCAGTTCCACCAGGTCATTCCCGTGCAAACGGGAATCAAGGGATTTCAATAGGATTCCTGGGGCAGGTTCAATCTTGCGTGCGGCCGGGCAAGGTCGCGTAATCAAGCGGGTGTGAATCCCGCCTCGGAAGGAAGGCCATCCACCGGGTAGCGAGTCCTTGGACGTCCGGCGGTAATGACAGGCTTTAAGCGTAGGACAGCAAGCAGATAGGCCGTAAGCCGAAAGGAAGAAGGGATTGAGCCCCGAAAGGGACGAGTTGGGAAGGACGACACTGTACAAGAAACGGAAGCGGAGAGCCTGTGGAAACGAAACCGCACCGCATAGCAGAGAAGGCCCGTAAAGAGCCGGACTTCAAGTTCGCCAGTGTGAACCAGGAATGGCTGATGAAATTTTTGGCGCACCGAGTTGAGGACAAGAGGATACAGCGCATGGTAAAGCGATTCCTCAAGGCAAGGGTGGCAGAAGATGGAAGCATAACGGTCAGCGAAGAAGGAACGCCCCAAGGAGGGGTAATTCCATTTCTAAATCATTTATGATATAATAGCCGCATATTCCTGAGGAGGA
>CAZTLA010000138.1:0-8156 GCA_964614365.1 uncultured Syntrophales bacterium | reverse complement strand
AGAATTGGGGCAGACGCTGGATCACCTGCGACACCTCCCGCGTGGCGATTGCCCTAGCCAAGCAGCGCCTGATGACGGCAGGCTTCGATTACTATGAACTGGCGCACCCGGACGAGGGCGTGGGCAGCGGCTTCAAATACAAGACCGTCCCGCATATCACCCTCAAATCCATTGCCAACAATGAACCGCCCCCGCAGGAAACCCTCTACGACCAGCCCTTTGTGGACAGCAAGCGCAGGCGTGTCACTGGCCCCTTTACCGCGGAGGCCGTGCCTGCACCAGTGGCAAAATCCTTTGAAGAAGTGGAACATGCCGATTATCCAGGCGTAGCTGAAGACGGGGGATTTAAAGCCGATGCCTCTGTTGCCCGGAGCGGTGAAACCCTGCGCCAGAGCGAGTGGCGGGATGAACTGCTGCGTGCCGGCGTACGCGCCAAGGGCGGCCGTCTGATCGAGTTTACCCGCATGGAAGCCTTGAGCGGGACGCGCTACCTGCAGGCGGAAGCCGAAACGAGAGAGGATAATCCGAAACGGGTCCTGGTCTGTTTCGGCCCGGAACACGCCCCGCTGGAACGGCGCATGGTGGAGCTGGCCATTGAAGAAGCCCGCCATATGGTGCCCAAACCTCAAATAGTCTTGTTCTGCGCCTTTCAATTTGACGAAGAAGCGGCCAAAGATATCGACGAAACCAACTGGCCCGGTTTTACCTTCCTCAAGGTGCAAATGAACGCCGACCTCCTCACCGACGACCTGAAGAAGAAGCGTTCCAGCAACGAAAGCTTCTGGCTCATCGGCCAGCCTGATGTGAGGATATTCAAATCCCCCTCAGTCCCCCTTTCAAAAGGGAGAAGCGAACGGAGCGAACAGGGGGAGGGGGGCTTATATCAGGTGGAGGTACAGGGCTTTGACTACTACAACCCCAGGACCGGCACGGTGGAAAGTGGGGGCAAAGGCGATATCGCCATGTGGCTGCTCGATACGGACTATGATGGGCGGAGCCTGTTCCCTTCCCAGGTCTTTTTCCCGATGGCAGGGGCCAAAGAAGGCTGGTCAAGTCTTGCCAGAAACCTGAAAGCGGAAATTAACAAAGAAAAGATCGAGGCGTACGGCGGCACGGTTTCCCTGCCTTTCACGCCCGGCAAGGCGGTTGCGGTGAAAATCATTGATGCCCGCAGCATCGAGAGTCTTAAGATTATCAGAATTTAGGAGAGCTTGGCCATGATTATATCGCGCATTATCCTAAAAAACTGGAAGAATTTTAAAAGTGTGGACGTCGGCCTGAAAGAGAGAACGTTTGTGGTCGGCCCCAATGCTTCCGGGAAATCCAATTTTCTTGATGTATTCAGATTCCTACGCGATATAGCAAAACCAGGCGGAGGTCTTCAGAAGGCAATCAGCGACCGAGGAGGTATATCCAAATTGCGATGTCTGGCCGCCAGAAGAGATCCGGAAATCACCATCGGCATCCATATTGCTGAATACGGCGAGCCGGAAGCCCTCTGGAAGTATGAAATTGGTATGAAGCAGGAAAGCGGAGGCCATCACCAACCCTACCTCAGTTCAGAAAAGGTATGGAAAGGAGATAAACTTGTCGTTAACCGTCCCGACAAAGATGATAAAAAAGATAAAGAACGGCTGACACAGACCTTCCTTGAGCAGATCAATGCCAACAAGGATTTCAGGGATGTGCCCAAGTATCTTGAGAAGGTACTCTACCTTCATCTGGTTCCCCAGCTTTTGAGATATCCTCATGCTTTCAGCGGTTCGGATTTGCCTGGTGATCCGTTTGGCAGGGGATTTCTGGAGAAGCTTTCCAAAACGCAGGAAAAGACAAGATCCGCCTGGCTCAGAAAAATTGATGCGGCTTTAAGGGTTGCCGTTCCTCAACTGACGGAACTGCACTATGTGGAAGAAAATGGGAAACCACACCTTGAAGCTCACTATGAACATTGGCGCCCTGATGCCGGCAAGCAGAAGGAAGAGCAGTTTTCCGACGGTACCCTTAGAATGATCGGGCTCTTATGGGCGCTTCAGGAAGGTGAAGGACTGTTGTTGCTGGAAGAGCCGGAACTCTCCCTAAATGCCGCCATCATTGCCAAATTACCTGCAATTATTTATAAAATCCAGAAATCCAAAGGGAGACAGGTTATTATGACTTCACATAGCGCCGAACTCCTTCAGGATAAGGGCGTTTCTCCGCATGAAGTTTTAATCCTGGAACCGCATGTTGAGGGCACTAAAGCTACGGCGGCGGCGGATAGTAAGGAAATAAGATCCCTGTTAAAAAGCGGCATGACGCCGGGGGAGGCTATTCTACCCAGAACCAAGCCGGCCAATATTAACCAACTTGTAATTGGGTTCTAATATGATACCTGTGCAGATCGTTTTTGAAGACATGGTGAGCGAAACGGTCATAGAGAAACTGCTCGCTTATTTTAAGAAATACACCATCACCGCATCATACAACAAGCATGGGTTCGGGGGAATAAAAAGAAATATTCAGAGCTATAATGAGGCTTCCAAATACACACCTTTTTTTGTTCTGACCGATCTTGATCAAACAGAGTGTGCACCGATCCTGATTAAGGAATGGATTAGATTTAGCAAGCACCAAAATCTTATTTTTCGCGTTGCGGTAAAAGAAGTTGAATCATGGCTGCTTGCAGACAGGGAAGGTTTTGCATCCTATGCGGCGGTAGCGATGAAACGTCTCCCTGACAATCCTGACGTCATAGATGATCCTAAAGCGTTCCTTTTTGATATTATTAAAAAATCCAGAAAGAGATCCCAGAAAGAGGACATTTTACCCCGATATGAAGGCGATCGGATCGGCCCAAACTATAACGGCAGACTTTCGGAGTTCGTTGTTGATAGCTGGGACATCGAACGGGCTGTTCGATATTCTCCAAGCCTTCAAAGAGCATACAACCATCTGAAAACATTCACCGCGAGCTGAGCATGAAGGCAATAGACAAGCTCATCATCAACTCCCCTTACGAAGAGCCGCAACGGTATTGGGAATATATCCGCGAGACCCGCGAATTTATCCTTAATGACGGCAGAAGGCCTGCCGGATATGTCGTAGCCTCGGAAAGCTCCAGAGCTTTTGACGATCCCGGTATTTTTGTTGAGATTGCCCTGGTCAACGCCATCCGCCCGCGGATCAAGAAATGGCGCGAGCAGGGCTATCCGGGGGTGACCGGCATCACCAAACGGCTTCTTACCCACTGGCAGGACCCGGAAGAACGGAAAGACCGCCGGTTTTTCTTCTGCCAGTTGGAAGCTATCGAAACCATCATCTGGCTCGCCGAAGCGCCGGAAGCAGACCGCACGGGGATTGTCATACCGGGAGATGGCGGGGATTTCAGCCGCTGGTGCAGCAAGATGGCTACCGGTGCCGGCAAGACCATCGTCATGGCGATGGTCATCGCCTGGCAGGTGCTGAACAAAGTCGCAAACGGCAAAGACACCCGTTTTTCAAAGCATGTGCTGGTAGTAGCGCCTGGGTTGACGGTGCGCAACCGCCTGTCGGTGCTCAATCCCTTTGACTCAGGAAATTATTACGAAGAATTCAACATCGTGCCTTCCGGCTTGATGGAGACCCTGCGGCAGGGCAAGGTCAGGATCATCAACTGGCACGCTTTGGCCTGGGACAATGAAGAAAAACTGGCGAAAAAGAAATCCGTGGACAAGCGCGGCGCCAAGAGCGATGAAGCCTATGCACGAGAAGCGCTGGGCGATATGGCGACCGCCTCCAATCTGATCGTAATCAATGACGAAGCCCACCATGCCTGGCGTATCCCTTCGGAGAGCAAAGTCAAAGGCGTTAAGAAAGAGGATATTGAAGAAAGCACCGTCTGGGTGGGCGGGCTGGACAGGATTCATCGCGCCCGGGGAATCCTGCGTTGTTTTGACATGTCGGCCACGCCTTTTGCACCTTCCGGTAAGAAAGCCAGTGAAGAAGCCCTGTATCCGTGGATTGTGAGCGACTTCGGCCTCAATGACGCCATTGAATCGGGGCTGGTTAAAACGCCCCGCGTGGTCATCCGCGATGACGGCAATGTGGACGACAATCTGCGGTCACGGCTCTATCACATCTACATGGACGATGCCGTGAAAGACGACATCAACCGCAAAGCCGAGGAAAGCGACCCCCTCCCCGATTTGATAAGAAACGCCTATTTGCTGCTGGGTAAAGACTGGCAAGCGGCCAAAGACGACTGGGAAAAGGCGGGACATAAAATTCCGCCGGTGATGATCACGGTGGCCAACACCACGTTTACCTCGGCCAGGATCAAATACTCCTTTGACCATGACGCTTTTTTATTTTCCGTGGCCGGGTTGGGCGATTTGTGCCGGCCGGAAAGAACGCTGCAGATTGACAGCGGCGTTTTGAATAAGGCCGAGGCCGAAGCGGAACAGGTGGAAATCGAGGTTGCGGAAGAGAATGAAGACGACGACCAGCCCCAGGAGAAAAAGCTTACACAGAAACAACAGGCGGAACTTCTGCGCCGCATGGTGGATACCGTAGGACAAGCAGGTCAGCCGGGCGAGCAGATCCAGAATGTTATCTCTGTGGGGATGCTCAGCGAAGGCTGGGATGCCAAGACCGTCACGCACATCATGGGCTTGCGCGCCTTCAGCAGCCAGCTTTTATGCGAGCAGGTTGTGGGCCGGGGATTGCGCAGGACTTCGTATGACGTGGGCGCGGACGGTTTGTTTGAGCCGGAGTATGTCAACATCTTCGGCGTTCCCTTTACCTTTCTGCCGCATGAAGGAGGCAGCGACGGCCCGCCGCCGCCACCGCCACCGCCGAAAACAAGGATTGAACCGGTCAAAAAGAAAGCCGCTCATGAAATTTCCTTTCCGAACATTCTGCGGATAGACCATGTGTATAAACCGCAACTGACGCTTGATATCGAAAATGTGAAAGCCCTTGAGCTTGACCCTTATGAATCCATTACCGAAGCTGAGCTGGCTGCCATCATTGCCGGGAAACCGAATCCGGCGGCCCTGACAGAAATTGATCTGAAGGAAATCGGCGAGAGATTCCGCTTGCAGTCAATCGTTTTTCGTATTGCCTCTACCATCTATAACTCGGAGAAAAAGCCGAACTGGAAAGGAAGTAAAGAAGCTTTTCTCATTCAACTCATCCGCATCATTGAGCAGTTCATAGACTCTGACAAGCTCCGTATCAAAAATCCTCTTTTCAATCAGGATGACGCACGGAAACGGATACTTATCATGCTGAACATGAACAAAGTTATCCAACACATCTGGAATGAAATACGGGCAGTTAATACTACTGAGCTTACGCCGATATTTGATAAAGAGCACCCTATTCGCTCTACCGCCGATGTGCGCACCTGGTGGACCAGCAAACCATGTGAGGATTTTCCCAAGTCTCACATCAATTTCACCATCGTGGATAACGATTGGGAATTTTTGGAAGCCAGGACGATCAATAACGGCAGCACAGTGGCGTCTTTTGTGAAGAATGACCACCTGGGTTTCGCCATTCTGTATAACCATCAGGGCATCATCCGGAAATACTTCCCTGACTTCATTATCAAGCTCAATGACGGATCACATTTCATTCTCGAAACCAAGGGGCAGGATAATGAGCAGAATAAGACCAAGCGGGCATTTCTGGACGAATGGTGCCGGGCCGTGAATCAGCACGGCGGTTTGGGGAAATGGCAATGGGCCGTATCATTTGATCCAAATGATCTGGGTGTGATCATTAAGGGGGTTGGTGGTAAGTAAGAGAAGACCACCTACCATGCAAATCAATGGGTTACGAATCACATGCCGCAACCCCTTTTTAATTCGCTATTGCCAAATTGCGACTACTGCCTGCCGGACCGCACGAGAGAAACCGGTCTGCTCGACTTGAAAGAAGGAGAAAGCAGATGCAAACAACCTGTCCAAAGATTAAACCAATCGTTTCGAGCATCATTGTAATCATGGTGCTCTTCTGCTGCTACCGGACAGCCATTGCAGACGTCGCCCCACAGGTAAGCACCGACAAGGATATCTATAATCACGGCGAAAAGATCACGGTGAATTTTTCCAATGCGCCGGGCATTAACAGCGATTGGATATGCATCGTGCCCGCCGGCTCTGCAGATACTGAAGCAGGAGACTATCAATATATGCCGAGGGGATTGAGTCAGGGTATTGTAACCTTTGATTCTCCCTCACCAGGGAAATACGAAGCAAGAGCCTATTACAACTATAGGCGCAATGGATACGTGGTGTCTGCCCGTTATGGTTTCTCCGTGGCGGGTGGCGCCCCTTCGGCGGAATCGAAAATGGCATCTCCCGCCAAGCCCTATGCGGACGCCGAGAAAATGAAACCAGTGGAAGGCCGGGCGACAGCGGAAATTCCCCGAGGTACTGCCCGGGTAAGCGTTTCTGTTTTTCACTTTACGCCCCTCAGCACGGATGCCTCCAATTACGGCATCACCGTGACCAACACCCTGATTAATGCCCCCAAAATGCAGTCATCGTTTGTCATACTGGGCAGAAGGGACCTGGAGACTTTCCTCGCTATCAACAATCTGCAGCAAAATGACCAGATAGAAAATGTAGTCAACGTCGGCACACGGTTAGGACTCAATTTCGTGATCGCAGGCAGCGTTGAAAAAAGAGGAATAATGATCGTTACAAACTGCAAGGTGATCAGCATCGATCAGAAGCAGGTCGTCTTTACCAATCAGTCCCTATCCATGGGGGAGGCCGACCTGGTCAGTAATATCATGACAATGAGCGACGCGATTATCGAGACCATCCTGCGCAGCACTCGTTAATGTCATTATTCTTAAATGTTCGTCTACGGGGAAACAATCATTCAGGTAACCGGGAGGAGAGGACATCGTGAGCATTCTGTTCGAACCCATCAAAATAAGGAATCTTGTGTTACAAAACAGGTTTGTCCGATCGGCCACGGGCGACGGATGCGGGGATCGCGAAGGGCGCATAACGGACAGGCATATCAAAATGTTTGCCGACCTTGCCGACGGGGGGATCGGCCTGATCATATCGGGCATTGCCTATGTACACCCCTCCGGCAGGATATCCTGGACCCAGACCTCAATTGCCGACGATGATAGTATGCCGGGTCTCAGCAGGTTGACACGCACCGTTCACGAGCGGGGCGCCAAAATAGCCATCCAGTTATTTCATGGCGGTCGGGAGTCTGCAAAGTTTTTAAGCGGCATCGGCATGGTCGCCAAAGGGCCTTCCGTTATCAAAGACGATCCTTACTTTACCGGGGAATACAGCGTCCTGACGGAAGATGATATCGGGGCGCTGATCGGCGCCTTCGGCGATGCCGCGGTCAGGGCACGAGAATCTGGCTTTGACGCCGTCCAGCTTCATGGCGCCCATGCCTATCTGCTGAGTCAATTTCTTTCGCCCTTTACCAACCGTCGCATCGATGACTGGGGCGGTTCACGGGAAAAGCGGCTTCGGTTTCATCGTGAGGTTTACGCTGCCATCAGAAAAAAGGTGGGAACGGATTATCCCGTACTCATTAAAACAGGAGGTCAGGACGGTTTTCCGGGGGGGCTCGATCTGGACGAAGGGAAAAAGGCGGCCGTCCTTCTGGCCCAATGGGGTTACGACGCCCTGGAAATCAGCCAGGGCCTGAGGGGAGAATTATTTGAAGGTACGGAATTTCGAACCAAAATCGACCGCACAGATCGCGAAGGGTACTTCGGGGGTTGGTGCCGGGAGATAAAAAGGCGGGTAGCGGCGCCGGTCATGGCGGTGGGCGGTTTCAGGACCTTTACCCTCATGGAAAAGATCGTTGAGGAGGGAGACGCCGATTTTATCTCATTGTGCCGGCCCTTCATACGGCAGCCAGGCCTCGTCAATGCCTGGAAAAATGGCAATCGTGAGCGGGCGACCTGCGTCTCCTGCAATGAATGTCTGGCGGCCCTCAGACGTGGTGAACCTGTTCGTTGCGTTTACGAAGAAAGAGAAAATAACCGATCCAAAGGGAATTGATAACCGCCTGTTTCTCTAATTCATGCGTGAAATCATGAGATAAATGGTGTATAGCGAGGTCGTAAGCACCTCGGCCGGAACCCGGCCGTCGATTCCGGGAGGCGTTCAAGGTTGACCAGACGAACCAGGCGACTACTGATCCTG
>CAZTLA010000137.1:0-8164 GCA_964614365.1 uncultured Syntrophales bacterium | reverse complement strand
GACGGTGAACTGATCCCTTCCGAGCTTGCAAGACGCGCCAAAGTTATGGGATACCGTGCTATGGCGATTACGGACCACGGCGACCACTCGAACATTGATTTTATCATTCCCCGGATAGTCAAGACATGTCAGGCCATATCGGAAGCGTACGATATCCAGCTCGTTCCCGGCATAGAACTGACCCATGTGCCGCCCATCTTCATTGCGGAACTGACCAAGGAGGCCAGACGCATGGGAGCGAAAATCGTGCTGGTGCATGGAGAAACGATCGTGGAGCCGGTGGTCATGGGGACAAACGCAGCGGCCATAGAGGCTTCTGTTGATATCCTCGCCCATCCCGGTCTTCTTTCGGCGGAAGACGCCTTGCAGGCCGCAAAGAAATCCATTTTCCTGGAGATCTCGGCAAGAAAGGGGCACAGCCTGACCAACGGGCATGTCGTACAGATGGCGCGGCAATGTAGCGCGCCACTCATTCTCAATACGGACAGCCACTCACCGCACGATCTCATTCATGCCGGAATGGCCCGCAAGATTGCCGAAGGCGCCGGCATGACGGCGGAAGAAGTGGAAGCCATGTTTAAAAATTCTGAAAATATCGTCATCAGAGCTTTGGCTGCCAGGAAGTACAGAGTGTAGTTCATTCCGCGTTAATACTACAATTCCTTGAGGATCGAAGCTCCTCCGCAGTGTACATGGGAGAACTTCAAGAGGAGGTTGAACATGGACAGAAGAAATTTTCTGCGTGTTTCGGCGGCATGGGGGGCCCTGACGGCCCTGGACTGGAAGTTTCTGCCTGGATTTATCGGAGCCAAGGATGTTTATCCCGCTTCTCGGATTACCTGGATTTCCCATACTCAGCCCGGCAGCGGTTACGACATTATCCCCCGCGGCCTGACCCCCTATTGGACAAAGTATATCAAGGAGCTGGCGCCCGGCTGCAAAGGCGGAGAGATGCTGGTGAAGAACGAGACAGCCGCGGCGGGGAGAAAGGCCTATACCACCATCTTCCGGGCAGAGCCCGATGGCTATATCATCGGCGGACTGGACATTTCCTTCCTGACCGATCTGGTGACCGACAAGATCGAATTCGACGTCACAAAGTATACTTATCTGGCCAGACTTGATTCGTCCCGCAAGCTTGTAGTTACGAGTAAAAACGGCTTTAAGACTTGGGCCGAGGCGCTGGACGCATCGAAGAAGTCACCCCTCAAGATTGCCGTAGGCCAGTTCGGCAGGGCAAATCATGTGGCAGGCATCCTGATGAAAGAGGCGATTAATCTGAACGCCAAGTTTATTCCAACGAAAAGCACCGCGGAAAACATGAGCATGGTGATCCGTGGAGATGCACAGGTCGGCGTTGCTTCCGAAGACTCAATCAGCAATCTTCTGCAGACCAAAGAGGTCAGGGTGCTGCTGACTTATGATGAAGATCTGGAATATCCAGGCGCCACATCCCTTGAGAAAATGGGACATAAAGATATCGGTGATTACGCGGCTGGACAACGTTTCGCCGTTGCTCCCCCCGGCCTTTCCCGGGAGATTTCCAGCCTGCTTACCGAATCCTTGAAAAAAACCCTTGCTGACCGGGAATTCCAAGAATGGGCGAAAAAGAGTGGTTTTGCCTTTACGCCCCTTTACGGCGACGATGCCTTGAAGCTGGCAAATAAGTATGTCCAGTTTTACCAGAGCATGGAACCGACCTTGAAAAAGTATCTTCAGTAAAAAGAGAAAGCCGTTCTGCCGTAGTCTTTTGTAATTAAAACAATTGCTTTCGTTAAATAGTTCGACAACCACAGCTCAAGATAATTTCCCGAGAATAATAATCCTTCATTTTTCTGGTTCGTTCCCTTAATTTTTTCTTGTTTATGCCTATATATAGTGGTAAGAAGGAAACAAGTGCCCCATATATTGGGGCGTTGGGCATGTTATTTTTTTAACTCGTCGTTCAATAAAGAAGGGGAGGGATGGTTTTCATGCACTCTAAGATCAAAAAAAGAGACGGCAGGCTCGTTAAATTTAACGCGGAGAAGATCACCCAAGCCATCGCCAAGGCGGGTGGCGCCACGGACGAATTCGATTATGATGCGGCTAAAAAGCTTACCATAAAGGTGCTCAACCTGACGGAAAAACTCTTCGATCACAAGGTCATGACCGTGGAGGAAGTTCAGGATATCGTTGAAGAGGTGCTTCTCTCATCCCCGTACCGGCGAACGGCAAGGGCCTATATTATTTATCGTGACCAGCATGCCCGGTTACGGGAAATTACCAACAAGATGGAGGTGGACCTGGTAGACCAGTATTTGAAGAAGATCGACTGGAAGATCCACGAGAACAGTAACATGGACTATTCGCTGCAGGGACTGAACAACTATATTTCCTCCGAAGTAAGCAAGGTATACTGGTTGAATGAGATCTACTCGCCGGAAATAAGAAATGCCCATATGGATGGTGACTTTCATATCCATGACCTGAGCCTTCTTTCCGTTTACTGCGTGGGGTGGGATCTTTTTGATCTGCTTATGGAGGGGTTCAAGGGGGTTTCCGGCAAGGTGGAGAGCAAGCCGGCCAAACACCTTCGCAGCGCCCTGGGACAGGTGGTGAATTTCTTTTATACGCTGCAGGGGGAGGCTGCAGGCGCCCAGGCATTCTCAAATTTCGATACGCTCCTGGCGCCGTTCATACGCTATGATAAACTCAATTTTAACGAGGTGAAACAGGCGCTTCAGGAGTTTATTTTCAATATCAACGTTCCTACCCGGGTCGGTTTCCAGACCCCCTTCACCAATGTAACCCTGGATGTTACCGTGCCCAAGTACTATGCCGACCAGCATGTGATCATCGGTGGAGCGCCGCAGCGAGAGACCTACGGCGATTTTCAGGAAGAAATGAACCTCTTTAATAAGGCCTTCCTTCAGGTGATGGCGGAGGGCGATGCAAAGGGACGCGTTTTTACCTTCCCCATCCCGACCTACAATGTGACCAGCGATTTTAACTGGGAAGATGAAAATCTGGAAGCACTCTGGGAGATGACGGCCAAGTACGGCGTGCCCTATTTCTCCAATTTCATTAATTCCGAAATGAAGCCTGAGGATGCGCGGAGCATGTGCTGCCGGCTGCGCATCGATAACCGAGACCTTGAAATGAGGGGCGGCGGCCTCTTCGGTTCCAATCCCCTCACGGGCTCCGTGGGAGTGATCACGATCAACATGCCCAGGATTGGTTACCTGTCCCGGACGGAAGGCGAGTTTATGGAACGCCTCGGCAAGCTGATGATCACCGCCAAGGACAGCCTGGAAACGAAGAGAAAGGTGCTGGAGAATTTTACGGAAGGCAACCTGTATCCCTACACGAAATATTACTTGAGAAACGTCAAGGCCCGTTTTAATGAATACTGGAAAAACCACTTTTCTACGATCGGCCTGGTGGGCATGAATGAAGCCTGCATGAATTTCCTGGGCGTGAGCATAGCGGCGCCGGAGGGGCAGGAATTTACCAAGAAAGTCCTTGATTTTATGAGAGACAGGCTGATCGAATTTCAAAAAGAAACGGGCAACAATTACAATCTGGAATCGACGCCGGCGGAAGGGACTTCCTATCGTTTGGCAAAAATCGACAAGAAGAAATATCCCGATATCATCTGCGCCAACGAGGATAAATACACGGAAATCAAGGTAGAACCGTTCTATACGAATTCAACGCAGTTGCCCGTAGACTTCACCGATGACATCTTTGAGGCGCTTGATCTGCAGGACGACATCCAGGTGAAATATACGGGTGGAACGGTTTTTCATACGTATGCGGGTGAACGTATCGGAGACCCTGCGGCCCTCAAATCCCTCGTCCGTACCATATGCACGAATTACCACTTGCCTTATCTCACCTTTACCCCCACGTTTAGCGTCTGCCCCTCTCATGGCTACTTAAACGGTGAGAACGCTACTTGTCCGCGTTGCGATGAGCCTTGTGAAGTATATTCCCGCGTCGTGGGGTACCTGCGGCCCGTCAAACAGTGGAACAAAGGAAAACAGGAAGAATATGAACTGAGGCAGGTGTTCAACTTCTGAGAGAAATGAAGATAGGAGGCCTGCAGAGAGTTTCTTTGATTGAATATCCGGGGAAGATTGGCGCGGTCATATTTTCTCAGGGGTGTAATTTCCGGTGTCCCTATTGCCATAACCCGGAGCTGGTTGATCCCGGTCGCTATGGGGATTGTCTTGGAGAAGAGGAGGTATTTTCCTTTCTGGAAAAACGCAGGGGAAAGCTGGAGGCGGTGACCGTTACCGGTGGGGAACCGACCTTGCACGCCGATCTCCCCCTTTTCTTGACGCGTCTAAAGGGGTTGGATTACCTGGTCAAGGTCGATTCCAACGGTTCGCATCCGGATATGATCGAGGAATTACTCCGGGAAAAACTGGTGGACTACATTGCCATGGACGTCAAGGCACCCTTGGGAAAATACGATGCAATTGCCGCCGTCCGGGTTGATCGTCGTAAGATCAAACGGAGCATAGACATAATCCTTGCTTCAGGGATTGGCTATGAATTTCGCACCACCGTTCCCCGGTCACTGCTTGAAAAAGACGACCTGCTTGCTATTGGCAGGCTGATAAAACATGCCCGTCGCTATACGATACAAAAATTTGTTCCTTCCAAAACCCTGAATCCGTCCTTTCTCAAGGAAACGACATACTCGGACGAAGAATTATTGACTCTCAAGAAAAAACTCGAAAAGAATATTCAAGTTGTTGCGGTGAGATGATACTCATACGGATACCCAGGCGGCGTTAATGTTCAAAAAGAACAAAAAAGTGGAAGAGTACGATCTCGTCAGGCGACTGGTTCAAATTGGCGTTGCCCTTTCCGCGGAAAGGGACTTGAACCGCCTCCTGGAACTTATCGTCGATGAAGCAAGGAAGTTTTCCAATGCCGAAGGCGGAACCCTGTACATCATGTCCGATGATGAGTCCATGCTTCATTTTGCCATTGTTCAGAATGATCCGTTGAACATCCGCATGGGGGGAAGCGGCGGAAGCATTACCTGGCCGCCCGTCAGATTGATCAATGCTGACGGCACCCCTAACTATGCCAACGTTTCCGCCTATACGGCGCTTTCCGGCGAGGTGGTAAACATCGCCGATGTGTACCATGCGGAAGGCTTCAATTTTGAAGGTACGCGAAAATTTGACGTGGAAACAGGGTACCGTTCCACCTCCATGCTGGTGATACCCATGCGGAATCATGAAAATGACATCATCGGGGTGCTTCAGTTGCTGAATTGCCGGAATGATTCCACCGGAGAGGTAATAACCTTTTCTGCAGAAAATCAGGAAATGACGGCCTCCCTGGCTTCACAGGCAGCAGTGGCCCTTTCCAAGAATCGTCTCATTCATGATCTCGAAAATCTCCTGGAGTCGTTCATCAGGGCGATTGCCGCAACTATAGACGAAAAATCGCCCTATACGGGCGGCCACGTCAGGCGTGTGGCCGATCTCACAATGACGATTGCAGGAAAAATCAATGAAGCGAAAGAAGGTCCCTATGCAGATATCCGTTTTACGGAGGATCAGCTTAAAGAACTGAGAATGGCGGCATGGTTGCATGATATAGGAAAAATAACCACCCCTGAACACATCATCGACAAAGCGACAAAACTGGAAACCATTTACGACCGGATCCGTCACGTGAAAACCCGTTTTGAGATAGTCAAAAGAGATCATGTAATAGAACGCTTAACAAGAGAGTCGGACCATCGGAGAGTCGGATGCGGAGGAAAGAGTGCCGAGAACGGGGATGTCTTCCTGAGGGTATTGGAAAAAGACCTCGATTTTCTTGTTCGTGCCAACAGGGGTGACGAATACATGACCGACGAGAAGATCGATCGGATAAAAAGCATCGCCGGCAGAAAACTGATGATAAACGGGCAATCCCATCCTTTGCTTGACGAAGAGGACGTCCGCTATCTGAGTGTTCGTAGCGGTACGTTGACGGATGTGGAGCGGGAGATCATCTACAACCATGCCACCGTCACGTATAAGATGCTTTCCCAGCTGCCATTTCCCCGGAAGATACGCTCGGTTCCTGCGTATGCTGCCGCCCATCATGAACAACTGAACGGCGCCGGCTATCCCCTCGGTTTGAGGGGAGAACAGCTTTCCCTGCAGGCACGGATACTGGCGCTGGCGGACGTGTTTGAAGCCCTGACTGCCGGAGACAGGCCGTATAAAAAGGCCAAGACGCTCGCTGAATCTATAAAGATCATGGAACGGATGGTGCAGGAAAAACATATCGACGCTGAATTGTTTAACCTGTTTATCCAAGAACGGATTTATCTTGATTATGCGGGGAAGGAGTTGACAGCCGGGCAAATGAATGGGTTTGACTTACCGGATGTCGTTGTCTAACCGTCAGCATTATGGGCTTAAGAGTCCTTTCACTTGTCGTGGTTCTCGTTGCGGTCGTTGAGGTTTTTGCAACCCTTGTGACTCCCCTCTTTCTTTCAGGGAACTTATCTGTTTTTCAATTTCCTGTACCCTTGGACTGTCTTTCGGATAGTATTTTAATGCTTCATTGAAATGGAAACGGGCACTTTCCGTTTTGTTTCCTTTTTTGAAAGACATTCCGAAATAGTAGTGTGAATCACCCTTGTTACCCATTTTGCCGTAAGCCATGGCGATGCTGTAGTATATATCGGCATCATCCAGCGAGAGAAGTTGTTTATAAAATTCCACCGCCGTTAAATAATTCCCCTGGACCTCGTAGGACTTCCCCAAGTAGAGAATAGTATCCGTATTTTTGTTGTCCAAATTCATGGCTTTTGTAAGCAATTCGATGGCCTGTTCCGGTTTTCCACTTTTGAAATAGGTGATTCCCATTTCCCGGAGAATATCGCCGTCTCCCGGAGAGTTGGCCAGTGCTTTTTGAAAGGATTCCAGGGCGCGAGATGTTAACCCGATTTCTGTCAGCGTTACGGCAAGACCGTAAAGATCGTCCGGGTCATTGGGGGTTTTTTTCAGTTCGTCTTCGAAATAGTTCAGATTTTTGTCCGGAGTTTTTCGATCCAGAATCAGATTCGTCTGTATCCTTTTGAGATTTCCGATGATGCTCTGCGCCCCCTTGTAGGTATATCGGGTCTGGACCAACCCGTCCAGGTACCTGATTCTGTCATCGGTGCCGGGATGCGTGAGAAAGTAGGAAGGAATCGTGCTTGAATAGAACTCGTACATCCTCATCTTTTTCATGAACTCTATCATGGCTTTCCCATCATATCCCGTTGCCGTCAGGTAGCTCATACCTAGTCTGTCGGCTTCCTCTTCATGCTCGCGGCTGTACTTCAAATTAAGACTCGTCGCAGCGGCCATGGAAAATCCCGTTACGGCGGCGGTAAGGTCCCCTCCTCCCCCGAGAAATGCACCGGCAATGACTGCCGCAAGTGTGGCAACACTGACTTTTTGTGATTTAGCAATGATATCGGCAATATGTCTGGCATTGACGTGGGCAATTTCATGGGCCAGCACACTGGCCAGTTCGCTTTCATTTCCCACCAGCGTTATCAGCCCGGTATTAACATAGATATAGCCGCCAGGTGTGGCAAAGGCATTAATTGCCGAACTCTTGATTATGGAGAAGCGGAATTCAAACGGCACGTTCTGGTTATGAGCGAGAATACTGTTGCCCAGTTTGCTCAAGTATTCATTCACGCGCGGGGCATGGAGCAGGATATTGCTTTTCTCCAGTTTATCGTAAAATTCCTTTCCCACCTTTTTTTCGTCTTCCATGGTAAAGGCAGCACGGGCGGTCTCAACGGTGATAGGAAGCACCATCAGGAGGAAAATGGGCAAAAGACAAAAAATGTTACGCAGACAGATGTTTATTATTGTCAAGCAATGTCCTTTCTTTAAAAGCGAACCCAAACGATGTTTCAAATCATTGTATCCCGATTTTATGAGATTATCAAGAGGTTGACAACCCCGTAATCCACCACCAACTTTCAGCAAACATTGGAAAGACGGGAGTTTGCTGACAATTTTCATTCACCTGACTACACGAAAATAATCATCATTTATGCTGTAAATTCAATCATCACAAAATGTTGGTGGTGGATTTAGGAACCCCGTAATCCACCACCAACTTTTGGATGGACGGGTTTTTCGTACTTTGAGGACGC
>CAZTLA010000136.1:0-8178 GCA_964614365.1 uncultured Syntrophales bacterium | reverse complement strand
TCGATTACGCCGTCAGCCATGATACGGTTTTCCACCAGTTCATGCTCTATACCTGTGTTGCGGGGACGCCCTTGTATGAGCAGCACCGCAAGGAAGGCACGCTGCTGTCGGAAGAGGAATTCTCCTACGCCGATGCCCACGGCCAATACCGATTCAATTACCGCCATCGGCACATTAATGACGGGCGAGAGGAACAATATATCCTCGATGCCTTCCATCGTGACTTCAAGGTTAATGGCCCCAGCCTCCTTCGTCTGATCAGGGTATTGTTGAACGGTTGGCAGATCCACAAGAATGATCCGAAACGTGTCCGCGACCGCGTTGCCTGGGAAGTCTTCCCTGTCCGTTCAACCTATGCTGGCGCCGTTTGGGCCATGAGGAAGTGGTACGACACCAAGTATGGCAACGATCCGCACATTGCCGCGAAAGCGAACGAACTTCTGAAGGATATCTACGCCACGTTCGGTTGGATAACGCGGCTCATCACGCCGATCATCGGCAGGTTTGCTTTTTTCTCTCTGAGGAAGGAAGACGAGCGGCTGACGAAGGGATGGGCCTACGAACCCGAATATTTCTTCGACAAGAACACGGCAGCCCTGGAGCAGGAAAAGGTACGGTTGCGGGAGCGAGCGAAGGAAGCGCTGAGCATTCCACCCGTGGTCAGTGAACCGGCATCGGCGTTTATGAAATAGAACATGCATTCCATCATTCCTATCGGATGTCCCAAGTTTACAGGTCTTGCATTACAAGCAGCGATCCCCGTAGCTTGCAAAGAGGCGCGTCATTCGAGTGAGTAGATAAATATTGACATTCGGAGAAAATAGTATCAGATTCCCCGGTGATATATAAATCCGCATTACCAATACCCCATAAACAATTACTTTGGGAAAGGGGAGGAAACTCGCACGTATTCACGCAGACAAAAGGGGGGGGGACATGCAAGTATCCGGAGGGGACAGGATCGGAGGGAAAAGAGTATTGTCGGCAAGCATTGGCGGCTTGGTGTTGGCATTCATCGCAGCGATTGCTTTCGCTGCGCCGTCCGGCATAGAGCAACTGGCTGCCTACAAAGGCAAGGATCGTGAAAAGGTTTTGATCGAGGGTGCAAAAAAAGAGGGGGCACTTTCCGTTTACAGCGCCACGAATGCCAAAGATTCACAACCGCTGGTGGACGGATTCCAAAAAAAATATCCCTTTGTAAAGGTGGATCTATTTGCGGGTACGGGCGAGAGTGTGGCCGCCCGTCTGATTACGGAACAGAAGGGGCGGAAATTTACTGCCGATACCTTTAACGGGGCCAACAACGACGTTGAAAAGGTACGGCGGGAAGGGGCGCTGATTCCCTACTACACACCTGCCCAAGATTCATTCAATAAGAAGTACATCGACCCCAATAGATACTGGGTGCCCATATATCATATCATCCTGACGTTCGTTTACAATACCAATGAAATTAAAGATCCCCCGAAAGCCTGGCAGGACCTTCTGGAACCAAAGTGGAAAGGCAGACTTGCCGTGGAGGATACGGACGAAGTCTGGCTGGTTAATTTCACGAAAGCCTGGGGCGAGGCGAAGGCGAAGGATTATTTTACCCGCCTCGGCAAACAGGATTTAAAAATCGTGCACGGCCACTCCGTGATGCAGCAGTTAATGATTGCCGGAGACGTCATGAGCAGCCCCACGCAGTATCTGCATCAGGCGATTGCGGATAAAAAAGCCGGGGCTCCCGTCAACTTTGTTATCATGGACCCCATGGTCGACTCGCCCAATGGGATAGCGCTGCTGAAAAATGCATCCCATCCTCACGCCGCACTGCTTTTCATTGACTACGTGACCTCGCAGGAAGGGCAGGCGTTGATCCATGCGCGCGGAAGGAACGTTGCCTATCCGGGGATGGATCCCTATTTGAAGGATGCCAACCTGCTCGTCAACGATCCCGTTGTCTCCATGAATGACTTTGAGTCATGGCAGAAACGGTTCAAGGAGTTGCTGATCCTTCCCAACAGGCGGCAATGATCCGTACCGGGGAATTATCGCCGGGGATGGGTGCAGATGAAGACACAGGGCGTCGGCGGCGCCCCCAAAATCAAACTATTTTCAGTTTGGTTAATTATGGAAATAATTTATAATAACCCACCGAGGCGCCCTGTGCAGATGGGGGACCCGTTGACAGAAGGTGGGGAAGGAGTTAGGAGCATGACAGAAGAATTCGCGGTAATCGGCAAGCGCGTCCACCGTGTGGACGGACGGGTGAAGGTCACGGGTGAGGCCAAGTATGCCGGGGACCTCTCCCTCCCGGGAATGCTGTGGGGCAAGATGCTTCGCAGCCCCCATGCCCACGCGCGCATTCTCAACATCGATGTTTCCCGTGCGCTCAAGCTGCCGGGCGTGCGCGCAGTGGTTACCGGCAAGGATGCCCAGGGTGAAAATTTCGGTTTTCTGCCGTCGACGCGCGACAAGAAGGCTCTGGAGACGGAGAAGGTACGGTACGTGGGCGATGAGATAGCCGCCGTGGCTGCCATCGACAAGGACATCGCCGAAGAAGCGCTGGAGTTGATCAAGGTCGATTACGAGCCGCTTCCCGTGGTCTTTGATCCGGAAGAAGCCATAAAGGACGGCGCCCCGCAGATCCATGGCCATGTCAAGAACAACATCTCGGCACAAACCCATCTTACCTGGGGTGACCTGGAAGCGGGCTTCGCCCGTTCCGATCTGATTCGGGAGGACAAGTTCACCACCCAGGCGGTGGTGCACGGCTTCATCGAGCCCCACGCGGCGCTGGCAAACTGGGAATCCACGGGGCGAGCCCAAATATGGGCTTCCAAACAGAGTCCTTACATTGCCTACCGTCATTTGGCGCGAGGGCTTGGCATCCCCCTGAGCAAGTTGAGGCTGGTGCAACCCTGCGTGGGCGGCGGCTTCGGCGGCAAGCACGAGCCGATGGGATGTGACTTCGGCGCACTGCTCCTCTCAAAGAAAACCGGGCACCCCGTGAAGATCGCCTATAGTCAGGAGGAAGTGTTCCTTTCCGGACGAAGGCGGCATCCCTACATCTTTTGGGTCAAGATCGGTATGCGGAAGGACGGCTCCATTCAAGCGGTCGAACTCAAGGCCATAGCCGATGGCGGCGCTTACACCTCCGTGGGGCCTCTGAGCATCTTGCTGCCGGGGGCCAATCTGGGCATACCTCTCCGCATACCGGCAGCCAAGTATGACGGCTATCGCGTCTACACCAACAAGCTTCTTTCGGGCCCGCTCTACGGCCACTGTATGCCGCAGACGCGCTTTGCCGTTGAGTCGGTTTTGGACGACATGGCCGTGGAACTGGGATACGATCCGGTAGATATGCGCATGATCAACTCTCTCGAGGCAAATGAACAGACGGGAGACGGCAAGAAGATCACCACCTGGGGTTTCAAGGAGACCGTGCAAGCAGTTGCCGGTGCGCTGGACTTCAAAAACAAATTTGGCAAGGGGCGGCAGGGCCGTATTTTGCGCGGGGTCGGCATCGGTTCGAATCCGGGTTTCGTCAGCGGGCGTCTTGGTGGGCATGAAGGCTCGGCGGCAATCGTGAAACTTTTCGAGGACGGCGGTGTAACGCTAATCCATGGAGCCACCGATGTAGGGCAGGGCGCGGAGACGGTGCTTGCCCAGATAGCGGCGGAGGGCTTGGGCATCGATCTGAACGAGGTGAACGTTACCCGGGTCGATACGGAGATGACCCCCATGGATCCGGGAACCTTCGGCAGCCGCACCACGTATACCTCCGGACAGGCCGTCATCGTGGCAGTAACGGATGCCAAGCGCCAGCTTGCCGCGGCGGCGGCGGCAAAGCTCGAATGCAATCCCGATGATCTGCAGTTTAAGAGCCATCGTATTTTCGTGAAGGGCAATAATGAGAAAGGGGTATCGCTGCTGGAGGCAGTTCGCATGTGTTTCTACAAAAACGGCGCCCCGGTAATCGGGCGCGGGACAGCCGCGCCGAAGTCGGATAAGATGGACTATGCCACGGGGGCGGGAAAACAATACCCCGCCTTCAGTTCCGGTTCCCAGGGAGTCGAAATCGAGGTCGATTCGGTGACGGGTGAGGTGCGGCTGACGAAGATGGTCATCTCCCACGACGCCGGTCGGGCGCTGAATCCGTTGGCATTGGAGGGGATGCAGCAGGGGGGAGCGGCCAGCGCGGCATCCCAGGTATTGCTGGAGGATGTGGCTCTTGAAAAGGGTCTTTCCCTGGCAACCTCGTTTATGGATTACGGCATGCCCACGACAATGGATGTGGCGCCGCTGATGGAATGCTACCACGTGGAAACCGACGACCCGTCGGGGCCCTTCGGCGCCAAGGACGCCGGTGAAGGGGCGCAGATCGCCGGTCTGCCTGCCGTTGCCGCGGCGCTCTACGATGCCACCGGAGTCCGTTTCAAGGATCTGCCGGTAACGCGCGAAAAGGTGCTGGCTGCCTTGGCCGGGAAGGCGCAAAAAGGGAAGGAGGCCATATGAGAATCGAGCCCTTTGAATATTTGCGCCCAGCCACGCTGACGGAAGCCTGTGAGGCGATGGTGAAACATTCAGGCACTACCCGCCTATTGGCCGGAGGAACCGACCTGATTCCCCGCCTGAAGCAGCAGCTCATCAGGCCTGCATACATCCTTGATATGACCGATCTTGAGGAGTGCCGCTACGTGCGTGGCGGTGCATCCGGCCTGACGATCGGTGCCGGGACGACCATGCAGGAAATAGCAACCTCGGCAGTAGTCCGAAAGCAGTGCCCCATTCTGGCCGAGGCTGCCGGGAAGGTGGCATCGCAGCAGATACGGAACGTTGGCACCTTGGGCGGTAATCTGTGCCAGGAGACGCGCTGCTGGTTCTACAATCAGTCCCGATCCTGGAAGCGGGCCAAACCGAACTGTTTCAAAGCGGGCGGCGAAACGTGCTACGTCGTGAACAAGTCCGGCCAGTGTTATGCCGCCTTTCAGGGCGACACGGCCCCTGCTCTGCTGGCTCTGGATGCCCGGGTCAAACTTGTTTCCACTCGCGGCGAGCGAACCATTCCGCTGGATGAGCTCTACAGCGGCAAGGGGGAGACTCCGCTCACTATTGCCCCTGATGAAATTGTAGCTGAGGTTCGGATTCCCGTCGTGCCCGACGGCAGCGGTGCCTCGTACCAGAAATTCTCCCACCGGAAGGCGGTAGACTTTCCCCTGGCGAGTGTGGCTGTCCGACTGAAGGTAGATAAGGGAAGCGGGCAGGGTACGGAAGCGCGCGTGGCGCTTTCCGGTGTCGGCTCAGCGCCCCTTCGCGTTCCGAAGGCTGAAGTGATTCTGGTAGGACGCGTCATAGACGCGGAGACTATCGCTGGCGCGGCTGCGGAGGCAATTAATGCCTCGCGGCCGGTGAATAATCTGCACCATGGGCAGCCGGCCATGCGTCGCAAGATGGTAGGCATTCTGACGCAACTTGCCTTGGAGAATGCGGGAGTAAAACGCAAGTAATCCGATCCTAATGTAACGAATTCGGCAGCGGGAATATGTCCCGTAGCTTACTCCGGAGAGCTTCAAACCCCAGACCCCAAAGGAGTATATACGTGAAAACATTCATACAGTTAGTAATCAATGGAGAGACGCATGAAGTGGCCGTGTCTCCGCAGCGCACACTCCTGGAGGTCCTGCGGGAGGATTTGGGTCTGACAGGCGCCAAGGACGCCTGCGGAATGGGCACCTGCGGGGCGTGCACCATCCTCGTCGACGGGAAGGCCGCTCTGTCCTGCCTGATGCTGGCGCACACAGCGGTGGGCAAAGAAATTACCACCATCGAAGGAATTGCAAAGGGTCATGAACTCCATCCCCTCCAGCAGGCGTTTCTGGATCACGGGTCCGTTCAATGCGGTTTCTGCACGCCCGGCATGATCCTTTCTGCCAAGTCGTTGCTCGATGAAGATCCCTCGGCCACGGACAAGGATATCCGCCTTGCCTTGGCCGGCAATCTTTGCCGGTGCACGGGATACGCAAAAATCGTAGAGGCTGTCAACGACGTTGCCGGGAGGGCGCGCTGAAAATCAAGGCACTTTTGTTGTGATTATTGTTGTTGCTTACCAATCTGCAGAGGAAAGGGGAAGGGAGCGTGGATGATAACATTGAGCACACTTGCTTTTCTGTGGACTATATCAACTATCCCGGGGCAACGGGCGATGTTCGCGCCTATCTGGCAAGGCTAAAGGGAGAGGCAAAACTGCCCGGTGTAATCGTAATCCACGAAAACAGAGGTCTTAATCCCCACATCGAAGATGTCGCCCGGCGCGTTGCCTTGGAGGGATTCTTGGCTATTGCCCCGGACGCTTTATCACCGCTGGGGGGGACTCCGGCAGATGAAGATAAAGCCCGAACCCTGATCGGACAACTGGATGCAGAATCGAACACGAAAAATTATGTTGCCGCCGTTCAATACTTGAAGACGCATCCCCAGTCTACAGGAAAGGTTGGCGTCGTAGGTTTTTGCTGGGGAGGGGCAGCAGCAAACCAGGTTGCCGTTAATTCTCCCGATGCGGCGGCAGTCGTGCCCTACTACGGCAGGCAGCCTGCATCCGAAGATGTCCCGAAAATCAAGGCATCCTTGCTTCTCCATTACGCCGGTCTTGACGAGGGGATCAACAAGGGCATTCCGGCATACGAAGCAGCCCTGAAGGGGGCATCCGTAGATTATACGCTTTACCTGTATGAGGGGGCTAACCATGCCTTCAACAACGATACGAATGCGGAACGGTATAACAAAGAGGCTGCTGAACTTGCCTGGAAGCGCACCATTGCCTTCTTGAAGGAAAAGCTAAAAGCCTGACGTGGAGGGGGATTATGATGAGAGGCATTGTGGGGGGAGCTCTACAGCAAGCAGGTTATGTGTTGCTGGGGATCATTCTGTTGTTTGCCGGCGCAGCCTATGGCGCTGATTCTGTATTGAAAAAAGAATCAGCAGAATGGAACAAAGTAGTGGAAGCTGCCAAGAAAGAAGGCAGACTCGTGATGTCCGGCGATCCCAGCGAAGAGTGGCGAAAATCCCTGGTCGACATGTTCGTGCAAGAATATCCAGAAATTAAAGTTGAGTACCTGGGGATGAATGGGCGTGATTTTACGCCGCGCATCCGGCGGGAGCGGGAGCTTGGACAAAAACTCTGGGACTTGCTGTCGGGCGGTACCTCAACGGCGTTAGAGGTGAAGAAAGAAGGTTTTACCGTTCCGATCCGGCCATTGCTCCTTCCCGAAATCGCCGATGAGAGCAAGTGGATCGGCGGGCTGAAGAGCTTGTTTAGCGATAAAGAAAACAGAATGATACCGACCTACACCATGTTCGTTCAGAAAACGTCATCGGTAAACCGTGATTTCATCAAGGAGTCGGATATCAAGTCGTCTGCTCAACTGCTCGATCAAAAATTCAAAGGGAAAATCGTCATGCAGAATCCCACGGCAGGCGCCTCTTTCAGTGCTTTATGCAATATGGGATATATGTACGGGGAACAATTTATCCGTGATCTTTTGTCTCAGCTAAATATCGTTGTTACGGATGACAAACGCCAGCAGGCGGAGTGGGTTGTGCGCGGAAAGTATCCGCTTACCGTCGGGTTTAATGAAACCCAGCTTATTCCTTTTGTAAAACAGGGGCTTGGCAAGAACGTGACGCCCTTGGACGATAAAGTCATTCCGCTCGCCACTTCGCTCGGCAGCATAAGCTTATTCAAGGATGCCCCTCATCCGAATGCGGCTCGGGTGTATATTAACTGGTTGCTTTCCCGGAATACTCAGATGAAATTGTGCAAAAATGTGCAGCTCAACAGCCGGCGCACCGATGTTCCCGTAGTTGCAAAAGAGTCGGCGGTCGATACGGCGCATTTGAGCAACTATTTTGATTATTCAACGGAGGAGAATCTGGAAATTCGTATGCGATTCCAGCCCGTCATCAAAGAAGCCATGAGGAAATAAATCCGGAGTATTGCCGCTCTTATCAAGAGACTGCCTAACAACGATCCAAAGGACAACTGCATGGGCCTGCTCAATCTGCTGATGAACGATCCTGTTACGTTCATTCTTCTTGCCGTTCCGCTTCTGTATTCCATTATCCTTCACGAACTGGCCCATGGCTGGGTGGCTTATCGGATGGGCGATCAAACGGCCATGTGGCTCGGCAGATTAA
>CAZTLA010000135.1:0-8213 GCA_964614365.1 uncultured Syntrophales bacterium | reverse complement strand
TCCTCAAAGTACGAAAAACCCGTCCATCCAAAAGTTGGTGGTGGATTACGGGATAAATGGATGCTTGACATTTCTGATTTTTATGTTAGTCTCCACGGCTAATCAAGAAAAATTGTGACCAGAGGGACCACGGCGATCGTCATTGCAGCGGGATAAAGCAGAGGGATAAGGCACAATGCCGAAGAATTTCTATACACTGTTGATCGTCCCCAAGGAAAAAAGCGCCGTAAAGAAAGTCGGTTTATCAAGTGCCCTGATAAACGGGATAGGCATTTTCCTCGCCGTTCTCATTTTATCCCTTATGTACGTATCCTACGATTATATTCACATAAAACGTGACAAGGCTGAACTGGAACTGCTGAAAAGGCGGACGATCGAACAAAAAACGGAGATTGAAAATCTCGTCAACAAGATCGAAAATTTTGCCGGCCGGATGCAGGAGCTGCAGCAGTTCGACCGAAAGATCCGGATTATGGCGAATCTTGAGAAAAATCGCGATAAACAGCAGTTGCTTGGCATTGGTGGGCCTGGTGAAGAAAATGACCGGTTAAAGTCGAAGCTGGCTGCCGGAGACAAAGAGCTCATTGCCTCGATGCACGATGAAATCGATCGGCTGAGTGAGCAAGCGGAAAAACGGAAGGGGAGTCTGAGCGAGTTGCTCGATTTTCTCAAGGAACAAAAATCGATTCTGGCGTCGACCCCATCAATATGGCCCGTGGGAGGCTGGGTTACCTCTGAATTCGGATACAGAAGTTCGCCTTTCGGCGGGGAGAGAGAGCTTCACAAGGGCCTTGACGTGGCGACAAGAGTGGGAGCAAAGATTCGCGCCACAGCCGATGGTATTGTAGCCGACGTTGCCTACCATCCTGACATGGGCAATGAGGTGAGGATTGACCACGGCCATGGAATGGCCACGTATTACGGGCATCTTTCCCGGAGCGCCGTCTCGGTGGGCGCCGCGGTGAAGAGGGGCGATGTAATCGGTTACGTGGGCAATACAGGACGTAGTACGGGGCCCCACCTGCACTACACGGTCGCCTTGCATGGCGTTCCCGTCAATCCGCGAAAGTATCTGCACTGAGTCCCGTATGAAGACTTTTTATCCCATGGTAATGTTGGAGCGGTATCTTACGAACTCAATGTGACGGGTTTTACCGATATATAAAATGACTATCTACCGGTAATCTTACCGGTTTTTTTTTAGAAGGTGTGTCTATGCTTGAGTCCCTGTTAAAGAAAATTGTCGGTACCAAGAATGACCGGGAACTGAAACGCCTGTCGTTTTACCGCGATGATATTTCCCGGCTGGAACCGCAGATGATGAAAATGGCTGACGCAGAGCTCAGGGCGAAAACCGACATTTTCCGGGAGAAGTTGAAGGATGGTCTGGAGCTTGAGGATATTTTGGTAGAGGCATTTGCCGTGGCGCGGGAGGCTGCCAGGCGTACGGTGCAGATGAGGCCCTTTGATGTGCAGATCGTCGGCGGCATCGTTCTTCACGAGGGGAAAATCGCGGAGATGAAGACCGGGGAAGGGAAAACCCTGGCGGCGACGATGCCCCTGTATCTGAATGCCCTTGCGGGGCGCGGTTCCCACGTCGTAACCGTGAACGACTACCTTGCGAAAAGAGACGCGCAGTGGATGGGACCCATCTATAATTTTCTCGGTCTTACGGTCGGCGTCATCGTGCACGATATGGACGATGAAGAACGGAAGGAGGCATACAACTCCGACATTACGTATGGAACAAACAACGAATTCGGCTTTGACTATCTCCGCGACAACATGAAGTTCAGCCTTGAAGACTATGTGCAGAGGGATTTTTATTACGCGATCGTGGATGAAGTTGACAGTATTCTTATCGACGAGGCGCGAACGCCGCTCATCATTTCCGGGCCAGCCGAAGAATCCACCGATAAATATTTTAAGATAAATCAGATAATTCCCCGTCTTCGGAAAGAGCAGGATTATACCGTCGATGAAAAAATGCGGTCCGTGGTTCTTACCGAAGAGGGTATTGCCCGCGTGGAAAAATATCTCAACGTGCAGAATCTCTACGAACCCAAAAACATAGAGACGCTCCACCATGTAAACCAGGCCCTGAAGGCGCATACCCTTTTCAGGCGGGATGTGGATTACCTGGTAAAAGACGGTCAGGTAATTATTGTGGATGAATTCACCGGCAGAGTCATGCCGGGCCGGAGATACAGCGACGGTCTTCACCAGGCACTCGAGGCGAAAGAAAAAGTGAAGATCGAGCGGGAGAATCAAACTCTTGCTTCCATTACCTTTCAGAACTACTTCCGCATGTATGAAAAGCTTGCCGGCATGACCGGCACGGCCGACACGGAAGCCGCCGAATTCAAGAAGATCTATAACCTGGATGTCCTGGTGATTCCGACGAATATGCCCATGATCCGGAGCGATTATACCGACGTCATCTACAAAACGGAGGGAGAGAAGTTCAAGGCGGTAATTAATGAAATCAAAGAGTTGCACAAAGAAAAGCGGCCTGTCCTGGTGGGCACCATTTCTATCGAAAAGTCCGAAACCTTAAGCAAGCTCCTATCACGTTCCGGCATTAAGCATCATGTTCTCAATGCCAAGAACCATGAGAGGGAAGCGGAAATAATCGCAGAAGCCGGCCAGCTTGCCGCGGTAACCATATCCACAAACATGGCGGGGCGTGGTACGGATATTAAACTGGGCGAGGGCGTAGCGGAACTGGGCGGACTTCACATACTGGGGACGGAACGGCACGAAAGCCGCCGTATCGACAACCAGCTTCGGGGACGCTCGGGACGTCAGGGCGACAAAGGGTCATCGAGGTTCTACCTCTCTCTCGAAGACGACCTGCTGCGCATATTCGGCGCCGAAAGGATATCGGCCATCATGGACAGGATCGGTCTGGAAGAGGATCAGCCGATAGAACACCGACTGATTTCCCGGGCGATCGAAAATGCGCAGAAGAGGGTGGAAGGGCAGAATTTCGACATGCGCAAGCACGTGCTCGAATATGACGACGTCATGAACAGGCAGAGACAGGTCATTTACGAGCAGAGGAAAAGGGTGCTGAGAGGAGAAGAGCTCTCCTCCGATATTGCAGACATGATCGAGGAAATCATTGATGAGCTCTTGATGGCGTACATTGACGAGAAGAGCCATCCCGAAGAATGGAATGTCAAAGGCCTGGAAGGCGTTCTTTTTAAGCAATTCTCCATCAAAGTGAATTTAAGCGGTACCGATCGGTGGGGCAATGCCGATGCTGTCCGGGAGGAGGTCCTGGGGGAGGTCAACAAACACCTTGCTGCAAAGGAAGGAGAATTGGGCAAGCCCATGATGGATTACCTGAAAAAGGTGATCATGCTCCAATCCATAGACAACCACTGGAAGGATCATCTGCTGGCCATGGATCATCTTAAGGAAGGCATCGGGCTCAGGGGGTACGGCCAGCGAGACCCGATCAGGGAGTACCAGAAGGAAGGCTACGAGTTGTTCATGGCGATGGTGAACGGCATCAAGGGGGACACCATCGAGAAACTCTGCATGGTTCGGCTGAGTGCGGAGGAGGAGCCGCCGCAGATAGGTGAGCGGCCCCGCCAGGATTTTGTCATGAGCCGGGGGGAAGATGCTGCGACGCCGGCCCCCGTCAGGCGGGAGGGGGAAAAGGTGGGGAGAAACGATCCCTGTCCTTGCGGCAGCGGAAAAAAGTATAAAAAGTGTTGCGGGCGGTAACATGAAAAATAAACACGCGGGAATACTCTCCGTCTCCGGTTTTCTGGCCAACGGCGTCCCTGTGGGAATAAAGACCGATGGGAGCAAGGATCTTGCGCTCATCCTGTCCGAGGCGCCCGCCAAGGCCGCTGCGGTTTTTACGACGAATCTTTTCAAGGCCGCTCCGGTCGTTCTCGATGAGGAAAGGATAAGGAGCGGGAGCGCCCGTGCTATTCTTGCCAACAGCGGCAATGCCAATGCCGGCACCGGCGATACGGGCTACGAAAACGCTTGCACCATGTCCGCCTTTGCATCGGATAAGCTGCAGATCCGGGACGAGGATGTTCTGGTGGCGTCAACGGGGATTATCGGCGTGGATTTGCCGGTAAAGAAAGTCGGCGCGGGCATGGGAAAGCTCGTCAGGGGATTGCGTCCCGATGGCTTTGCCGATGCCGCCGAGGCGATCATGACGACGGACAAATTCCCGAAGATCGCAAGTCGAAGGGAAACCATCGGCGGCAGGGAGGTCACCGTCTCCGGCATGGCCAAGGGGGCGGGGATGATAGAGCCGAACATGGGGACCATGCTTGCATTCCTCATGACGGATGTTGCAATTGATCTCCGGACGCTGGAGAATCTTTTTCGGAGAACGGTCAACAGGACATTCAATGTCATTACCGTTGACGGTTGTATGAGCACCAACGATACGGCAATTATCCTGGCCAACGGTTTGGCCGGAAACAGGGTGGTACGGGGAGCATCGCGATCGGCGGCCCTGTTTGAAGATATGCTTTTTGGCGTCATGTCGGAATTGGCGGAACTGATCGTACGGGACGGCGAAGGGGCCACAAAGCTGATCGAAATATCGGTGAAAGGCGCCCGGCGCCGGCGCGACGCAAAAAAAATTGCTTACGCAATCGCCAATTCCAACCTGGTCAAGACCGCCTTCTTCGGCGGTGATCCGAACTGGGGGAGAATCATCTCGGCGATCGGATCGGCCGGCGTAGCGGTCGCTCCTGAAAGGATAACCGTATTCATGGGTGAAGTTTCCCTCTTTGCGGGGGGGCGGGGTGTCTGCGGTTCCGGGGATAGGTTGCGGGAAATCCGGGAAATCATGGAACGCAGCCATATAAACGTTCGCGTAGAACTCGGCGTGGGAGATAAGGAATTTACCGTATACACGGCTGATCTTTCTTCCGAGTATGTAGAGATCAACGCCCACTATCACACCTGACGGCTTTGGAAAAAGTCGTTTTTCACTTGATAATTTAATAAGTTTATGTTATCAGCCACCCCAACTCGCACATCCCCGGCATACCGTGTTGCCTTCCTGAAAGAGAGGAGGGTGATTTACGGGGGTGGAGGAAAAAACACGAAGGGAGCGTTACCATGGCAAATATTTCTATGAAAATGTTACTTGAGGCGGGTGTCCACTTTGGTCATCAGACGAATAAGTGGAATCCGAAAATGAAGCCCTACATATTTGGGGCGAGAAACAACATCTATATCATCGATCTTCAGCAGACGGTAGGGATGTTTCAGACGGCCTATAACTTTGTCGCAGACGTGGTCGCCGAAGGCGGTGAACTTCTGTTTGTGGGGACGAAGAAGCAGGCGCAGGAGACGATACGGGAAGAGGCGGAACGGTGCGGCATGCCCTACGTGAATCAACGATGGCTGGGCGGTATGCTTACCAACTTTACCACTATAAAGAAGAGCATCGACAGACTGAACACGCTCGATGCCATGTTTACCGATGACAGTATTAAAGCCTTTCCGAAAAAAGAGATCCTCGGTCTAAAAAAAGAGCGGGACAAGCTGATCAAGGTTTTGGGAGGGATACGGGGCATAAAAGGATACCCGCGGGGACTTTTTGTTGTGGATCCCAAGCGCGAATACATCGCCATCAGTGAAGCGCGGAGGCTCAAGATACCGATTGTGGGTATCGTGGACACCAATTGCGATCCCGACGAGATTGATTATATCATTCCCGGCAATGACGATGCCATTCGGGCCATAAAGCTTTTTTCTTCCAAATTCGCCGATGCGGCGCTGGAAGGGAAAAAGCGGTTTGAAGAACGCATCCAGGCGGAAAGCAACAAGCAAGTTCCGTCAGAAATGGCAGCCATACCGGTTGACGCCGAGGCGGATGTCCCCGAAAGCGTGGAGAACCGGGACATGGATGCCTATGAAAAGACCGGCGAGTCTTTGAGCGAACAATAAGGGGAGGTAGGGCACATTGAATATTACACCTGCAATGGTTAAGGAATTGAGAACAAAAACGGGCGCCGGCATGATGGATTGCAAGGAGGCGCTCACGGCTTCCGACGGCGACTTTGAAAAGGCAGTGGATTGTTTACGGAAGAAAGGCATGTCGGCAGCCACGAAGAGATCCTCGAAGGCCGCAAAGGATGGTACGATTTCCTCGTATATTCATATGGGAGGACGAATCGGCGTCATGGTGGAAATCAATTGTGAAACGGACTTTGTCGCCAAAACGGAAGGTTTTCAGCAGATGGCAAAGGATATCGCCATGCACATTGCCGCTTCGAATCCGCGGTATGTGAGGTCGGAAGAGATACGTGCGGAAGCCATGGAGCGTGAAAAAGAGATATACCGGGAGCAGGCGCGGGCAGAAGGAAAACCGGAAAAGATCTGGGACAAGATCATTGAGGGTAAACTGAAAAAATATTACGAGGAAGTTTGCCTTTTGGAACAAAAATTCATCAAGAATACCGATATTACGGTAGGTACGTTGGTGAACAACATGATTGCCAAAACGGGTGAAAACATCGTGGTCAGAAGATTCGCCCGGTTCCAGCTGGGAGAAGAGGTGAACTAGCGGCGGATATGGCAGGGAGACCGGAAGATCGCTCAGTGTCGAGGCCTCGAAACGAGGCGGAGCGTTGACGCGTGCATGAGCTTTCCGTACCGGAAAGCTTCACAGGCGAGGGATATCAGTTGGAACGGTCAGTCTACAAGCGGGTGCTTCTTAAATTGAGCGGGGAGGCACTGATGGGAAAGCGATCCTTCGGGATTGATCCCGATGTCGTTCAGGCAATCGCCGGTGAGATTAAAGATGTCGCAGAACTTGGTGTCGAACTGGGCATCGTCGTCGGAGGAGGCAACATCTTTCGCGGTCAGGATGCGGGCGCCCGGGGCATCGAGCGTACCACGGCCGATTACATGGGGATGCTTGCCACGGTGATTAACGGACTGGCGCTCCAGAGTTCACTCGAAGGCCTGGGGATCCCCACGCGGGTACAGTCGGCGATAGAGATGAAAGAAGTGGCGGAACCCTACATCCAGCGCCGGGCTATCCGTCACCTGGAGAAGGGCAGGGTCGTGATCTTTGTCGGCGGCACCGGAAATCCTTACTTCACGACCGATACGGCCGCTTCGCTGAGGGCGATAGAAATAAAAGCCGATGTGATTATGAAGGCAACCCAGGTGGATGGGGTTTACGACAAGGACCCCGCCAAGCACGCCGATGCGGTGATGTTCGATAAGATACAGTATACGACCGTGTTGACGCAATACCTGAAAGTAATGGATGCAACGGCAATTTCCCTTTGCCGGGACAATCATTTGCCTATTATTGTATTCAACCTCCATAAAAGGGGGAATGTGAAAAACGTGATTTGCGGGAAACCCTTAGGAACCATTGTTGGTGAATAGTATGAAAGATCAGATTTACGCACAGATGAAAGACGACATGGGCAAGGCGATTGCGGGACTTGAAAAGGCACTGAGCAGGGTGAGGACGGGCAGGGCGTCACTTTCCCTTCTGGATGGGATCAAGGTGGAGTATTACGGCACCCCCACGCCCCTTAATCAGATGGCTTCCCTGTCCATCCCGGAAAACAGACTGATCGTCATATCGCCTTGGGATACGGGTGTCATCAATAGTATAGAAAAGGCGATTCAGAAGGCCGATCTGGGGATGAATCCGACCAGCGACGGGAAGGTCATCCGTCTTTCCATTCCGCCCCTTACCGAAGAAAGACGCAAAGACCTGGTAAAACAGGTGAAGAAGATGGGAGAGGAATGCAAGATTAAGCTCAGAAACGCCCGGAGGGAGGCTAACGAGCACCTGAAGGCTCTCAAGACGGAGAACAAGCTGTCCGAAGACGATCTTCATTTAGCGCAAGAAGAGGTTCAAAAATTAACCGACAAGCAAATAGAAAAAACGGATGCCATCATTACCGTAAAAGAAAAAGAGATTATGGAGATATAGGCAGGGAATGTACGGTTTTTTTGCGGGGGGGCTGAGACGCAGCTCCCCCGTTTATTTATACGCACGATGTCATGTCATACCCTCAGGAAAGGCGCCTTGAAAATATATGCTGCATGTGTTAATGCACAACATGTGAAAATAGTGGATAGATTTGACGGATGCAGAGTGCTCGTGCAATGATCAATCTCGATTTTGAAAGGCTTCCCCGCCATATTGCCATTATCATGGATGGAAACGGCAGGTGGGCGCAGAAACATACCCT
>CAZTLA010000134.1:0-8235 GCA_964614365.1 uncultured Syntrophales bacterium | reverse complement strand
GATTGTTAAATTATTTTAGCCAGTTATGCTAATTTTACTTTTGACGAGGGCATCAATTAAGGCTTTTAGATTTTTTTGTTGACAAGAGGGAAGTTATGATGTAGCTACACAAGTACTTTTTCACAGACTCGGAGCAACCGGAAGAGCGCAGCAACAATGAACGATCTGCGCAGCGTAACGGTAACGGCTGCGGAGCATAGAGGGGCAAAAAAAATGAGATACGCAGAGACAGGGTTTAATTTAGAAATAGATCTATCCCGGGGAAACATTGAAAGGGTAGAAACGGACCCGAAATTAACGGAACTTCATCTGGGAGGTCTCGGTACGAATGCCAAAATATTATGGGAGAGGGTTCCCCCGGCAACTGAACCCTTTTCTCCCGATAATCTGCTCATATTCGGCACCGGTCTTTTATGCGGCACGCCTGCCCCTGGCGCCAATCGCACCATTATTACCACCTATTCTCCTCAGACGTTGTTAATGGCATATTCAATGATGGGGGGATTTTGGGCGCCTGAATTGAAGTATGCCGGTTATGACAAAGTAATCTTTCGCGGCAAGTCCCCCAAGCTGATTTATGTGTGGATACACAATGACAAAGTAGAAATACGGGATGCCAGCCATCTCCGTGGCAAGGGCGCTGTGGAAACTCAGGAACTTATTCGAAAGGAATTGAATGAACCGAACGCCCAGGTGGCTGCCATCGGCCTGGCCGGTGAAAACAGGGTCTATACGGCTTCCATCGAACAGGGCAGGTCCAGCGCCAGCCGACTGGGCATTGGCGCCGTTATGGGAGACAAAGGGATAAAGGCGGTCGCCGTGCGGGGAACAAAGGACATTAATCTCGCCCGACCGGATGAATATTTGAAGCTGTGCAACGAAGTGCTGAAATATATAAAGGCACGGGAAGAAAAGCCGATTCCGGGGGTAATGCCCATATTAGCCGGGCTTGGGTCACCGCAAGAGATGAAACACGTTGATGAGGAGTGGCATACCACCAATTTCATGTGGGGTAATTCCCGCACCCGGAGAAAGGATTTTTGGACTAAGGAAGTCGAAGATAAATGGAGGGAAACTCAAGAAAATGCGCGGACGCGGTTAATAAGTTGCTATAACTGTCCGATGAAGTGCGGGGCAATAATTTCCCTGCCGGGAATCTCAACCTACATGATGAAGTGCTTCTCGAAACTCACGTATTCCATGGCGGCCTTTTCAGATCTGGATTTCGGTTTTAGAATCGCTCAACGCGCTACGGAGTATGGCGTGGACGGATTCTCAACCCCGCAGATTATGGCCTTTGGCTTTGAGCTTTATGAAGCCGGCATTTTGACTGACCAGGACTTTGCCGGGTGCCCGTCCGATAACGAGGGGAAATTTTACTGGTTGCTGGACAGAATCGTTCGGCGCGAAGGGATAGGAGATGTTTTGGCCAACGGCACGTATTGGGCGGCCCAACAGATCGGCAAAGGCGCAGAAGCATATGCTCATAATAACATTAAAAAACATGAGCAGCTCCCGCTGAAACTGGGAATGCTGAATCCCGTTTATTTTCTCATGTATTGCACCGGCGAGAAGATAAACATTACCCAAATTGAAGGGCAGTTCCCCCAGTCGCCCTTTCCGACGATGGAGGAACGAGAAGACTTTGTAAAGGATTGGGTCCATGTTCCTGATGAAAAGTATAAACAATATTTGCTGGACTGGGAATTGCGGGGAGAGCACTCAAATCCATACTACCCGACTGTTGACATGTCCGTTGACATCGTTGACTGGCAAGAGAAGATGCACTACATCGATGACGCCGTCGGGATGTGCGCCGGTTTGTCGTCATTTCCCTTGAAGCCTCCCTATCACATTCACAATTACCCCCCGTTAATCTCATCAGCAACGGGGATCGATATGGATGAAGCCGGACTCACGCAAGTATATAAGAGGAACCGAAACCTGATTCGAGCCATTAATGTGAGAAGAGGCTTGAGGAGAGCTGATGAGAAGCCGCCGGAGGATCATTGGAAAAAAAGATTCCCCGAACTTGAAGAAAAGCTCTTAGATGCCTATTACAAATTCAAGGGGTGGAATAATGAGGGAATTCCCACCAAAGCGACTTTAGAGGAATTGAATCTGGGCTACGTTGCGGAAGACTTAGAACAGAGAAGGATAATAAAAAATGGCCAAGATTAAAAAGAAAATCAAGTCAATCAAAATCGACCTTGATAAATGCAATGGTTGTCGGGCATGCGAGGTAATCTGCTCCGCCTTCCACGCTAACCCAAAATACAGCAGCAATAATCCGGCAAGGTCTCGTATTCGGCTGATTCGTGATCCAATAAGGGACGTATATCTTCCGGTATACGCAGGTGAGTATGCCAAAGCCGAATGTATGGGCAGAAACAAATATACGATTGACGGAAAGGAATACGGCGAGTGCAGTTTCTGTAGGGCTTCCTGCCCCTCCCGGGATGCGTTTAAAGAGCCCGATTCCGGGCTGCCTCTCAAATGCGATATGTGTGAAGACCTTCCGCCGGGGGAAAAGCCCTTGTGTGTTCAGTGGTGCCTTAATGATGCCCTGATTTACGAAGAAAGGGAAGAGGAAGTTGAAGAAGAGGTGAAGCCCGAGGACGTGGAAACCGGACTGGGATCAATGGTGGACAAATATGGATTGGAGAAGGTAATGGACACCGTTGCCCGGATGTCAAAGAAGGGCTAAAACAATTAGGAAAAGAAGAGGATAAAATAATAGTGGAGACGGTAGCCCCCTACAAAGAGATCGTTGATGCCATAAAGGCGAGCGGCGGAGACGCCTTCAAACGGTGCTTCCAATGCGGATTATGCGATGTCGTTTGTCCGTGGAATAAGGTCGCACATTTCAGTATGCGCAAGCTGGTCCGCGAGGCAACGTTCGGTCTCACGGATATTGAAAGCGAGGAGATGTGGCGTTGCACCACTTGCGGCAGATGTCCCCAGCAGTGCCCCCGGGACGTAAAGCAGATAGAGTCCGGAGTGGCATTACGCAAGATTGCCACGGAATATGGGGTTTTCCCTTCTGCGGTCAAACCTATCCGCACCATCAGCGGCAGCCTCGTCGGCGAAGGCAACCCCCTGAATGAAGAGCGAAAAAACAGGGAAAAATGGGCGGAAGGTCTTTCGGTAAAAGCGTTCACTGCGGGGATGGAAATTCTCTATTTTCCCGACTGCTACTGCAGCTATGACCCGAGATTAAAAAAGGTGGCCAGAGCCACAGCCACGATCCTGAACAGGGCCGGGGTGGATTTCGGGATCCTGGGCGCCAAGGAAAATTGCTGCGGAGAAAGTATCCGCAAGACGGGCGATGAGGAGGTATTCAAACGCCTGGCCAGGGAAAATATCAAAACGTTTATCGATCAAGGAGTGAAGAAAATCCTTGTTTCGTCCCCCCATTGCTACCATACCTTTAAAAACGAGTATCCTGAATTCATGGTGAATTTTGAAGTGATTCATATCTCCCAATATCTATTCCGGCTTGTTCAGGAGGGAAGGCTTGAACTTACGAAGGAATACGGGAAGAAGGTCGCTTGGCATGACCCCTGTTACCTGGGGCGGCATAACGGCGTCTATGACGAGCCACGGGAGGTCTTAAAGAAGATACCCGGTGTCAAGCTGCATGAGATGCCTGAATCCCGAGCAGATAGTTTCTGTTGCGGAGGGGGAGGAGGCAGGATCTGGATGGAAACTCCCAAGGGGGAAAGATTCTCCGACCTCCGCCTGGAACAGGCGGTCGGGGTTGGCGCTGAAGTGCTGGTTACCTCCTGTCCCTATTGCATCACCAATTTTGAGGACAGCCGGTTGAACCGGGAGAATAGTGAAGACATAGAAATTAAGGAAATTACCGAAATTATCGCTGAAGTGATTTAGAAACCTGATCCCAATGAACGGGATAAGTGCGTTAACGAAACTATTTTCTGCAAAAAACCCGAAGAAAATAGTTTCTAACTTACTAATGAGGGAAGAGAGCGTGGAAAAAGAACTGGAAAAAATCGAAGACCAGGTTCGTAAAAGTCTCGCTGACAATCTCCGTAAAGGTTTCACGGAGAATAATTTTGGCGATGTGCTGGTTGTCGGGGGAGGGATCAGCGGCATTCAGGCCGCGCTTGATCTGGGCGCGGCGGGTTTTAAGGTTTATCTGGTTGAGAAATCGCCGTCCATTGGCGGCCATATGGCCCAGCTGGATAAGACCTTTCCCACCAATGACTGTTCCATGTGAATACTTTCACCTAAACTGGTCCAGGTGGGCCGGCATCCCAACATAGAGGTCCTGACCTATACTGACGTTGACCGTATAGAAGGGGAACCAGGCGACTTCAAGATCACCCTGACCAAGAAGCCCCGCTATATCATCGAGAGCAAATGCACGGGTTGTACTACCTGCGTGGAATACTGCCCGGTCAAATACCCTGATCGATATAACCAGGAAATATCGGACAATAAAGCAGTCCATGTATATTTCGCTCAGGCGATCCCCCTGATCACGTATATCGATGAAAGTTGTCTTTACCTGAAAGAGAAGAAATGCCGTATTTGTGAAGGAGCATGTAAGAACAACGCCATAGACTTCAGTCAGACGGTGGAAAAAGTAAAAGTAAATGTGGGGGCCGTAATTCTGTCTTCCGGTCTGGAACCCTTTGATCCCAAGGTGAAGGAGGAATATCGGTACGGACAATTTGCCAACGTGGTAACCAGTATGGACTATGAGCGGCTGTTATGCGCCACCGGACCATACCAGGGTGAGATACTGCGCGCGTCCGACATGAAGCATCCCCATAAAGTGGCCTGGATTCAATGCGTCGGATCCCGACGGGTTACCACGGGAGAAAACAGCTATTGCTCAGCCGTATGCTGTACCTATACCCAGAAACAGGTGATTTTGACCAAGGAACATGATGCAGAGGCCGAGTGTACGGTCTTCCATAACGATATTCGTTCCTATGGCAAGGATTTTGAGCGCTACTACGAGAGAACAGAAAACCTGCCCGGGGTGCGTTTTTTCCGCAGCTACGTATCAATCGTAAAAGAGGACCCGGAAACCAAGAATGTCACCATACGGTATTCCACACCCGACGAGGGCGTAAAAGAGGAAGAATTCAATATGGTGGTGCTGTCCGTGGGATTGACCCCCCCTGCAGATGTGAAGGGCCTGGCAAACAAGTTCGGCATTGAACTCAATGCCCACGGATTCTGTAAAGCCATTCCTTCCAATCCCATGGAGACCACCCGACCGGGGATATTCGTAAGCGGGGCCTTCCAGGGCCCTACCGATATTCCCGAGTCGGTCTTTACCGCCAGCGCCGCCGGCTCCCAATGCGGTGAACTCCTTGACTACCGACGAGGGGAGCTGTCCAAAGAAAGGATATATCCGCCGGAACGGGATGTCTCCGCAGAGGAGCCAAGGATCGGGGTCTTTGTGTGTCATTGCGGGGCCAATATCGGAAGGATCGTGGGCGTCCCTTCCACTGTTGAATACGCCCTGACCTTACCCAATGTTGTCTACGCCCAGGAACAGCTCTTTTCCTGCGCGACGAATTCCGCCCAGCAGATATCAGACCTGGCAAAGGAAAAAGGGCTCAATCGCGTGGTTATCGCCGCCTGCTCCCCCAGGACCCTGGAACCGCTGTTCCGGGACACCCTGCGAGAGGCGGGAATTAATCAATATTACCTGGACATGGCAAATATTCGGGAGCATTGCTCCTGGGTCCACGCCAAGGAAAAGGAAGAAGCAACCCAAAAGGCAAAGGATATAATCCGAATGTCGGTAGCACGAGTTTGCCGTTTGAAGCCCTTGCAGGAATTTGATCTTCCCGTTAACAAGACGGCGTTAGTGGTGGGCGGCGGTATCGCCGGCATGACGTGCGCTCTTTCCATAGCAAAGCAGGGACATGAGGTTTACCTGGTGGAAAAGGATGCCGACCTGGGGGGAACAGCACGAAAAATTCATTCCACCCTGGACGGGATGGATGTGCAGGCCTATGTGCGTGATCTTGTGCGCAGGATTTACCAGCACCCTCTGATCCATGTTTATACTGATGCCACGATCCCGGAGGCTACCGGTTACGTGGGAAATTTCGTAACCAAAGTGAAGTCTGACAGAGGAGTCACTGCGATAAAACACGGGGCAACCGTCATCGCTACCGGCGCCGATGTCTATAAACCCACCGAATACCTTTATGGAGAAGATGACCGGGTGTTGACCGGTCTGGAGCTGGAGGAGCAGATCGCCAACAGAGCGGAACGGGTGATGAACGCCCAGAGTCTGGTCATGATCCAATGCGTCGGCTGCAGAAACGAGGACAGAAATTACTGCGCCCGGATATGTTGCAGCCACTCGGTAAAGAACGCCTTGAAACTCAAAGAGGTGAATCCCGGGGTGGATATTTATATTCTTTTTCGTGATATGAGAACATATGGGTTCAGCGAGGATTATTACCGGGAAGCCTCAAATAAGGATGTAAAGTTCATCCGCTATGAGCCGCAGGATAAACCGCAGGTGGAAGCTGTGGTGGAGGGGGGACGGCCTGTTTTACGGGTTACCGCGACCGATTTTATCTTGGGGAAGAAGCTTGCCGTCGATGCCGATGTACTGGCGTTAGCTGCCGCCGTTATTCCCTCCGCGGGAAGCAGAGAAATATCGCAACTGTTCAAGGTCTCTTTGGGGCCGGATGATTGGTTCAAGGAAGCTCATGTAAAATTACGGCCAGTAGAATTTGGCACCGACGGTGTTTACCTCTGTGGTATGGCACACTATCCCAAACATATACCGGAAGCGATTAACCAGGCTTATGGAGCTGCCGGCCGGACCATAACGCTTCTCTCCCATGATACCGTCACCGCCTCCGGCTCTGTTTGCGCGGTGGATGAGAATAAGTGTGTTTCCTGTGGGGCCTGTATCACCGTTTGTGCCTATGGCGCCATAGAGTTTTACGATACACCGCAAGGCAGGAAAGCCAGGGTTAATCCTGTTCTCTGTAAAGGAGATGGTCTCTGTAACGCCGTATGTCCCACCGCGGCGATTTCCCTCAAGCATTTTACCGATGACGAGATCTTGAGCCAAATTGATGCGGCAGTTGGATAGGATAGGCTATAGACTAAACAGCTTCAGACTGACTTTACCAAAGGAGATTCGAACGGATGAGTTCAGCACTTACCTTTAAACCAAGAATCGTGGGTTTTGTCTGCCAGTGGTGAGGATACGGCGCTGCTGACCTGGCTGGAGTTTCCAGACTGCAATATACCACTGAAATAAGGCTTATCCGCGTCATGTGCACCGGCAGAGTCGACCTGTCGCACGTACTCCGGGCTTTTTCAAAGGGGGCGGACGGAGTGTTCATCATCGGGTGTCATCTGAACGAATGTAATTATATTACTCATGGAAATTTCCACGCGTTGAGCATGGTTCATCTTTGTAAAAAAATAATGGCGCACATCGGGCTCGACCCCGAAAGGTTAATGATCAAATTTATGTCCGGCGGTGAAGGCATTCTTTTTGCCGAAGTTATGAATGATCTTGGCAAGAAGGTGAAGGCGCTGGGACCTTTTGGCAAAAGCGAGGGGATAGAGGAACAGGCACTAAAGGCTAAATTGGAATCCGTTACGACCCTGGTCCCCTACATCAGGCTGGTGGAAAGGGAGCGGCTGAGAATACCTTTTGAATCGGAAGAAGAGTGTGAGTCATTTTTCGCGAGTGACGAGTTTAACAGATTATTTAACGAATTAATTCTCGACAAGTTGGCCATAAGCCAAATTACCTCACTCCTGCGGGAAAAACCCCTTTCGACTGGCACCATCGCTGAAAAGTTAGGCCTAACCTCATCTGAAGTCTTAAGACACATGAATACTTCCTCACGGCAAGGATTAGTCAAGTACGACGAAAGCCGAAAGTGCTTTGCTCTCGCCTAAGGTGAACGAGCAGGCAGTGGATTAGGGGAAAGAAGCAGGGTACGAAAGCGACTATGGATAACGATAGAATCGATCAGATTATTGATAAACATCAGAGCGAAGCCAGTTCTCTCATTCAAGTCTTACTGGAAATTCAGAGTGAAAATCATTGGCTTTCCAAGGACGCATTAGAGAGGGTCAGCGAAAAATTACAAGTACCGTTAACTCGGATACAGCACATCGCCACCTTTTATAAAGCCTTTAGTTTAGTTCCCAAAGGACGTCATGAGATTCACATTTGTGTGGGCACTGCCTGTCATGTTCGTGGTG
>CAZTLA010000133.1:0-8261 GCA_964614365.1 uncultured Syntrophales bacterium | reverse complement strand
AGGCGCCGACTGGAACCTGGAGATCGGCGGCATCTCCCAGATCAACTACCGCCGCAGGCCGAACAAGGCGCAGCTTTTCGATGAGATCAAGGGGTATCCGCGGGGGTACCGGCTTCTCACGGCTTCCCTGGGAAGCACCCGGCGCATGGCCATGACATTTCGCCTTCCCTCCGGCCTGAGCGATCAGGGATTGGTGGAGGAGCTGCGGGGCAAACCTCTCAAGTGGGAAACGGAATCCGTCAAGTTTCCCCCGCGCGTCGTGAAATCCGGACCCATCCTCGAAGAGGTATACCGGGGCGCCGACGTCAACGTTCTGAAGTTTCCCACGCCGGTCTGGCACGAGAAAGACGGAGGACGCTACATCGGCACCGGCTGCGGCGTGATTACCCGTGATCCCGACTCGGGCTGGGTCAATGCAGGCGCCTACCGGGTCATGGTGCTGGACGAAAAGCGGGTGACGGTGAATATCGAGGCGGGCAAGCACGGACGGCTGCACCTGGAGAAATGGTGGGCAAAGGAAGGCCGCTGCCCGATCGCCATCTGCCTGGGAATGGATCCGCTCCTGTTTGCCATGGCCGGCCTGGAGATTCCCACGGGCATCGGAGAGTACGACTATGCGGGCGCCATCATGGGCAGCCCCGTGGACGTCGTCCGCGCACCCGCAACCGGCCTGCCGATCCCCGCCGGAGCGGAGATCGTTCTGGAGGGCTGGCTCTACCCAGACAAACAGCACAAGGAAGGACCGTACGGGGAATGGACCGGGTACTATTCGGGCGGTCAGCGGACGGCCCCCGTCCTGGACGTGGAAACCCTGCTGCACCGCCACGATCCCATCCTGCTGGGGGCCCCTCCCGGCAAACCGCCGAGCGACTACTCCTACATGCGCACGGTGCTGAAATCGTCCATGATTCACGATGCGCTGGTCAAAGCGGGAGTCCAAGAGGTACGCGGCGTCTGGGCCCATGAATGCGGCGGGGGACGGATGCTCATCGTGGTTTCCTTGAAGCAGCGCTTCTGCGGCCATTCCCGGCAGGCCGCCACCATTGCGGCGCAGTGTCAGGCGGCAAGCTATATGAACCGCTACGTCATCACCGTGGACGAGGACATCGACCCCACGAACCTGGAAGAAGTCATGTGGGCGGTCTGCACGCGCACGGACCCGGCCACGGACATCGAGATTATGAGAAAGACCTGGGGCAGCAAGGTGGACCCCATGCGGCGCGAGCCCGGCCCGACGTACAACTCGCGGGCGCTGATCGACGCCTGCCGTCCCTTCGACTGGATCGACGAATTCCCCGCCGTGGCCGAGGCCAGTCCGGAACTTGTCCGGAAACTGATGCGCAAGTGGGGGCGCCTGTTTGCCGAGTAAGGAAAAGAGAAGTACGGCTTCCTGCTTGATGAGGCAAGGGGTGAAGCTCTCCTTCCTTGTGGGCGAGGTTTTCCGGCGGGGAATTATTTATATTTTTAAGATCTGAATCCTGAGTCCAGAGAATGGCTTTGAATTCCTGCGCCGTTGCAAGAATGATCCTGCGATCCCATCCGGAACGTGGCGGATTCCAATTTCGCCGACGCATCTAATCGGTTGGCAGAATCCACTTGAAATCTCCCACCGAAAAAGGCACATTACGTTTGCTTGCGAGAGAAGGCGGGCATTGATTAGAAAATCCCTCCCCCCCTTCCCTTTTACAACGGGAGGCAATATAACCAACCGAATTTGCGGCAGGAGATGACAGTGGATGACAAAACAAAGAGCCTGCTCAAGGAACTTCCAAAGATCGACGAGGTGATGCTCCTTCTGGAGAAGCGGGGGGCGTTCCCCGGCGTTTCGCGGAACATTACAAAGGAGGCATGCCGCTCGGTGGTGGACGATATTCGGCGGAAGGTCATGTCCGCGGGCAGCGGCGCGAAACTGCCCGACCGGGAAGAAACAGCAGACAGGGTGGGCCGGCATATCGAGCGCCTTTTCCGCCACCGCCTGCGCCGGGTCATAAACGCAAGCGGAATCATCCTGCATACGAACCTGGGCCGGGCTCCTCTATGCCGCTCGGCCATCTCCCGGGTTGTCGAGGCTGCCCGGGGATATTCGAACCTCGAGTTCGATCTGGAGAAGGGCGAGCGCGGCCTGCGCTACGACCACGTCCGGGGGCTCCTCTGTTCCCTTTCCGGCGCTGAAGATGCGATGGTGGTGAACAACAATGCCGCCGCCGTCCTGCTTGTGCTCAATACCCTTGCGGCCGGGAAGGAGGCCGTCGTCTCCCGCGGGGAACTGGTTGAGGTGGGCGGCGAATTCCGCATCCCCGAGGTGATGGAAAAGAGCGGCGCGTGCCTGCGGGAAGTGGGTTCCACGAACCGCACCCGCCTTGCGGATTACGAAAGCGCCCTTGGCGCCGCAACCGGGGTTATCCTGAAGGTGCACACCAGTAATTTCAAAATCAGGGGTTTCACCGAAGAAACGGGGCTGGAGGCTCTGGTGGCCCTGGGGAAAAAGCACGGCGTGCCGGTGGTCAACGATCTCGGCAGCGGGTGTTTCATCGAGCTTGACCGCTATGGCCTGGAGCGGGAGCCCACGGTGCCCGACGTGCTGGCAACGGGCGTTGACGTGGTAACTTTCAGCGGCGACAAACTCCTGGGCGGGCCGCAGGCGGGCATCATCCTGGGCAAGAGTGCCGCCCTACAGAAAGTCAAAAAGAATCCCCTGAACCGGGCGCTTCGGATAGACAAGCTTACCCTTGCCGCACTGGAAGCAACGATGATCGAGTATTTGCAGCCGGAGGAGGCGCTGCACAACATCCGGGTGCTGAAGGCCCTGACGGAGCCGTTTGCCTCGGTAAAAAAGCGAGCACAAAAACTGCTTACCGCAGCAAAGAAAACGGTCAAGGAGGGCGCTGCGTTTTCCCTGAAGGAGGGGGCGTCCCTGGCCGGCGGCGGCGCGCTTCCCACCTGCGAGATCCCCACGATGCTCGTTTGCCTTCGTCCGGCGGGCATGACCTCCTCCGTGCTGGAAAAGCGCCTGCGGGCGCTGGACGTCCCCGTCATTGCCCGGATAGCCGATGATGAAGTGCTCCTCGATGCGAGGACCATCGCCGAGGAGGAAATCCCCCTCGTCCGGGATGGCATCAAGACGATATTTGCGCCATGAACAGGCAGGAAGGCGCCAGGCATTCCTTCTCCGTGGGGAAGGAAGAAGCGGGGATGAGACTCGATGTTTTTCTTTCCTGCCGGAATCTGCCGCTGTCGCGCTCGCAGATCAAGAAAGCTGCGGAGGCGGGCAGGATAACGATAAACGGCGCGCCCGCCCGCGCCGGCCGTCGGTTGAAGGCGGGCGATGAAATCGCCTTCGATCAGCCACCCGTTGCCGGTTACGACGTCCTTCCGGAAGACATTCCCCTCGCGGTAGTTTACGAAGATTCCTCCCTTCTTGTTGTCGATAAACCCGCGGGCATAGTCGTCCATCCCGCTGCGGGGAACTATCGGGGCACGCTGGTCAATGCCCTGCTCTTCCACTGCCAGGATATTTCCGGCATCGGCGGCGTTTTGCGGCCCGGCATCGTTCACCGTCTGGATAAAGGGACTTCGGGATTGTTGGTCGTGGCCAAGTCCGACGAAGCGCACCGGGGGCTGGCTGCCCAGTTCAAGGAACACGAGGTGAAAAAAACGTACCAGGCGCTGGTCTGCGGCCACGTGAAAAAAGACGAAGGCGTCATTGAGCTGCCCGTGGGGAGGGATACGGTGGACCGGAAGAAGATGTCCACCCGCAGCAGGCGCGGCAGGGAGGCGTTGACGCGCTGGAGCGTCAGCAGGCGATATGGGGCGGTGACGCTCCTCGATGTGGACATCGAAACGGGCAGAACCCACCAGATACGGGTGCATCTCGCTGCGCTCGGTTACCCCGTCGTGGGCGACAGCGTCTACGGCGGGACGAAACGGGCAAAAATTGTCGCCGATACGGTTGTGAGGGAGAAACTGCGGGCGGCCGAGCGGCCCCTGCTGCATTCAAGCCGCCTGGCCTTTACCCATCCTGTAACCGGCAAGCACGTGAACTTTTCCTCGCCCCTGCCGGAGGATATGGCAGAACTCTGCGATTTTCTGGAGTCGTATCGCACCCGGTAACCGTCTTACGGATGATGGCGACACTGATTCATTAGATCCTCTCCGTCTGCCGATTACTTCGGCATGCATCGGACCGGCCAGACGAGCCGACTCCCCGCCGGGCGACGGGAGCCGTCTTCTGTGATATAAGGGATCGGGACCGTCTTGCGATCGACCGGCAGGCGCCCGATCTCTTCGACATCTTTCAGATTGGGTATATAGATGACAACAGGATCGATGATGTGGGAGCCCTCTGCGCGCACCCTTGAGCCCTCAAGCTCGTACCGTTCGCTGGGACCGGCAAAGGTGGTCAGATGAAGATGAGGATAGCCGGCCTTCCCATAGTGTCCGCCCGTTGTTCCCGTTTTCCCCGACAGGCCCACAACCTGCCCCGCTTCCACCCTCGCACCAACCGCGTGGTTGGGGAGCTCCGTCAGATGCTGATACTTGGCGTAAATCCAAAAAGGCAGCCCGCTGTCTTTCGGTGCGAGTTGGAGCCACAAATAGATGCCCTCGGCCTGTCCCCCCACGCCCGCATGGATAATGGCGCCCGCCGCAATTGCCAGCAGCGGCGTGCCCGTACTCAGGCTGAGATCCATGCCGCCGTGCAATCCTCCGTAGCGGTCCTCCGGGCGGGCAGAGCCGTCGTAACGGGTGGACGAGCCGAAGGGCGACGCGACCGCTGGGCATGCCGCAGCTTCCGGGAAGGAGGGTATCAGACCGCTGGGCCTGATGAATTTCACCGCCGCCGCACCATCGTCACCGGATTCCTGAGATTGTTGCAGAGCCCTTTTCTTGCCTTGGGGAGCGGCGTCCGCAGAAGCTGGGACAAGGCAGACGAGCACGAACAATGCTCCGATCCATGCAATACACCTTTTCATCGTTCTCTCCTTGCAACGGTTCATCCCTTTTCCCTCACGAAGAAATAGAAATAACCGAGATTTGCGAGCCCGATGAGCATCAAACTGAGGAACATGACCCGATAACTGGTCGCATGGAGGATCATGCCCATCATGACGGGACCCAGGCCTTGACCTAAATCCAGCAGTCCATGGAACGTTCCCATCACGGGTCCCGGGGAGGAGCCTCCGCGCTCAAGGGCATACATCATGAGGATGGGAATGAGAAAGGCATGCCCTATGCCCAGGATCACGGCGGTAAGAAGAAACAGGGGCATGGTATTCGAAAAGGCGAGGATTCCCACGGAAAGAATATAGGTGACGATGCAGGGCGGGATTATTTTTTCACTGCCGTAGCGATCCATCATCCGTCCTCCCACCGCACGGCCCAGTATAAGCATCACGGCGAAGATAGTAAAGAATAAGCCGGGATTGTGCACGCCCTGGCTTATCGCGTAAATCGGGAAGAACGCGGTGATGCCTCCCCAGATGAAGAAGGCAAAGAGATTCATGATGGAGGGAGGAAGGGCTTTTACACTGAGCAGACCCCCGGTTTCTGCAGAGGATTCCGGGGGAGAGGTGGTCGGGGGGTTTTCCCGTTTCACGGCGGTGAAAAGCATGCAGAACGACAGCAGCAGGCAGGTCAGGAAGAGGAAGGTGAAACTGAATTGGTTAATGAGGAATATGCCGATGGCGGGTCCTAAGGCGCCAGCTATATTCCAGGCCAGCAGAAAATAACTGAAACGCTGTCCCCGGCGGTCTTCTGATCCGATTCTTGCGACGGATGAATACGAGGCCGTATGGTAAAGGGCCATGGCGATTCCCTGAACGATTCGTATGAGGAGAAACGGCCAGAAAGGGAGAGCCACGAGATAGGCAAGAGAGGTGAGCATAAAGAAGAGACTGCCTGCTATCATGAATGTTCTTTCAGGGATTCTGAGAAGCGCTTTCCCGACAAAGGGCTTGAAGATCATGGAAGCGAAACTGAGGGCGCCGATAAGAATACCGATTTGGGTTTCTCTGGATCCCAGTCTCAAAAGATAGATAGGGAGAGTCGGAATAAGACTGTAATGAACAAGGCCGAGAGCGGATTGTCCCAGGCAACAAAGAATGAAATCACGGGTTACTACCCTCCCGTTCATTGGTGTCGTCATAGTGTGTTTTCCCTATGGATAAGGATAAGGGGCCTGGAAAAAAGTCCGTTCTCAAACGGCATGGGCACACCTATCGGCGTTGCTGCTCTACCGCTAATTGCATATTTTCTTTGATAAATCCTCTTAAGTGAAATATAGTGCCCTGTCAAGAACAATCACGAGGAGCTCCCGGCCGTCACATGCGACGGGGTGGACGGCGCTTTTCCTGTTTGTGGTGATAGTTGTCATAGTCGGCGTGGTGAGGCGGCGTTTTGGCTGAGTTCCGGTTTTTGCAGAAGAGGTCCATTTACTACCTTGAGTCCACGGCGCTTGCCGAATGTGATTTCCTCGTCCATGCTTTCTGTACACGGCAGGAAGGGGTGAGCGGGGCGGACTTCTCCAGCCTCAATTTCAGTATCCGGACGGGAGATGATCCGGAACGGGTAAAGGCAAACTGGGGACTTCTCTCTGACGCCTTCGGCATCCCTTCCGGGCAGTTTCTCACGGTGCACCAAGTGCACGGTGACCGGGTTCATGACGTCGCAGGCTCGGTGTGTCATATCCCCCGCTCAGAGGCATTCCCTCCCGAGGTTGACCTGTCCTGCGATGCCTTGATTACGGACCGACCGGAAATCGCCCTTGGCATCAAGACGGCGGACTGTGTCCCGATTTTTCTTGCGGATAGAGTAAAGCGCGTTATCGGCGCGGTGCATGCAGGCTGGCGGGGGACGGCGCTTGGTATCGCGGGGAAAGCCGTGGATGCGATCATGGAGCGCTTCTCCTCGCGGCCGGAGGATATCGTGGCCGTAATCGGTCCGGCCATAGGCCCCTGTTGCTATGAGGTTGACGATACGGTCTTCCGGGCCATGCCCTCCCCTGGCGGCGGAGCATCTTTCTTTCGCCTCGGCAGAAGGGAAGGCCATTGGATGTTCGACCTGGCGGCGGCAAACAGGCAACAGATCGAGGAGAGAGGGGTTTCCCCGGGAAATGTCTTTTCCGCCGGTGTCTGTTCATCCTGCCGGGAAGATTCATTTTATTCCCATCGGCGAGACGGGGGAAGAACTGGCCGTCATCTCAATTTCCTGATGTTAAAACCCTGAAGGGAATGTCATAGATCATTCTCATGATTATTCTCATTGACAACTTGCTGAAATTGTGATATAAATTCGTACAAATACAAAGAAAAACATTAAGGGTTTAGACGTGGAGATTCAAACCAGTTATCGTTTCTATCCATATTTATCGTTTGACGATCAAGCTCCCGCAGGACAAAATCAGGCAAATGAAATCGGCAAGATAGAGTCCCCGGAATATAAAATCATCCAAAACAAGGCATTACAACTTCTTGGCAACCCCAAGGTCTCTGCTTCACAAAAGGCAAAAATCTTAAACTTGTTGGCACTGGGGGGAACTGCTGCCTCAAGCGGAGCGACGGGAGAATTAAGCAACCTTTTCAGAGCGATGGAACGGCTTGATCCGGGATCGGCGATCAACGGCAATTCCTCCCCGAAAGAGACGCCTAACCCTCAGTTCAGCCCAAACAAACAGGATGAACGCAGCGTTACCTACAAGGATGGATCAGGAGACGCTGGCGTATCATTCAAATATCCGGTTGCGGTCAATGAATATGCCGCTCCCTTGGCTGTTTCCGCCCATGAAGCGGGGCATGTCATAGCCGCACAAGCCAGAGCTACGTTGAATAACGAGAGTGTAACTTCTTACGTTTCAATTCATACCGGCTATGATAGCAGAGGGCGGCTCTATACAACGGGAGGAACAACGACCACGATTTATCGCCAAAAACCAAAGAGGGAACCGATGGGAATCCGGAGCAAGGTCAATACCCATGTTTAACCCAGCCTCGGTATTTAATTCAGGAAAATCAGAGAAACCAAGAAGACCGTATTCCCTATTACCTTGATGAACTCGCCCCAAAGAGGGCGGCGCGAAGTTCGTTCCGGAGGGATCGTTTTCGAGTAAGGGTAAAAATAGCTTGACAAGGGGATGGGATTGTTGTAGTAACACTCCGTCTCAAAATTCAAAATTAAGGTTGTGCTAAGTCCTTCCTATCCGGAGCGTCCCAATAATCCAAATTAGCCAAATTAGCAGCTCGTGAAATTAATCCACGTTCTTCTTTAAC
>CAZTLA010000132.1:0-8373 GCA_964614365.1 uncultured Syntrophales bacterium | reverse complement strand
CCTCGTCCTCCTCCATCCACATCCGGCCGCCGCCGGCGCCGCAGCAGAAGCTCGCAGCGAGTGTCCGCTCCATTTCGTGAAGCTTCATGCCCGGAACCGCTTTGAGGATCGCGCGCGGCTCATCATAGATGCCGTTGTACCTGCCCAGGAAACAGGAATCGTGGTAGGTGAAGACCCCTTCCACGGGCTTTTTCAGTGCGATCCGGTCCTTCGCGATCAGGTCGGCAATGATCTCGGTGTGGTGATGCACCGCGAAATTGCCGCCGAAGTTGGGGTAATCCTTTTTGAGCGCGTTATAGCCATGTGGACAGGTGGTGATGACCTTTTTCACTCCGTAGCGGTTCATCGCCTCGATATTTGCCTGGGCAAGTGTCTGATACAGATACTCGTTGCCTCCCCGCATGGCGGAATCGCCGCAGCACCCCTCTTCCGTGCCGAGAATGCCGAAACTCACCCCCGCAGCCTGGAGGATCCGGGCAAGAGCCACGGAAACCTTCTTGCCCCGGTCGTCGAAGGATCCCGAACAGCCCACGTAGAACAAGTATTCGACCGCAGGGTCCTCCGCCAGGGTTTTGATCCCCAAATCCTTCGCCCAGTCGGCCCGCAGGTGCGCGCCGACACCCCAGGGGTTGGAGTTGTTTTCCATGTTTCGATAGGTCAGTTGCAGCTCCGGGGCAAAATCGGCCTCGGTCAAAACCTTGTATTGCCTCATATCCACGATCTTGGGCACGTGCTCGATTGCGGAAGGACAATGTTCCATGCAGTACATGCAGTTTGTGCACGCCCACAGTTCATGGAGATTTACCACCTCTCCGGACAACGTCTTGACCGGCCCGTCGGCAGGCGCCTCTCCCCCTTCCGGGGACTTCGTCCCGGCCGTTGCCCTCCCCACCCGTTCCAGCCAGTGCGTCTTTATATCCTGAACGACCTTTTTCGGGGAAAGCTGTTTCCCGGACAGATAGGCCGGGCACCCGTCCTGGCAGCGCCCGCAACGGGTACAGGCATCGGCATCGAATATCTGTTTCCAGGTGAAATCCTCAAGACGGCCCGCGCCGAACGATTCCGCCGTTTCAAAGTCCCGGATCGGCTCAAGACTCCCTGCCGGTTTCAGGGACAGGAAGAAGTGGTTGGCCGGTGTGGTAATCATGTGCAGAAGCCGCGAATAGGGGATGTAGGCAATAAACAGGAGGGAAAGCGCCACGTGCCCCCACCACATGCCCCGGTGCAGCATTTCCGCCGTCTTTACGTCGGCGCCGGCGAAAAGACCCGCCAAGGCCCAGCCGCCGAACGACCATGCTTCCCAGGGGGAGGGAGTCGCGCGGATTCGGAGCGCCTCAACGACGAACCCCGTGGCGATGATAAGCGCGATTAGAACGAGCACAACCGCGTCATCGGGCGTATTGTCCCTGTTCTCCCGGTATCCAAGACGATCCGGTCTGGCTACGTACCTCCGGTACAGGGCAAGTAATATCCCGATAAAGATAAACAGACCGAACAGGTCCATGAGAAAGGAAAAAACAAGGTAAACCCCGCCACGCAGGAAAGCGATACCGAAGGGCTCGGTGATGTGAAACTCGGTGGCGTCGATTGCCGATCCGAGGAGAAGCACCAGGAATCCGAAAAATATGAGCCCGTGCATGATCCCCGGATACAGATCCCTGAATGTCCTGAGCTGCAAGAGACCGTTCACAAAGAGCGCATTAAAACGCTCCCCGATGCGGTCAGTCCGTATTTCCGGCTTGCCGAGGGCGGTCCACATCTTCCGCCGGCGGTAGAGACCGTGTGCAAATATGGCCACTGCGAAAACCGAAAGAACGTACAGCGGCCATTCAAAGTCGGGAACATTCCAGAAGACCTGCCTTCCTTCGTTTCCCACGGAAAAAGTTGCCCGTTCCATACACCCTCCGCTCAACCGAGAAGCTTCCTGCATTCCTTGGTTAATTCGGGAACAACCTTGAAGAGATCGTCTACGATTCCAAAATCGGCCTTTGAAAAGATCGGGGCCTCCGAATCCTTGTTGATGGCCACGATGTACTTGGACGAGCTCATGCCGGCCAGATGCTGAATTGCACCGGAAATGCCGCAGGCGATGTACAGGTTGGGGGAAACGACCTTGCCCGTCTGTCCCACCTGGTCCGTCTGGGGCCTCCAGCCTGCATCCACGGCCGCCCTCGATGCGCCGACGGTGGCATGCAGAAGGTCGGCAAGTTCCTCGATCAGTTTGTAGCTCTCCGGTCCCTGCATGCCGCGCCCGCCGGAGACGATAATGTTCGCCTCCGTCAGGTCGGCGCGACCGCTGGTGTCTTTCTGCACCTCGATGACCTTTGTCTTAAGCTGGGCCGGATCGAGTGCGGGATCGAACGGTACGACCGTGCCCGCCTTTGCGTTTTCCATCGCGGGAAATACATTCGGCCGGAGTGAGGCCATCTGGGGATTGGCAAGACTGACAACCTCCGTAAAACACTTGCCCGCATATACCGGCCGCACGGCAACCATCCTGCCGTCGGCAATTCTTATCTCCGTGCAGTCCGTGGCCAGACCGGTGGCAAGTTTGCCCGCCAGGCGCGCCGAAAGATCCTTCCCCTGGGACGAGGCGCCCAAGAGGAGGATGGCGGGGTCGTTTTCCTTTACGATCTTGGCAACGGCCGCGGCATAGGCATCCGTCGTGTAGATTTCCAGCGCCGCATTATCCACCACGTAAATTTTATCCACACCGTATTTCCCCAGTTCGCCGGCGATGCCTGCTACCCCGGACCCGAGCAATACGGCGCTTACCTCTTCGCCAAGCTGATCGGCGAGCTTTCTGGCCGCGCCGGCAAGTTCATAGCTTATCTTGCGAAGGGCTCCGTCCCTTTGTTCAGCAACTATCCATACACCTTTTGCCATTTCTCTTCTCCTTAAAACATCGCATAGGATTAAATCACTTTTGCCTCTTCCCGCAGCAGTTTAGCCAGTGCGGCGGCCTTGACCGAAGGATCATCGCCGGAAATGACCTTTCCCGACGGCCTGGCGGGAGGCGGCACGAATTTCAGGACCTTGAGCTTCCCTTCCGTGGAGATTCCCAGCGCCGCGGCATTTTTCACGTCCACCGGTTTCTTTTTTGCCTTCATGATCCCGGGCAGGGATGCGTAGCGCGGCTCGTTCAGTCCCTTCTGCGCCGTGACCACGCAGGGCAGAGCGCTTTCGATCAGGAGTTGGGCTCCCTCGATGGGCCTCACCACCCTCACAGCGGCGCCGGTTACGTCGCACTTGGTAACGACGGTAAGCTGGGGTATGCCCAGCAGTTCCGCCAGTATGGCGCCGACCTGGCCCGCGTCGTCGTCCACGGCGCGTTGTCCGCAGAAAATAATGTCAAAGGGAATGCCTTTGATGGCGGCAGCAAGAGCGGAGGCCGTTACGTAGGCATCCGCCCCGTCAAGCGCGGGATCGCTGATATGGATCCCCTTATCGGCCCCCATGGCCAGCGCCGTTCTGATGCTTTCCATGGCCCTCGCCGGTCCCAGGGAAATGACGGTCACGTCCCCGCCGTGCTTTTCTTTGACCCGAAGCGCCTCTTCCACACCAAACTCGTCATAGGCATTCATGACCCACTTGATGCCCGTTTCGTCGATCCCCGAGCCATCCGGCTTTACCCGTATCTGGGCCTCCGTATCAGGAACCTGCTTTACACACGCAACAATATTCACCGCTTCCTCCTTCCCCGGATACGCGCGGGTTTTCCCCGCCGTTCCTCTTCACGTATTCTGCCGAGCTTTTTATAATAGGATTTTCCTATAGCCTATTTTTCACGATGTTGTCAACAACGGAGGGATCGGCCAGGGTGCTTACGTCCCCCAACTCATTCAGGGCATTGGCCGCAATCTTTTTCAGGATTCTCCGCATGATCTTGCCGCTTCTCGTCTTGGGCAGGGCATCGGCCCATTGGATCTTTTCCGGCGTTGCGATGGGGCCGATGAGCGTCCGCACGTGCGCGACCAGTTCCTTCTTCAGTTCCTCCGACGGGGCGACGCCCGTATTGAGCGTCACATAGGCGTAGATGGACTGCCCCTTGAGGTCGTGCGGATAGCCGACCACGGCCGCTTCCGCCACGGCGGGATGGGCCACCAGGGCGCTCTCCACCTCGGCGGTTCCCATCCGGTGTCCGGAAACATTGATCACGTCATCGATGCGCCCCGTAATCTGGTAGTACCCGTCCTTGTCCCGGTGCGAGCCGTCGCCCGCCACGTAGTAGCCGGGCACCTGCTCAAAGTAGGTTTCCTGGAAGCGCTTGGGGTCGCCGTAGACGCCCCGCATCATGCCCGGCCACGGCCTCTTCAAAGCAAGGGAACCGCTCCGGAAGGATTCCTGTATCTCGTTCCCGTCGTCATCCAGGATCGCCGGCGCCACGCCCATAAAGGGAACGGAGGCATAGCCGGGCTTGGTCGCCGTGGCGCCGGGCAGCGGCGTGATGAGCGCGCCGCCTGTTTCCGTCTGCCACCACGTATCCATGATGGGACACCTCCCCGCGCCGATCGTCCGGTAATACCAGAGCCAGGCCTCGGGATTGATCGGCTCGCCCACGGAACCCAGAATCTTCAGGGATGATATGTCGGCCTTTTTCACCCAGTCGTCGCCCTCCTTGGCGATGGCGCGGATGGCCGTCGGCGCCGTGTAGAATATGTTGACCTGGTATTTCTCGATCACCTGCCAGAAGCGGCTGAAATCGGGGTAGCTGGGAACCCCTTCGAACATCACGGACGTGGCGCCGTTCGCGAGCGGCCCGTAAATGATGTAGCTGTGTCCCGTCACCCAGCCGATATCGGCGGTACACCAGTATACGTCTTCCTCGTGGTAATCGAAGATCATCTTGTGCGTGTAGGCAACGTAGACGAGGTAGCCGCCGGTGGTGTGCATCACGCCCTTCGGCTTCCCCGTGGAACCGGAGGTATAGAGGATGAACAGGGGATCTTCCGCATCCATCCACTCGGGCTCGCAGTGCCCGTCGGCCTTCGCCATTTCCTCGTGCCACCACAGGTCCCGCCCACCGTTCCATTCGCACTTGATCTTGTCTCCCGTACGCCGGACAACGATCATCTTCTCCACCGAGGGGCATCCCTTCAGCGCCATATCGGCGTTTGTCTTCTGGGGAACGGCCTTGGCGCCGCGGAAGGTGCCGTCACAGGTCACCAGCGCCTTGGCGCTGCAATCCTGTATCCTTCCCTGCAGGGCGTCGGCGCTGAACCCGCCGAAAACGACGCTGTGTATGGCCCCGATCCGCGCACAGGCAAGCGTGCCGATGGCAAGTTCGGGAATCATGGGCAGATAAAAGCATACCCGGTCCCCTTTTTTCACGCCCTGGGCTTTCAGAACGTTGGCAAAACGACAAACCTCTGCATGGAGCGCTTTGTAGGTGTATGCCTTGCTCTCCGTGGGTTCGTTACCCTCCCACAGAATGGCGGCTTTATCGCCCCGTGTCTTCAAATGCCGGTCAAGACAGTTGTAAGAGGCGTTGAGCTTCCCCCCGGCAAAGTACCGGATGAAAATCGGTCCCTTCCGGACGTCGAAATTGTATTCCTCGACGGTATCCCATTTTTTGAACCAGTCCACATACTGACCGGCGATTTCTCCCCAGAAGGCATCGGGGTTCTCCAAAGAACGCCGGTAAAGCGTCTCGTAAGCCTCCTTGCCGCTGATGTAGGCCCTTTTTCTTATCTCCTCGGGCACAGGAAAAACATCCTGATGATGTGGAGTTCCGTTTCCACTGGCTTCTTTTTTCCTCATGATTGCCATTGATCGCCCCCTCTTTCTTATGTTGCCTGTTTGCACACGACAGCAGACCTTTATTACCGGCAACATCGGCATCCGTCTTGCGTTTCTTTAATGATCACCAGGCATTCATGGAGTCAACCGCTTTATTTATTTAGTGGAACGGGTGCGCGCGAAGAACGGTCACTATATGACCATTGGTCATGATGCTTTTTCAGTATCTTAAATATGCACCTGCTGTCAAGGAATATTTTGCTACAATATAGCTGTGGCAAAAAAGTCACGCCCGCTGAATCTGTGTCAATATTAACACACAATCATGATTCAGTGCTCCAGTGCGCATCCGGTTTGAAATGTGTTAGCTACGTCTTCGAGGCAGCAAAGAATATATGGCAAACGGTTGAGATTTCCCCGCGGGCAGGGATATATCCCCGGTAAGGCAGAAACAAGAATCCATTATCCCTATCCCTTTGCGGATGGCTGGTACAGTTATTGCTTTTTTAAGCCATCGGCAGAGTCTGCCGCCTGTTGCACCAGAAAATCGCTAATCCGGTGCAGCCGCCTGTCGTTATCATGAAGAGGGAGGGCAGAAAATGCTTGACTTGCGGCGGCGGGCAATGGTAGCGTTCGCACACTTATGTAAGGGAAGCTATTTACGAAAGGGGGTGAGGAGGGAAAACATACAGAACTGCGGGGAACTTCGTCCTAATCTCGTCTGATCCGTTCAGATGCATGGCCGGATGCCGGCATGCGAACGGTCATACGGAAGAAGCGGTTGTTTCCCGGCCGGCGGAGCGTAAATAGTCCCATGCCGAACGCTCGCGCCGGAAGTTGAGGTTTTGCCAAGCAGTTGGCCAAGCAGTCGAATGATCCTTCGCAGTGCCCGGTGGGATCGCATGTTGCAACCGAAAACACAGGAGGAAGAAAATGAAAAAAATTGGGATAGTTTTACTATCGCTGGGGTTGATCGCAGCCTTCAGCATGTCCGCGTCTGCCGTGACTCCCGAGTGGACCGGTCAGTATTACGCGCGCGGCAGTTACGCAAGCAACCCGTCGATGCTGGACCAGGATGGAGGCACAGCCCGCGGTTCCGTGGGTTACTTTGACCAGAGGCTGCGCAACTTCGTTAGGTTGAAAATCGCCGATGGTCTCACCATGACCGGGCGGTTCGATACCATGGAAACCATTTGGGGTCAAAATACGAAAAATACCATCAACGGCGACGCCGGGAAGACCGCCCAGCAGAGCATCGCCTGGGAACAGACCTGGGTAACCTTCAAGACCGGCATCGGCACGTTCGACGTCGGCTACAAGTCAGGGACGCCCTATGGCTGGGGCACGAAATTCATGAACGCCCCGGGGACCGCTCCCGGTATCAAATGGTCCAATACGTTCGGCAATCTGAGCGTTCTTGCCGACTTTAACAAAGTCAGCCAGGGCGATCTGGATACCGGCAACAGCACGCAGAGGCTGCAAAGAGATGCGTCCAACGAGTACTATGACCTGGGCGCCAGTTATAAATTCAAGGACGGCAACGCGGGCTTGCTGTACACATACTTCAGAAACGCCCTCACAAGATCGGGCACTGTCGCTACCAGTGGTGCAGTAGTCTCAAATCACGTCCTGCAGCCCTATGCGCGCGCCAAGGTGGGGCCTGTTAATGTCGAGGCCGAAGCCTATTACATGAACGGCAGGAGCGCATCCGATAATTCCAATGCCACTGGCCTCGTCGACACCTATATCCAGACTAAGGGTCTGTATCTAAACGCCAAGGCAAACCTGGGCCCGGCCTACGTAGGCGGCAGGTTCGTCTACGCGTCCGGCGACGATAAGACGACGAGGGACGCAGAAGGGGGGCAGAACAACACATTTAAATTCGGCACGGATACGGATCTTTGGGGAGTGGTCACCCCCGCCATCCTGTTCGGGTATGGCTACCATGGATTAAGCGTAAATTCCATCGTGACAAAGGGCGACCCCACCAGTGTAGATCCGGGCACCACATTGGACAATGTGTTGTTGTTCGGTCTCTTTGGAGGCGTTAACGTAGGCAAGAACCTGGAGCTGTCTGCCAGGGCCTTCTACGCGAAGGCAGACATGGACGGTTCTCTTGGCACCCCTACTACCACCTGGCAAGGCAAGGAATACGGCAAAGAAGTGGATCTGTTGGCCACGTACAAGATCTATGACCAGTTGACCTACAACCTGGGTTTTGCTTACCTTTGGACCGGCGATTGGTTCAAGGGTCTCAACTCTTCTGCAACTCTCAAGAACATCTACTACGTGTCACAGTGGATCGACCTCAACTTCTAAGCCTCGCTTGAGTTCTCGGCAAGGTTTCAAAGCAAAAGCCCCGGGACGCTTTCCCGGGGCTTTTTTATGCCGTTTATTAACTTGCACTTTTGCCCTGATAATGTGATATCGATCGGACTTTCGGGCACTTTTGCCCGATGTCTGTTATCAGACATATTCGGGCGACAGCTTCGGGGGAGTAGGATATGTTGCAGCAGCTCGGGGCGTTCGATCCGGTCGGGAAAGAGGAACTCATCGGGAGGATCGATGGCCTCAAGACGAAGATGGCGGAGCGGGGCATCGATTTTGCCGTCATCATGCAGAACGTTGACCTGT
>CAZTLA010000131.1:0-8383 GCA_964614365.1 uncultured Syntrophales bacterium | reverse complement strand
ACGCAGATGCCCAACAAGTTTGACGTGGCTAAAAACGATGTGCGCCTGCAGGGCGCTATCGTGGACGTTGATGAAGCAACGGGAAGAAGTAAAGGAATCGAGCGACTGAGCGTGAAAATGGGGGCATGATCTTCAGTTCATTTTCGTGTCCAAAAACACCGCCGTTCGGCGGAACGCTTTCAAGTTTGAGTATGGCTGGAAAAGGAGGTTTTATGAAAGGAACGGTTAAACAGTCTCTTATTGTGCTGGCCGCTTTTCTGTGTCTGGTTGGATTTGAATCGAAGGGGTATGCGCTTGAGCTCGGCGCACGGGCCTACTACTGGTTGCCCGGTCTTACGGCGAATCTCAAGGTGGATCAGGACGGGGTTGCCGGTACGAACATTCATGTCAAGGATGACCTTGGCGTGGATAACAAGAATTTCCCCTCCGTGGAGGTTTATGCGGGGAAGGGCAAGCATCACATAAGCTTGATGTACACCCAGGTGAATTATTCGGGCAGCAAAACCATCACGAAACCGATAACGTTCAAAGGGAAGACCTTTGCCGCGGGCGCCTTGGTGGAGTCGGATTTGAAAACTCGGATGCTGGATCTGGAGTACCAGTACGATCTCCCTAATCTGGAAAATATCCTGGCGGGGTTTTCTGTGGGGGTGATCGGCAAAATAAAATACTTCGACGGAGAAGCGCAGTTGAAGTCTGCCACGCCCGGCTCGGTCTATGACCAGAAAGAAACATTTGCCGTTCCCATCCCCATGGTCGGCGCGGGAGCGCGCGTGGGGCTGCTGGCAAATATTCTGGAAGCACGGGCGAAGGTCACAGGCATGGCTTATGGCGGCAGCACGTTCACTGAAGCCATGGCGGACATCTCGCTGACCCCGTTTCCGTTCGTGGATATTCACGGGGGCTACCGGTACTTGAAGCTCAAGGTGGATAAGGTGAGTAACGTCTATGCCGATACGGAGTTTTCCGGTCCCTATGTCGGCGTCACCGTCGGTTTCTGATAAGGGGGATTGAAGAGGCGGCTATGAGATGCGGTCTGTCCGGGATTGCACCGCAAGCACGGAGACGGGGCTAAATGACAGGATGATTCAAGACGATGGTGTAATGAAGTTGTCCAGCGCGCCTTTTATAGCATTATCTAACGTTTCAAATTCTAATCCGTATAAATGAAGACCGCTCTCATAGAAAGGCCTTTTGTTCCTTACCCGGCATCGAATTTTCAACACCTCGCCCTCTCGAATGCTGAAGTTAAGAACCAGGAAATCCTCGATTTTGAAATTGCTGTCCGCCAATATTAAACATCCACCAAGGCTCATATCAACAATAGTGCCGTTTCGGGGTTTATCTAGTAAATACCCATCTCCCAACTTCTCTCTATGGGTAATATCGGTGAATAGAGATACCGCAATCCTTTCGTATTTTCGAAGCTCCCTTCTCTTGTCAGTTTTTCCGGGAAAACGTATTATCAGGAGCGGCGGAGAAACAGTAAACCTCGTTTCTATAACGCTGCTTGCGCCGGTAATATTGTATTGTGGGCTCGCAGCGGTTTTATAAAGGACATTGCATCTGCTGCCGTTCTCCGTCCGGGAGAGGCTGTTCATCCACGGGAGAGGCACCTCTATCGCAATACTCTTTGCCGGTTCATCGGTAGAATGTATTTTACCCTTAAAACTGATATCCCCTACACTTACATAAATATCTAAGCCTTCTTTGAAAACAAGGTCGTCCATTATCTCAGCCCCCCAAACATCCCGCGTATCATGCATTCCCTGGGGCTTGCAGACAACCTGCATCGCCGCCTTAATAGCCCCCCCGGCAAAATTGCGATGATAAGAACTTCCTTTTTCTTGGTCGTAGTATAAGAAAAACTGTCTTGCATGTCAATGGAATACTGGGCATGGAATACCGGGCACAAAACAGGGTGTATGCTGATGGGAGTTGTTAAAAGAGGTCACGCTTCTTTTATACATATGCTTCTATCGCCTTCCAGACGGCCTCTCTGCCATCGCCGGTCCTGGCGGAAAAAAGGAGGAGCGTCTCAGCAGATGAAGCGCCCGTTCCCAGGCTTTTGCCGATCTGTTTTCGGCGGATTAGCACCTGCCCCCGGGAAAGCTTGTCGGTTTTCGTCAGAACGCAGAGGGTCGGAATCCCATAGAGGTCAAGCCAGCGAAGCAGGGTTCCGTCGTCCTCCGAAGGCTCTCTTCTAATATCAAGGATCAGAATAACAAGGCGGAGCGTATCCCGTTCCTTCAGGTACGCCTCCACCATGGGCCCCCAGTTCTTCTTCACCGCCGCCGGCACTTTTGCAAATCCGTAGCCCGGCAGGTCCACGAGGGATATCTTGCTGTTCACGGTAAAGAAATTGATGAGTTGCGTGCGGCCCGGAGTATTGCTGATGCGGGCCAGGCCCTTGCGTTGAACAAGGGAATTGATGAGGGATGACTTGCCCACGTTGGATCTGCCGGCAAAGGCCACCTCGGGCAGTATCCCCTCCGGATACTGGGATGGCTGGGCGGCGCTCTTGATAAACTCGACGGACGCAATCTTCATGTTCTCCCCTTGAGGACGTCGCGAAAAACGAAAGGGCCGGAGTAGGTCGTAAGCCGAGTTCTGTTCCATCCCCCGGTTACCCGTGAGGACGGCGATGATCATTCCTCTGGGACGGCAGTTGCCTGCCGCCTCAAGCGACCTGACCCGAGAACGTTGGGCGGGCAGCCCTCGATGTTCTCCTATTTGGTCTTGCTCCGGGTGGGGTTTACCAAGCTTTCCCGGTCACCCGGGAAACTGGTGAGCTCTTACCTCGCCTTTTCACCCTTACCCGCACTGTGCGGGCGGTATATTTTCTGTGGCACTTTCCTTAGGGTCACCCCCAGTCGCCGTTAGCGACCACCCTGCCCTGCGGAGCTCGGACTTTCCTCCGGCCCGGAAGACCGGACCGGCGACCATCTGACCTACTCCCGCCCTTGGAACATGAAATCATCAAAGATTGATCTGCCGTTTTTCCCGCGGCGATAAGAGGATTCCTTATAGCACCCTTTCCGGCAATAAGTCCAGATCACTCATACCGAAGGGAAAATCAATGCGCTCTGCGCATGGGAACAAACCTGACGGGGATTACATCCGCTACGGTTGTCCTGCCCTTTATCTTCCGTACCAGCTTTAACTCCTGCCAACGGGTTCCCACGGGAATAACCAATCTGCCGTTTTCAGACAATTGTGCGAGCAGTGGTTCCGGGATTTTTTCCGGGGCGCAGGTCACGATAATTCCGTCAAAGGGCGCAAATTCCGGCCAGCCTAAAAACCCGTCGCCAAATTTTACGGTTATGTTTTTATAATCCAAGGCATGGAGTAATGTTTCCGCCCGCCGAGCCAAAGGCGCCAGGAGCTCGATGGTGTAAACCTTTTTTGCCAGTTCCGCTAAAATCGCCGCCTGGTATCCGGACCCGGTGCCTATCTCCAGAATCCTTTCCCGGCCCTTTAATGCCAAGAGCTCCGTCATGAGAGCGACGATATAGGGCTGAGAAATAGTCTGCCCCTCGCCGATAGGCAGGGGATGGTCTTCGTAAGCCTGATTCCGGGAATGAGGAGGAACGAATAAATGCCTTTTCACCTTGAGCATTGCCCGTATGACACGGGGGTCTTTTATTCCCCGGGCCTTTAATTGGTCCTCCACCATGTGCGTTCTTTTTTGCGCGAGCGCAGTTTCCGACTCGTCGGCTCTTGCTGTCGGAGCGGATAAGGTTAAGACGGTGATTACCATGAGGAGAACGTTCATATTCAAATCGACCCCTCTTGAACCCCTCGTCTCGGAGACGGGGGTGTTCCGTAATCGTTAGAGCGACAGTTTGTAGCTATTGTCTCGAAACAGTTTCAAGCAGGCATCTACAATTTCCGGATCATAGAGAATGCCCCTGTTCCGGGTAATTTCATCAAGGGCGGCATCAATACCGAGCCCCGGGCGGTAGGGACGATGTGAAGCCATCGCCTCAACCACGTCGGCTACTGCAATAATGCGGGATTCAAGGAGAAGCGTATCGCCGGCCAACTTATTCGGATAGCCTGAACCGTCAATCCTCTCATGATGCTCCAGAACCATACGGGCAATGGGCCAGGGAAATTCGAGGTCCTTCAAAATTTCATAGCCGTTTTGAGCATGTGTTTTTATCAGACTAAATTCTATATCCGTCAATTTTCTCGGCATGCTGAGAATTTCTGCCGGAACGGATATCTTGCCGATATCATGAATTGTGCCTGCCATCCGCAGGGCATCGATTTGGTCAGCGGATAGACCCATCTCAACCGCAATGGCGCGGGCAAGATCGGCTACTTTCTGCTGGTGACCCGCCGTATAGGGATCTCTGACTTCTGCAGTCAGTGCCAGGGCCTGAACAGTAGCCCCCAGGACTTTCCGCAGTTTCTCAACCGCCTGCTGCCGTTCCTCATCCATGTGCTTGCGTTCGGCGACCTCCTGCCCCAGCAACCGGTTGAGCTGTTCCATCTCCAACATCTTGTCTTCCAGCTTGCGGATCAGCGTCTCGCTGTACAGCCGGTAATAGAATGTTTCTTCCGGGGCGGCCTGCCCGCCTGCTTCAGGCCGGCGGGTCTCGCGTTCTTCAAGGACTTGTTGCAGCAGGGCAATGAACGCCGCCGGCTTCTGGGGTTTGACGATGAAACGCGCAGCCCCCAGGCTCAAGGCCAGTTCCTCGTCCCGGGGATCGGTGTAGCTGGCGGTGTAGAAGACGAAAGGGATGTGTTGCAGACGCTCGTCCGTCTTCCATTTACGGCAGAGGGCGAAGCCGTCCATCACCGGCATGAGGATATCGGAGATGATGATATCCGGAGGAACGCGCCCGGCCTGCTTCAGCGCCTCGACGCCGTTCGCGGCCGTCAGCACATCGTAGTCGTGCCCCGCAAGCATGGCCTGCAGCAGGAGCATATGCTGCTCATTGTCATCCACGATCAGCACTTTTTTCATTTTGTATCCTCTCCTATGGGCGTAACGGCGTATCGGCGAAAAAGCATTGAATCCGTTACGCCGTTCAAGACGAGAAAGAGTCACGCATCCAGCACGGCTCTCACTTCTTTCAACAGAGCCCTTGGCGAGATAGGTTTTGAGATCACGGGTATTCCTTCTTCTATCGATATCCGCTGCCGGATCATATCGGGGGTGTACCCGCTCAAAAATATTGTTTTGCAACCCGGCTTTATCGCTACGATCTCATCATAAGCCTCTTTCCCATTCTTCTTCGGCATGATGAGGTCTAACAGAAGAAGCCGGATGCGGTCTTTGTGTTCCCTGAACTTTTTCACTGCGTCCTCACCGTCAACCGCCGTAATGACCCGATAGCCAAACTCCTCCAGAACAGTTGCCGTCATCTCCCGTAAGGCCGCGTCATCCTCCGCCAGCAGTATCGTCTCGACGCCGCTTCCCCTATCGGGATGGATACTGTCCTCCGCCCGTTCCACCTGGCGGGTTGCGGATGAGACCTGCGGCAGATATATCCTGAATGTCGTACCCTTCCCCGGCTCGCTATAGGCATTAATGTATCCGCCGTGCTGCTTTACGATGCCGTAAACAACCGCCATGCCGAGGCCGGTGCCTTTGCCGACCTCTTTTGTGGTAAAGAAGGGCTCAAATATCCGTTGTCTCGTCTGTTCATCCATGCCGCTCCCCGTATCGGCAGCGGTTATCATGGCATATTTGCCGGTTTTGCCGTATCCATGGAGGGCCACAAATTCATCATCGAGCGCTAACTCCTCCAGGGTAATGGTAAATGCTCCTCCCCTGGGCATCGCGTCCCGCGCATTTGTGGCAAGATTCATCAACACCTGTTCTATCTGGTTTTTATCGGCAAAAATCGGCATACCCCCTGAGGGCGCCACTGATTTGAATGCTACATCCTCCCCCAGAACCCTCGTCAGGATGTTGCCCACATTCCTGAGGATCATGCACAGATCTGCGGGCTTCTTCTCGGCAGTCTGCTTTCTGCTGAACAGAAGGAGATCCTTCGTAAGATGGACTGCCTTGTCCGTCGCCTCCAGCACATGCTCGATATTCAAGCGCTGAGGATCATCTGCCTGCATGCTCATCAGGGCCATCTCCCCGTAGCCCATGATCGTTGCGAGAATATTGTTGAAATCATGGGCAATGCCGCCCGCAAGCTGCCCGATGCTCTCCATCTTCTGCGCCTGGCGCAATTGTTCCTCAAGCTTTCTGCGCTCCGTGATGTCGCGGTGAAAACACTGAATGTAGGATTTCCCGCCGTAAGAGAGCAGATTGGCCGACACCTCAAGGGGGAAAGCATGGCCGTTCTTGTGAATGTGCTCAACATCGAAGGTCAGCGCCTCTCCGGCCAAAAGGCGGCGCATCCGCTCGGGCGCCGATTGAGCGGTTTCGGGCGTAATGAAATCAGCCAGGCTCATGCGCAGCATTTCCCGGGCGCCGTAACCGTGCATCCGGGCAAACGATTCGTTGACCTCGACCAACGTGCCGTCGCCGGACAGAACGAAGACCCCCTCGCCGGCCTGGGTAAACAGCATCCGGTAGCGTTCCTCGGCTTCCCGGAGCTTCTCTTCCGTCTGCATTCGCTCGGTGGTCTCCTGTTTTAAGCGCTTGTTGGCCTCCTCCAACTGAAGCAGCTTGTCTTCCAGCTTGCGGATCAGGACCTCGCTGTACAACTGGTAATAGTCCGTTTCTTCCGGGGCGACCTGCGCAGGGGCAAGCGACGGGCAGGCTTTAGGCTCTTCAATGACCTGTTTCAGCAGGGCTGCGAACGCCTCCGGCTCCTGGGGCATAACGATAAAACGTGCAGCCCCCAGGCGCAAGGCCAGTTCCTCGTCCCGATGATCGGTGTAGGTGGCGGTGGAGAAGACGAAGGGGATCTGTTGCAGCCGCTTATCCTTTTTCCACTCGCGGCAGAGGGTGAAACCGTCCATGACGGGCATGAGGATGTCGGAGATGACAACGTCCGGCGGATCGCGCCTGGCCTGTTCCAGCGCCTCGACGCCGTTTGCGGCCGTCAGCACATCGTAACCGCGCCCCTTCAGCATAGTCTGCAGCAGATAGAGATTCTGCTCATTATCGTCCACGATCAGCGCTTTTTTCAATGTGTATCCTCCTCTGAAATCCCTCTCAATCCTCCTTTGTCAAAGGGGGATGTCCCCCTCTTGGGAAAAGAGGGGTTAGGGGAGATTTTTACCTTTTACAGATATTTTTCGATATCCGCCATAAAGGTTTCCGGGTTGATGGGTTTCTCTATATAGCCCGAGCAGCCGGCCGCCAGTGCCCGTTCGTGGTCTCCCGTCATTGCGTAGGAAGTGACCGCCACTATCGGGATATTGCCCAGTTCTCCGTTTTGTCTCAGTTCATGCGCCACGGCATAACCATCCATGCCCGGCAACTGGATATCCAACAGGATCAGGTCCGGATTTGACTGATGCGCCAGGGCGATTCCCTTCCCGCCGTCTCTCGCCGGGACGACCTCATAGCCGTTCTTTTCCAGGATAAACGTCACGAGGTAGAGGTTCTGCTCGTTGTCCTCGATCACCAGGATTTTTTTCATTGCCCCTCCCTATACGATAACGGCAGCGCAAAGATGAATGTGCTGCCCTTTCCCCACACGCTCTCCACCCGGATCGTTCCCTCCAGCATCTCCACCAGTTTCCCGCAGATGGACAGCCCCAGTCCTGTTCCTTCGTGGTTGCGCGTCAGGCCGGTCTCGATCTGACTGAATGGCTTGAAGATCATGTCCATATCTTCCGGCTTGATGCCGATGCCCGTATCCGCCACGGAAATTTCCAGGAAATCTCCATGATGGAGTGCCGAGTTTTGAGTTTTGGGCCTGTAGGGTGCGTCATGACGCACCGTTTCTTCCGGCGCGTTACGCCCTTCGACGAGCTCAGGGCTAACGCCCCCTACGTTTTCCTCCTGGATTCCCGCTTTCGCGGGAATGACAGAGGAGGGAGCGGGAATGGTAACTCTTCGCGCCGCGATGCGCACTGTCCCCCGCTCGGTGAATTTGACGGCGTTGCCGACCAGATTGATGAGAATCTGCTCCACGCGGCGCCGGTCGCTTTCAATCGTGCCTGCGTCGGAAGCAATGGCGCTGTCCAAGGAGAGCCCCTTCTTCGCGGCCAGAGGCAACACGGTGCGCAGGGCCGTCTCGATGACCGAGCGCACATCAAAGGACTTCCTGGTGATCTGAATCTGGCCCGCTTCGATCCTGGAGATGTCGAGCACGTCGTTGATGAGGGAAAGCAGGTGGTTTGCGCTGCTCTTGACCATGCCAAGCTGCTTGGCCTGCTCCTCGTTGAGGGGTCCCGACATCCCCTGCAGGACAATGCCGGTAAACCCGATGATGGAGTTGAGCGGGGTGCGCAGTTC
>CAZTLA010000130.1:0-8431 GCA_964614365.1 uncultured Syntrophales bacterium | reverse complement strand
CAATGAACAGCAGGCCCGGAAGGATGCGGCGGATCGCCGTGCGATCATCGATTCTATGCGGCAACGCTCACGCCGCTTGTCGCATGGCTCTATGATGGTGCGCCAATGGGCTCGCCGTTCTGCTCGGGTCATCTCTTGCCTCCCTATGATGAAGATTCGTCATTCACGGGAAGCATAGCCCAAATGAGAACGGCAGGAAAGACGGGCTGGTCAGACGCTTACGATAGAAAATTCTCTCAAATAGCAGCATCGAACAGGCATAAATTGTGAGTAACTTTTCCATCATTGTAAATATGGTATCAACATGCCGCGATCTGTGGGATATGTTTTTTGGACAACGGGAAAAACATTAACCACAAAATACCATTTGGGTGCTTTCACCCACCTTTTTGTGTCATATCACCCACCGCCACATCTCTGATAATTAATAATTACGTAAAATCGATAGCTTGGCTAATGGCATAGACATTGCTGTGGACGTTATAACGAACGCTACAGCTATAACATGACCTTTGTAAGGAAGGGGGGCTAAGAATATGCGCAGGGAAATAGTTGTTCTCTTGTCAGCCTTAGCGGTCCTGACGGTTTTATTATGGGTTCCCGCTTCGCAGGGCGGAATTGTGGGTTCCAGACACGATCTCAGTTCCAGCGGTGAGCAGGTTTGCATCTATTGCCACACGCCGCATCATGCGTCTACAGATCCGAAAAGCGTGGTGCCCTTATGGAACAGAGCACTCAGCCAAGAAACCTTTACCCTGTACAGCAGCCCCACCCTCAATGCGACCACGGCACAACCTCTGGGCGTATCACTGGCGTGTCTGAGCTGCCATGATGGCGTAGTTAGCTATGTCAACTATAATGGTAATTCGGTGAGTACTAAACATGATCTGCTGGTTGGCCCGGGTGGCAAGATACCTGATACAACATCTTACCCCAACTGCGAAAGATGTCACACAAATTTTTATGGTAATAAGAGGACGTTGATTTTGGGAACCGATCTACGCAACGACCATCCGATTTCCTTCACCTATAATGGCGACCTGGCAACGGCTGACGGCGGTTTGGTTACACCGGCAGACGACGGTAAATCGGTAGCAGGTCTTCCGCTTTACAGCGGCAAGGTGGAATGCCCCAGTTGCCATAATGTTCATAATCCTGTAATTACACCTTTTTTACGGAATACGAACGCCGGAAGCGCGCTCTGTAAGAAGTGCCATATCAAGTGATGATTTCGCAGGGAAAGTCCCGTCATTGCGAGCACCTGACCCCGGTGCTCGCAATGACGGGAAACAAGTAGTGCAGGTCTCAAGAAATACTCTCAAATACGAAGCATAACAGAGAATGCTTGATGGATAAGTCAATTATTAAAATAACCTCTTCAATCATAGTCACTGCGGTATGCATTATCGCGGCGGCCGCGGTTGCCCAGGCAGGCGTGGTGGGGTCCAAACACGATCTTTCATCTACGGGCTCATCCCCCTACAGGACAACCGGCACGAATCAGGTCTGCGTGTTCTGCCATACGCCCCATTTCTCTTCATCCACTGCTGCCATTCCGCTGTGGAACAGATCGGCTTCGGGGGCGAGCTACACCATGTATAACAGCTCCGTAAGCTCCACGATGAATATGACGGTCGCCTCAAACCCCCAGGGCGTCTCGGCAGCCTGCCTTTCCTGTCACGACGGAACGGTGGCCTTCGATTCGCTCCTGAACAAACCGGGTTCCGCCACCTGGTCATGGAACGGAGCGGGCAATATGATGACATCGACAACGAGTCCGGCGGCAATGCTCGGTACGGACCTGAGGAATGACCACCCCATTTCTCTCACCTATGACGCCTCGCAGGATCCGGCTTTTGTCGCGCCTGTGGGCGGCGCTGTGAACGGCCTGCCGCTCTTCGGCGCGGGCAAAAACCAGGTGGAGTGCTCCAGTTGTCACAACGTGCATGACAATGCGAATGCGCCGTTCCTGCGGACAACAAACGGCGGCAGTGCCCTTTGCCTGAAATGCCATATAAAATGACGACGATCACAGGAATGAAGTTCTTTGAAAAAATAATCTGGGTGAAATGACGCAGTTGGTGGGTGATATTACCCGAAGAGCTCCTGTCATTCCCGTGCAGACGGGAATCCAGTGTCTCTTTTATTGAGGACTGCCCGCACGCAGGGATATGGCAGGGTCAGCCGGGCAAAGCCTAACCACAGAAAATAATAAACAAAAGCATAGCGTTACACCATGCGAGGCCGATGCGGAACGCATGTGAAAGCGGGGCATGACTATCAGTCTTGCGATAAAGGATAACGTTGGCATGCTATATGCTCCGTATACGGACAAAAGACTGATAAGAAAAGCTCTGAAAAAAATCAAAAGGAGGTGGCGAAGGGAGGGAACAGTAAACGAAGAAGGAAGTTTCAAAAAGAACCGGTACATGTTAAACAACATAATGGATATTCGAATTTAAAGAAACGAAAGGAGAAAAAAATGAAAAAGTCAATAACCAAAACAATGCTTTTAGTCATGATCGCGGCGCTCTCCATTTTCATGGTTGCCCAGATCGCCAAGGCGGGGATATCCGGCACAGCGCACGATCTCAGTGGAAGAGGGTGGGGTACTACGCAGATTTGTGTTTTCTGCCACACACCCCATAACGCAGTGACTCCCCAACTAATTCCCCTCTGGAATCATGCATCAACGACATCAACCTTTACCCTCTATTCGAGCGTGAGCGGCACGCTCAATGCGACGCTGGCTCAACCTGCCGGCGTTTCCAAGGCATGCCTGTCCTGTCATGACGGTACAGTCGCCATTGACTCTTATGGATCACGCACCGGGTCTACGAACATGAGCGGCAGCGAAAAGCTGGGCACGGATCTGTCGAACGATCACCCGGTTTCCTTCACCTATGACGCCGCCCTGGCAACGGCGGACGGCGGCTTGGTTACGCCGGCCAGCGCCTTGAAGGTCGTAGACGGCATTCCGCTTTATACCGCCAAGGTTGAGTGTGCAAGCTGCCACAATGTGCATGATAATACAAATGGAAACTTCCTGCGGAACACCAATGCCGGAAGCGCTCTTTGTTTGAAGTGTCATACAAAGTAGCAGACAGTATTTGTTCGTAACATCTCTTCATCTCAAAGAGGAGGGGGGCCAACCCCTCCTTCTCTTTGTTTATGTAAGAGAAACAGAGCCTCGAAAGGCCTATAGAGAAGGATCTCGACAATGATTGCTCGTGCCATCGCCAAAATATGCAGGCCTTTTAAAGCCGGTCCAATCGTTAAAGTTGGACCGGCTTTACGACTTCGGATTGCCGCAACGCATAAGCGCCTCCTCAGAAACTTCCCCTCCCCTGGGAGACTGTGTCACAAGTCCGTTCACGGTTCGACAAGCTCACCACGAACGGACTACGGCATATTAAAAATCAATCCCTTAGCCGTTCGTCCTGAGCACGTCGAAGAGCGAACGACTGATTGCGACACAGCCTCTGGCGGGAGGGGATTAAGGGGAGGGGGTAATGTTGCTGGTTGTTCACCCTCACCCTCCCCCACTCCCATCAAGGGAGAGGAAATAGAAGTTTCTTTCGTCAATAACGCCGATGCGCAGCATCGGGGTCAAGCGCTTGCTATGACGTTATGCAAAGGTCTCGTGTCATTCCCGTGGAAACGGGAATCCAGTGTTTATCATATGGTTTCCCACCTGCTGGATTCCCGCCTGCGCGGGAATGACGATAAGGAACGCGGAGATGACAAGAAGAGGAGAGGGGATGCCTTCTGGATTCCCGCCTCCGCCGGAATGACGATTTTTGCTTTCTTGACAATTTTTGCTTTCACACCGCTTTTTGCCGCAGAACCGCAGAATGCGGCAGTGAAGCCGGCGGCGCGGGTAAACGGCGCGCCGATCAGCCAGAAGGAGGTTGACGAGGCGATGTCGGCGCTCATTCCCCAGGCATCATACCACCGCAATGTCACGCCGGAAACCATGAAAGAACTTCGGAAGAAGGCCCTCGATAACCTGATCAGGGAGGAGCTTTTCTACCGGGCCGGCCTGAAAAAAGGCTATAAGGTCGCCAAAGGCGACATCGGCAAGCGGTTGGAAGAAATTATCAAAAGATACCCCTCAAAAAATGCCTTCACGGAGGCGCTGAAAAAGCACGGCGTGACGGAAGAAGGCGTCCGGAAAAAGATCGAGCACATGATGCTGGCCGATTTCTTTCTCAAGGAAGAGGTCTATAAAAGGGCGGAAATGCCGGAAAAGGACTTGCTCGATTACTATAAAAAGAATCAGGAGAAATTCCAAAAACCCGAGGCAGTGCGGCTCTCCCATATCCTGATCAAGGTCCCGCCCGAGGCGCAAAAGGAAGAGAAAGAGAAACTGAAGAAGAAGGCGGAAGAGGTCTATCAGAAACTTCAAAAAGGCGATGATTTTGAGAAGCTGGCCTGGGATAATTCCGATGACCCGAGCCGGGTGAAAGGGGGCGACCTGGGAGTGGTCCATCGGGGACGATTGGAGCCGGAGGTGGAAGGCCCGGCTTTTGCCATGAAAAAAGGAGAGATGAGCGGGATCGTCACTTCTCTTTACGGATATCATATCCTGAAGGTCGTGGATACCATACCCCCCCGGCAGCTTGAATTCGCTGAAATTAAAGACAAACTGAAGAAGGACCTGGAAGAAAAAGAGGTGGCAATAAGGCTCGCTGATCTGGTAAAGACTCTCAGGGAGAATGCGAAGATTGAGATCTTTACTGAATGAGGGCTTAAAAAAAAGACTGGATTCCCGCCTGCGCGGGAATGACATGGCACTTCCCTCCCCTATGCAAAGGGGGACTGGAATGCGTTTAGTGGCGCTGGCGGCTTTTTTTTTTCTGATCGGTGAGACGCTCTGGGGGGCAGGAACGGCCTCTGCGGCGCGCTTTGGAAAGTACCATTTGACCGGCTCCATCGGCGCGGAATTCAAAAAAGAGCAGGAGAACTCCGCGGGCTCGGACTCGGATTTCAGTTCCTTTGAACACAAATACAAGCTCGATGTGAGTAGTTTCGTCCTAAGTCCGCGGCTCCTGACATACCAGTTAGGCGTTTCCTTGACAAAGGGAACTACGAAGACGAAGGGCGATTCCTCGGATATCGATAACCTGGGGTATAACGCCAATACCGAGATTTTTGCCGGCCGGCCCTTTGCAACGTCCCTGTTTACAAACAGGGACACAACGCAAACCGTCACTCCCGCCATATCGAGCGCCGGGAGTTCCCTGGTGACCCAGACCTCAACCATGCGTGGCGCCATGATGCAATTGAATTACAAAATCTTTCCCACCACCATAAGCATCGACGAGGAACTGCAGGAAGGAACCAGCGGCGCCCAGCGGATTGACAGAACCGTGCGCAACGTCAGGCTGAATGCACACAAGGATGTGTATGGATTTTCCGGACGGTACGCGTATGCCTATACGGATACGGAGGATAACACGGAACATCGGGATACATCCGTGACGTCTTCCCTGAATCGCGGCAGTTCCACCGCTCACGAAGCGACGGCCTATCTGGAAAAAAACTTTTCGCCGACGATGAACCTGCGCGAAGATATTCGTTTTACCTCAACGAAAAGCCGGGACGTTGGTCAGAACATCCTCACGGGGCGTGTCACGGAAAAATCGACAAACTATACCTTAACGACAGCGGATGAGACCGTGACGTTCAACGCCGTCGCGGGCAATCTAACCGCAACCCTGCCCACCGCCGTTGGAAAAGCCGGCGTCATCTTCAGCATCGTCAAGATTGACGCCTCGGTCAATACCGTGACCGTAACGCCCAGCGGCGTGGAAACGATCGGCGGCGCTTCCTCGCTTATCCTGGCGGCACAGTGGAGTTCCGTGACCATCAAGGGCAACGGGGTGAACTGGGATATCGAAAGCGTAAACTCATCTCCCCTGAACCCGACGCCCCTGCGCAACACAAAAGATACCAACATAAACTCCAATACCTTCCTCCGTTATCGACCATCGGAGAATTTCAGCAACGATACCTCGGTGAACCTCTATTATTTTGAGCGACAGGATGCCGGGCAAAATACCGTCCAGGGTACGAATACCAAGGGGTGGAACGCGCTGGTCAATAACAACACGATATATCAAATTAACCCTGAATGGTCCTTGAACGGCGCCCTGGGCGGCAGTTATTATGACACGGGGGGCGACAACAAGACCATCTCCGAGAACGTTTCCGGGACGCTTAATTATTTGAAGGCCGTGTCCGGATGGAACCTGAGGGTTGCGCCCACTGCGGGAGTTATTCTTAGTCAGGAAACAAATAATGAAGATAGAAAAACCGAGAACATAGGGCTTAGTACCTCTGCCGATAAAAACTTCCCCTGGCTGAACTCGAATCTGAGGTTCGGCGCTTCCACGGGAAAAACCTACTCGTCCCCCGGTGGAGACACGAGCAACTGGCAGCTCAACGCCGGATGGAATGCGGCGCCCACGGAAAGACTGCAATTGCAGTCAACGGTGCGCTACCTGGTGGAAGACTCCAGGAGCGATACCCTGACGATAACGGCAGCAGGCGCATCAACACTGCAATCCGATAAGCGAACATCGAAAACCATGAGCGTCGATCTCAACTACTTCTGGAACGTCTATGTCTCGGAAAACAAACAGGTCAACATAAACGGCGGCGGCGTCTGGAACGATCAGAAAAGCGAATCCGCAGGAAGCGGGAGCGGAGGCGCGGGCGGATCGGGCAGTACCTCAAGCACCACGGAGAGCACTTTCTTATACAGCCAGATACTGTTCCGGGCCGTGCCGCTGAGAAGCCTTTTTTTTGACTGTTCCCTGCGGGGGGAATGGAACAGAACGAATCTTGAAACGGTGCCCCCTACGGCAGACTCCAGACTTTCCCCGGAAAGAACGGCATATATCTGGGAGACGTCGATCAATTGGCGAGTGAGGAGGATTTTTGTCGAACTCAAACAGAGCTGGCGCCAGGAAAACAGCTTCGGCATCCCCTACGACAAACAGACCTTTTCTCTCAAGATTGTAAGACCTTTTTAGCAGGAGGCGATAATGGACATAGAAGCCTATATTGACAGCGGTTTTAAAAGGAAGTTTATTGTCAGATTTTGCCTCGGTCTCATCGTGGTGTCCCTTTTGAGCAGTCTCCTCTTCTTCTTCGTGATGCCGGGTGGAGCGATGGGTCTTTATGCCTCATTCATATCCAGTTTTCAGCATGCACGGGAAATGCTGTTAATTTCCCTGCTCCTCATCGGAATCTTCGAGATTGTTCTTGCCTGCCTGTTCACGATTCTGCTCGTTCTTTTCGTTTCCCACAAGGTGGGGGGGCCCATATTCAAGCTCGAACAAAATATTGAACGATTGAAAAACGGCGATTTGGCAAATTCGGATATCAGCTTCCGTTCTTCAGACCAGGGGAAAATTCTGGCGGATAAATTTAACGAGATGACACAAAAGTTGAATACGCCGTTTCGGGAACTCAAGTATAATTTTTGCAGGTTTTCCATCGGTATGGAAAAATTCAGGAGAAGCCGGCTTAACGAGGGAAAATCAGAATACGATGCAGCCGCGGTAAAGAAAGTAAGACAGCATGTCGGTAAAATGGAAAATATTCTTAATCGCTTTACTACTCCTTGATGTTGTTGCTGTCTCGCTGTTAAATCCGGATGGCAGACTGAAATGCGCCGGAAGCCATAACTTCGAGGGGCAGTGCCTGAAGTGCCATCTTACGGAACCGAAACCGGGGATAAAGCCTTTATTTGTCAAAAATATTGATATTCTGTGCGAAGAATGTCATAAAACGGCAGGTGCGGAGTTGTCTCATCCTTCCGGAATAAAGCCTTCTTTCCCCCTGCCGGCGGATATGAAACTCGACTGGGCGGGCAAGATGACCTGTGTCACCTGCCACACCGTGCATGGAACGGGCAAATACCTGCTCATGGGCGGAGCAAGCGGGAAAGCGTTCTGCATCCGGTGCCATAAGGGCGCGCTCCTTGCCCAGGGCAAACATGGACATGAAGTTACGGCATCGTCGCTTCATCAGCCGCAGTATGAAATAAAAAATCTGAACGAACCCCTGGATAAGGAGTCCATAGATTGTCTGTCCTGCCATGACGGAACGTTCAGCAAGTACCAGTATGTTGCCATAGGATCGGGGCTTTGGAATCACACGCAGGGAATCGGCCTTACTCATCCCATCGGCGTTGACTACGGACAGGCGCAGAGAAAGGGACGCTATAGACCTGCCGCTGCTATAAATAAGAAAATCCGTCTGTTCAGCGGGAAGATGGGGTGCGGTTCCTGCCATAGCCTGTATTCAACGGCGCCCAAGAAACTTGTCATGAGCAACAACGGTAGCGCCCTATGCCTGGAATGTCACATAAAATGAGGAAAATCACTATGGAAGCGATGACGGGCTTATTGCAGAGAAT
>CAZTLA010000129.1:0-8548 GCA_964614365.1 uncultured Syntrophales bacterium | reverse complement strand
AAGCTCCGTAAGCAAATAGGCAGAATGCGGGTAAAGGGGACATCTGTTCCTGCTTATATCTCCCTCTTGACAGGAACGATGTCCGACATTATTTAATAGGAAAACGAGCCACTGCCATGCGCGTAGTGAGTCATGAAACGGGAAGTTAAGTGATTAAAGAACCGCAGGGTCTTTGTGGCGATTGTCGCCCCTCAATAGACCAAGAATTTAATTTATGACTCCAGTAGAGGACGAGACGGCATAGGCGGCTCTCGTGTATTTAGCCCCCCATTGGTTATCAAACCTTTGAGGGGCTTCGACTTTTTCTGCCAATTACGGTAATAGTGATTCCATGCAACGAGATGCAAAACCTTCGGATGATAGCGGCCTTTCGCGCAAACTGGGTGTCTTTACTGCGACAATGGTGGTTGTCGGCTCCATGATTGGTTCGGGGGTATTTAAGAAAATAACCCCGATGGCAATAACGCTCCAGTCTTCCAAGCTGATTTTGCTAAGCTGGTTGCTTGCGGGGTTGGTCACAATTCTTGGCGCACTCAGTGTGGCCAGTATCTCAAAGATAACCAGTGAAGCAGGCGGACAATATCAGTATCTTAAAATCAGCTATGGGAAATTTTTCTCGTTTCTCTATGGATGGAGCGGTTTTACCGTCATACAGTCGGCCTCTATCGCTTCAATCGCCTATGTTTTTGGCCAGTCGGTTAACAATGTATTCCCCTTGCGTCATTTACCGGAAATTTACGAAAGAATCAGTTTCTTCGGTTATATCTATCCGCTTGACAACCTTGGCGTGAAGCTAATGACCATTGCGGCTATTATCTTCATAACCACCGTCAATTATTTCGGTGTTAGTTATGGGGGCTTGCTGGTAAATATTTTTTCCTCGGCAAAGGTTCTGGGAATCGGGTTATTAATAGTGCTGGCATTGTTTTTCAGTACGGGAAGCATGGACAATATAGTGCAGCCATCCATGAGGGCATCTCATCATTCAGCGACGCTCTTTAGATATGTTACGGGTATCTTTGTGGCGATGCTATCCGCTTTCTGGGCCTATGACGGATGGGCAAACATAACGTCGTTATCCGGTGAAGTCAAAAACTGTTCCAGAAATCTTCCCATTGCCATTATCACGGGCGTTCTCGGTGTCACCGTTATCTATATGGTAACGAATGCCGCATATTTATATGTCATGCCCGTCGATTCGTTCATTGAACTTGGCAAAAATAAGAATGCCATTGCTGCTGCGGAAGCCATGAGTACGATCGTCGGCCATGGCGGTTATATCTTGATTTCTCTTTTGATCATGGTGTCGACCTTTGGCGCCGCAAATAGCGGCGCAATGGCGGCACCAAGAGTATATTACGCCATGGCGAGGGATGGATTGTTTTTTAAAGGAACGGCAAATGCTCACCCGAAATATAAAACACCTCACCGGTCACTCATAATTCAGTGCCTATGGGTCTCAATCCTGGTCATGTCCGGGACATTCGATCAACTGACGGATATGCTTGTCTTCGCCGCATTCATTTTTTATGGTTCAGTGGTATTTGGTTTGTTCGTGCTTAAGAAAAAACGCATTATCACTGATAAGATCTTCGGCTATCCGTTCATTCCCGCGCTATTTGTGATTTTTTGCGTCACACTTCTGATAAGTACCATCATTGAGCGCCCTGCGGAAGTATGTGCCGGGTTAATACTCATCGTTACGGGAATACCGGTTTACTTTTATTGGTCACGGGTTCATATTCAATAGGGCAGAGAAAGGCAAGGAGCAATGAAATATTCGAAATCACCATTAAATCATGGATATGCAAATCAAATTCTTACCATAGATCTGGATGAAGGCATTACAGCCACACCAAAGCTGGATCCAAAAGTCAGAGATTTTTTCATCGGCGGCAGAGGTTTGGGGCTCTATCTGCTTCACCGGCGGATGACGGCCGAAATGACTGCCTCCGATCCGGGAAACCCCCTGATCCTTTCACCGGGGCCTTTGGGGGGCATTCCGCAATTTCCCGGAACGAGCAAGTGTATGGCCATTTCCTTATCCCCCATAACCGGTATTCCCGGCGTTTCCAATTTTGGCGGACACTTTGGCGCTTATCTGAAATATGCCGGATTCGATGCACTGGAAATAACGGGCAAGTCTGAAGATGACTGCATGATCGTCATCGATAGTTTCAAAGAGGAAATATCCGTGACCGCGGTTCCGTCCCTTGGGCAGGTTTTTGATTTGCAAAACGCTATCGTTGAGAAATTTATCCAGGAGGGTTTTCGTAAGAATGACATCGTCTTTGTGACGACAGGAATCGGCGCCGGCAATACCACCTACGGATGCATCAACAGCCATTATTTCGACGCCGCCAAGCCGGTGGATGGGACCAAAGGACTTTTCCGGACCAAGCAGGCAGGGAGAACCGGCCTGGGCACCGTGATGATGGACAAGAAAATCCGGGCGATTGTCATCCTTTCCCATTACCCACATGGCGAAAATCCCTATGGCGCAGCGGACTGGAGCAAGGTGAAGCAAGCGGGAGCGAAACTCCATCACATTATCAAGGAGGTCGATCCCCAATCCCTGAGTATGTATCGCAAGGGCTCGGCGGGGCTGATCACCTTCATGAACAAGGAGGAATATCAGTCTCTGCCCGTCAAGAATTACCAGTTCGGTTCGGACGCCCAGGCGTCAAAGATCTGTGGAAAATATTATGCAGAACACCTTTTTGATCATCGAGGCCTTGACGGCTGCTTCCCGGGCTGCAATCTTCAATGCACCAAGGGCGGTTGGGTGACGCTGGCAGCAGGGGAGCACAAAGGCAGCAAAGTGTGGGTGGATGGTCCGGAGTATGAAACGGCGGCCGGATTCGGTTCCAACCTGGGCATATGGAATCCGGAATTCATCATGGAGGCCAATTGGCATTGCGACAATTATGGAATCGATACCATAACAACGGCAGTCATTATGGCTTTCCTGATGGAATGTTTCCAGAGGGAATACCTGGTTAAGGAAGATTCGGGCGGTTTCGTGCTGAGGTGGGGAGATGAGGAAGCGGCACTGACGTTCATCCATCAAATTGCGTACGGGGAAACGGAATTGGCAAGAGAAGCCGGAAAGGGCATGCTGGCACTGATCGACTGGATTGCGGACAAATACGCCGGGAGAACGGGAAAGCCCCATCCCCGCAGAGAACTTGAACAATTTGCCATGCACTCCAAAGGGCTTCCCTTCTCTCTGTATCGGACCCATCGATCCTTGTCCATGCAGGGCTCCTATGCTGCCGCCAGCGACATCGGGGCTCATCATGCCGCCGCCTGGCTCGTCAAGGTGGACATGCTGGGCGCCTTCCCGACCTTCCAGGATAAAGCCCGGGCGCTGATTACCTATCCGAGAGTCCGTCTGGGTAACGACAATTTGGGGCTTTGCAAACTGCCCTGGGTCGATGTCTTTAATCCCGAATCGGCAACGATGCCCAATACGGATAAATACATCAATCCAGCCTCTCAGAAAATCTATGCCGAATTCTATAATGGCATGCTGGGCACGGATATGACCTGGGAAAAAATCTTCGAGCAGACCGATCGGGACATCAATTTACAGCGGGTCATGAACGTCATGCGCTATGGCGGCAATACGGGCAGTTATGACTGGATTCCTGACAGGGCAATAGGGCCCATTGATGATCTTCTCTACGATTCCGAGCACGAGTATTACAACCGCGAACTCGCGCAGCTTCTGGAAAAACCCCTTGCAGAGGTTCAGAACATGAAGACGGGGGGAAAGCGGGATAGTCTGATGAGCCGCAGGAAAGAACAATTAATAAAATTGATCCGCGCATATTATGACGAACGGGGCTGGAACGCCTCCGGAATACCGACCATCGATACCCTGAAGGAGATCGGCTTATGGAATTTTCTGAATCAGGAAAGCAAGAATAAGCTCTCGGATCTTAACGGGACAGGGGGCGGGTAAAATTGAATTGACACTCAATATCCTTCTTCATATACTCCTCAAACTGCGGGGGTAAAGAGTCATTGATGAAATAAAGTAGTGCAGCAAGGCGGTTCCCCCTTGCCGTTGAAAGCGATCATAATAACTGGAGGCGAGACATGGTTATCCATTCTTATGTACGGCGATTTCTCGTAACGCTTTGTATCTGTCTTATTGCGACGAGTGTATTTGGACAGGCGCAGCCTCAGAGCGGCACTTATGAACCGGAGGTTGGCCAGGAAGGCAAGGATGTGGTATGGGTGCCGACCGCACAGGCGCTGGCGGACAAAATGTTAAACTTGGCAAAAGTCACGCCACAAGATTACGTGATCGACCTCGGCTCCGGTGACGGCCGTATTGTCATCACTGCTGCAAAACGCGGCGCCCGTGCGATCGGCATCGAATATAACCCGGACCTGGTCGCACTATCGGAGCGTAATGCCGCCAAGGAAGGTGTCGGCGACAAAGCCCACTTCGTTCGGGCAGACATATTTGAGAGTGATTTTTCTCAAGCGTCAGTGATTACCATGTTTCTCCTGCCAAGCATCAACCTTCAGCTTCGCCCAAAGATTCTCGGTCTCAAGCCCGGCACCCGTATCGTTTCGAACTCCTTCGATATGGCAGAGTGGAAAGCCGACCAAACAGTTGCCGTCAAACCGGAGGAAGGTTGTGACAATCGTTTTTGCGAGGCCTACCTCTGGATCGTACCTGCAAAAGTGGAAGGCGCCTGGATGCTTCCTCATGGCAAGCTTACGTTCAGGCAGCAATTCCAGATGATCTCCGGTAAGCTTCAATCGGGTGCAAATACTATACAGATCAAGGATGGCAAACTCAACGGTGATCAGATCAGCTTCACCCTCGGTGACAGGCGATACACCGGTCGGGTGAACGGCAACACGATGCAGGGAACGTTCAAAACCGGCGGGAAAACTGCCGACTGGAGCGCAATCCGGAGCACCGATGTTGCTCTCGATTGAGATGAAAAAAAATGTACTCCGGCGAAAAGATCGATATCTTCTGTCACATCATACCGCCAAAATACAAGGAGGCGCTCTTCAAGAAGGCTGCCGGGACGTCCTATTACCTGGCAAACACGCACCGGGTGCCTGCCTTGACAAGTCTGGAAGCGCGATTCAGGGTCATGGATCAATACGGCGGACTGCGCCAGGTGTTGAATCTTGGCGCTCCCCCGCTGGAGCATGTCCTGGCGCCGAGTGATGCCGCGGAGGTGGCCCGCATAGCCAACGATGAGATGGCCGAGCTCGTGATCAGGTATCCGGACCGCTTTGTCGCCGCCGTGGCGTGCCTGCCCTACAACGATCCCGACGCCGCCATGCATGAATTGGAACGGGCCATCGGCAGCTTGAGGTTGCGGGGCATCCAGATATTCAGTTCCATCAATGGCAAACCCTTGGACCGGCCGGAGTTCCTGGCGATCTATGAACGGATGGCCCACTACGATTTGCCCATCCTGATTCACCCGACCAGGGACTACACGACACCGGACTATCCGGATGAAACGCATTCACGGTACGACCTGTTCAGGATTTTCGCGTGGCCCTTTGAAACCACGCTGGCCATGTCGCGGCTCGTCTTCAGCGGTATCATGGAACGATACCCCGCCATAAAATTCATCGCCCATCACTGCGGCGCCATGCTTCCCTTTTTCGCGGGACGCGTTCCGAAGGGCCTGACCGCAGAGAGCCAGGGAAGAGACCTGATGAAGTTGGAGAGACCGCCCCTCGACTACTTCAGAAAATTCTATGCCGATACCAATGTGGATGGGAACGTAGCGGCGCTGAACTGCGGCCACGCCTTCTTCGGCGCCGACAACATGGTCTTCGCCAGCGACTACCCCTATCCTGGCGGCGCCGAAAAGGGGCATCTTGCGTTGGGCGAGGTTATCCGCTCCGTGGAACTGATGAATGTAACGCGGGAAGAGCTTGCCGGGATCTTTTCCGGAAATGCGAAGCGCTTATTGAACATTTCCTGAAAATATACTTACCGTTTTCACCCATGATGCCATGGAGAAAAGGGGGGGCGAGAAATGAGAAAGTACGCCACTATCATAATCGGTTCTCTACTTTTTGTTTTTGGTCAATCCGTGGAAGTCATGGCGGCCCCTTACTATGAAGGCAAGGTAATCAGGATCGTTGTGGGATTCAGTCCGGGTGGGGGCTATGACCGCATGGCAAGGCTGGTGGGAAAATATCTTCCCAAGTATGTTCCGGGTAAGCCCACGGTCATCATCGAAAATATGGCAGGAGCGGACAGCATTATTGCCGCCAATTACGTTTTCCGAGAATGCTCCAGGAGTATTGCGGTCTCAACATAAAACTCATCATGTATACGGCGAGTGCTGAGAGCATGCTGGCATTGGAGCGAAATGAGGTTGACTCACGGGCCGGCTCCTATGACAGCTTTAAACCTTTTGTCGACAGGGGCTTGGTTCGTCCCCTCGTTCGCGGCTATGTGGCGACAAAGGAAACGGAGAATCTGCCGGTCAATGAAAATCTTACGGTTGATAAGAAAGGGAAGGCGGTTATGCGCATGCTTTCCATCACTGATCTGATGGGGCGGCCCTATGCCTGTCCTCCGGGAACGCCGGCAGGAACGATGAATATCTTGAGAGATGCCTTTGCCAGGGTGTCTGCGGATCCCGATGCACAGGCCGAGGCCCGGAAAGTAGACATGGAGCTCCAATTTGTTACGGCGAACGAGATTGAAAAGACCATCAATTATGCATTCAACCAGCCGCCCGACATCATGGCGGAATTCATGAAACTTACGCAGTAGTCCTGAAAGAAGATGAATGGCTTATCCGTGCCTAATCGACAGTTCATCTTCGTCATACAAAGAAAGCAGCAGGTAATCAGATTTCGATCCGCAATCCTTAATCCGGATGACTGCTCACCACCAAACAGTTACGGTGGCGTCAATATCCGGCTCATGTCATTTTTTCATGGACCGTACTCACCAATTGCAAATACAAAGGCGCACTCTCGATCTGTGGAGCGGTTCATTTGACTTCGAGTTGAAACACGCGAAGAGTTGACCGTATCCGGGAATACATCGCGAACAACCCCATGCGATGGGAATTCGACCGCGAAAACCCCGTAACGGCAAATAATAATTCGCCACTACTATTAGGACGCCACATGGCGCATCTGAGCGAATCCATCGTCGAACAAGCTGCCCTTGCCTGGCTGGAAAGTCTTGACTACACGATTCTGTCGGGACTGGAAATCGCCCCCGGTAAACAACTGCAAAGTTCTGCCCCAAGACAAACGAAAAAAACTTGAATACCGGTTTTAAGGATAGTATTCTTACCCTAAAATAAGTTTTTAGGGAGGGACCTGGTCATGATCGCCCCAACGGCCGAACTCATTGCGGTGCTTCGCCTAAACAGCAGATCCCTTCACTTTTTGCGTTCAATGAAGCCCTGGTCATCTCCGACGGCGTCCAGGTCCGGATCGGGACCCTGACGGTCGACAAGGAATGGTTCATGCCCTGGCGGACCATTGAAGGCGAGGCATTGGCTGATGCCTCCCTGCCGCAGTTGCAGGTCGTCCTGGAGGGCGTTTTCGACAAACGGCGGTTCCTGGATATGGTCCGGCACTTCGTCGTCTTCGAGGATACCGGCGGCGGGGTCCTCATCAAGAAAATGGCCGGTTATCACCAATATCATGCGGTGAACGTGGCCCTTGCAGAGACTCTCCGCGCCTGCATGACCGTGTCCGATTTGCCCGGCATCACTGAAGGAATCCGAACGCCCGCACATTGATCCGGAATTCGAAGAGGTGACCGAAGGCGAGGTGATCGAAAGCAAGGAAAAGCTCAAGACCAAATGGGCGCAGCTTGAAGCTCTCGTCGGCGCGGAGAAGCGCGTCCGGCTAATCGCCGAAGATTTGGTTGAAGCATTTCGAGGACCGCCTGGAGGCGATGGACGGCAAGGCGATGATCGTCGGCATGAGCCGCCGCATCTGCGTGGGGCTCTACAACGCCATCACCGCGATCCGGCCCGACTGGAAACAGGACCATCAGAATGATCACGATCATCACCATGATGCGGACGAGAACGACAAGCGCAATAACAACCAGATATCCATCAAGATCGTCATGACGGGTTCCGCATCCGATCCGGTGGAGTGGCAAGAGCATATCCGAAACAAGGCGCGCCGGGAGACGTTGGCGAAACGAGTCACCGTACCTCCGGCTTTGCCGGAGGTACGGTGACTTAGCCAGTTCCTGGTCTGATTGGCATGAGCGAGGGTATTGCGGGAGACCGTTCCTCTGATGCCCAGGTGGTAAAGCCTGGATTGGGTTGCCCGCAGGCAGACCTGGATATCTCTGAGGCTTTCGCGATAAGTAAGCTGTGCGAAGGCCATGCAGAGGTACTGGTCCCCGCAGGAAAAGCTGATTACCTTCAAAAATCAACGTTGGGACAGCAGTGCAGGAAGTTCGTCCATTCTCAAGCGGCATGATGGTCAATTATTCCATTTCTAATTCTTTAGTGTCCCCTCCGGGGATGGTGGAAACCCCTCGCCTTTAGGCGAAGAAGAG